>NZ_CP035310.1:2237500-2537500 GCF_004114695.1 Erythrobacter sp. HKB08
TTGCGCACCGAAACGTCCCATGCGACCTCGCCCTGCTGCGGCAAATAGCCGATGCGCTTTGCCCGCTCGCGCGGTGCGATTGCCGCGATGTCCTGCCCGTTTAGATGAGCCGTGCCCGCGTCGGTCGCCAGCAGGCCGGCCAGCACTTCGAGCAGGGTCGACTTGCCGGCCCCGTTCGGCCCGCAGATCGCGGTGATCTTCGCCGGTTTGAGCGAGGTCGACACCTGCTCGATCCGGCCAGCGACGGTCGCTCCGCGTGTCTCCAGCATCAGGCCAGCCCCCGCCGCATTTTCACCAGCAGGTGGAGGAAAAACGGCGCACCGATCAGGCTGAGCGCGATGCCGAGCCGCAATTCGGTGACCGTCGGCAGGATACGCACCGCGCTATCCGCCACCAGCACCAACAAGGCTCCGGCAAGCGCGCTCGGCAGGACGAGCTGCGATGGTCGCCTGTCGGTCAGGGGCCGCACGAGATGCGGGACGATGAGGCCGACGAAGCCGATGATGCCTGCAACCGCGACGCCGCTCCCCACGGTGAGGCCGACACCGCCGATCAGCAGGAAGAGCACGCGCCGCTCGTCCATGCCGAGCGAACGTGCCGCCGCGTCGCCGAGGATCAGCGCATCGAGATCGCGCCCGAGAAATGCGAGCAAGCCGATCCCCGCAAAGGTCAGCGGCGCGGCAAGCCACAGGTCGCGCCAGCTGCGGTCGGTCAGCGCGCCCATCAGCCAGCCGACGATCTCGCTCATGGCGAAGGCATTGGGCGCCATCGAAATCGCAAGGCTCGTCAGCGTGCCGGCGAGGCTCGCGATCATCAGGCCCGCCAGCGTGAACAGGGCGATGCCCCCGGTGCGCCCGGCGATCAGTGCCAACAGGGCCATTGCGCCGCCTGCCCCGAGCAGGGCGAGCAACGGCAAGGTCCAGGGCTGCGCCTGGTACCCGAACCAGAAGCTCGCAACCGCGCCCAGTGCTGCCGAGGGAGCGATGCCGAACAGGCCCGGATCGGCCAGCGGGTTGCGCAAATAGCCCTGCATCGCCGCACCTGCCGCCCCCAGCCCCGCCCCGATGACGAGTGCCAGCAGCGAGCGGGGCAAGCGCAGTTCGGCAAGGATGATCGCCGCATTGGGCGTCTCTGCCGGATCGATCCACACGCGCCCCGCCAGCAGCGACACGGGCAGCACAACAGCGATCAGGCCGAGGAGGATGAGCGAGGCGCGGTTCATGCCGCCTGCCTCCTGATGGCGCGCAGCCGCTCCATCGCACGGATAATCGTCGGCCCGCCGCAGTATAGCAGCGAGGCGTCGAAACGCTCGGTCCGCATGTCGGAGAGCGCTGCGAGCGAAGGATGCGCCTGCGATCGCTCGCGCCCCGCCACCAGCAGCACCTCGGGCGGATCGGCCAGCAGGGCTTCGAGCGAGAGGTAATCCGCCTGCCCCAGCCCGCTCGCCGCGCTGTGGCTGGTGAGGCCTGCACGGCGCATCAGGTCGGAGACGAGCGTCGTCTCGCCCGGCACGATACCGCCGGGTTGCCACAGGACGGCGCTGAGCCTGTCGCCGGATTGATCGGGCTGTGCTGCGCTGGCGATCGAACCGGCGAGTTGCTGTGCTGCCTGTTCCTTACCCGCGATAGCGCCCAACCGCTCGACCTGCGCGATGCTCTCGTCGACCGATGCCGCCATACCGAACGTCTCGACCCGCACGCCGAGATCCTCGAACGCCGCGCGTGTCGCGGGCGGCAGGAAGCTGCCCGCGACCACCACGTCCGGGTCGAGCGCCAGCACTTCCTCCACCGTGCCTCCGGTGGACCGGAACCGGCGCGCCTTGGCCGCGTCCATCGAACTTGCCGCCGGATCATGGCTGTAGTGCGAGATCGCGAGCAGCTGCGAAGGCTCGGCAATCTCGGCAAGCACGGCATCGGTGCAGGGGTTGAGGCTGACGATGGTCGGGCGTTCGTGGTTTGCCGGTTCGCGCGCTTCAGGAGCAGCGCATCCAGCCAGCGTCATTCCCGCGCAGGCGGGAATCCAGAGCTGGAGCAGTGCCCGGCTAGCCCTGGACCCCCGCTTTCGCGGGGATGACGAGGGAGGCGGAAGGTTCACAACCCCGTCCGTACCCCGACGAACACGCCCCGCCCGGGCGAGGCATATCCAGCCGCCGTCTGGTAGTCCGCATCCGTCACATTCTCGACGCGCGCGAACAGGTCGAGCGTGTGCTGCTTCGCACGATCCAGCATCAGCACCGGCTTCACGACGCGCAGGTCGATCACCACGAAATCGTCGATCGCAACGCTGTTGGCCGCATCGTCGAAGCTGTCGGATACGAAACGCATTTCCGCCCCTAGCGTCGGGCCGAACACCCATCGCTCCTGCAGCTGGTAATCCGCCGAAAGCGTCAGCGCGTGCTGCGGCCTGCGGGCAAGGACATTGCCTTCGTTCGGCGAGCCGGAGGTGCGGTTCTCGCTATCGATATAGGCATAGGCTGCGCGCAGTTGCAGCTTGTCGCCAAGCCTCTTGCCCGCTTCGAGTTCGAAACCCTGCGCGCGCGTGCGCCCGACATTGTCATAGGTGCCGAACGGACGGTCGGTGCAGATGCCACCCGTCACGCCGAAGCAGGAGACGAAATCGATCAGGTTCTCGGTATCGCGGCGGAACAGGGTGAAGCCGGCATAGTCGAGCCAGCCGCGGTTCTTGTAGGCGATGCCGATGTCGAAGCTGGTGCTTTGTTCGGGCACGAGCGTCTCGTTGCCGAAATCGCTGAACAGCTGGAACAGCGTCGGCGCCTTGAAACCCTCGCCGATGCTCGCCTTGAGCCGCAGGTTGGCGGCAATCTCGTAGCTCACGTCTGCCCCGAAACTCGCGGCGCTGCCGAAGCGGGCATGATCGTCGAACCGCCCGCCTGCGTGCGCCGACAGTCCGCCGAACTCGATGCCGAGCTGCGCATAGGCACCGAAGATACTCGTGTCGTTGCCCGCATCGAACAGCGTCTCGTATTCGAGCCACTCGTTCTCCGCGCCGAAATTGACCAGCAGCGGGCCGATCGGGCGCCATTCGCCTTTCACTTCGATGCGATCGGAGCGGCCATCGCTGGTGAAGCCCGGGGCGCTGCCGAACGCCGGGTCGAAATTGTCGCGCGCGGTGTCGGCGAAGGAATAGTTCGCCTGCACGAACAGCGGCCCGCCGTCGTAGATCGCACCGGCCGCGCCGGACAGCTGGCGGGTTTTCTGGAATTCGTCCGTGTCTGCGAGGGTGAAGGAGGGGAACGGGAAACCGTCGATCTCCAGCTCGCCTTCCGCATAGCGCGCGCGAGCGAAGAGCTCCCATTCGTAGGACAGGTAGAGCCTGCCCTGCCCGTTGACGGTCCATTGCTCGAACCCGTCGGCCTCGGTGCCGTTCGCAGCGGCCGAGAAGCCGTCGGTGCGGAAGTAGCTCCCGCTCGCGCCAAGAAAGCCGCCATCCCCGCCGATGCCTCCGCTCGCGGACAGGTTCACCGTGTCGCGCGCGCCATATTCTGCGCTGGCGAGAATGCGGCTTTCGGCACGGGTCGAGGCGACGAGCACACCGCCGATCGCGTCCGATCCCCACACAGTGCTGTTCGAGCCGCGCAGCAGTTCGATCTTTTCGAGATTGCCCGCAAGCAGGTTTCCGAAATCGAAGCCGCCACCGGGCGCAGCCGGATCGGACATGCGCACGCCGTCGACGATGGTGAGCAGTTGCTCGGCCTCGGCTCCGCGCACGCGCACGCCTGTAAAGCTGCCGATCCCGCCGTTGCGGGCGAACGTCACGCCCGGCGCGCGGCGCAGGACACGGGTCAGGTCCGCGCCCTGCACCTCGGCGATATCTTCCGCATCGAAAATGGCGACGGGCTGCCCGGTATCCTCGACCTCGATCCGCGTACCGGTCGCGGTAATGGTGATCTTGTCTTCCTGTGTCTGCGTGCCCGGGAGCGGGTCGTAGCCGGCGGTGGACAACTCCTCCTCGCCTATCACGTCCTGGGCGATCGCCGGACTTGCGAAGGCTATAAGAGAAGCACCAAGAAACAGATATTTACGCACTGAACCTCCTGTCATGAACGAAGTCGCTCATGACGGAAGCGAGCACCGCGAATTCGGCGCTCCCCCGTTTGCCATCGGTACACCCCGCCCGCGGCCGAACGACGCATCTCGGGCAGGTCTCCTGGCTCCCGGATCGACGCTTTCCCGCCGCCTTCCCATCCATCGGACAGTGGCATTTGGCGGGATCGCTCCCCGGTCACAGTTGCGGGGGCAGCGGAGGATTGTCACCTCCTTCCCTCTTAGGCCGGCTCTCACCGGCAACCCGTGACACGGAATCGCCCCTAGGCCCGCTTCACCGCGCGGGCAAGCCCGAGGCGCGCGATTCACTCCATCACAACCATCGGCCTTAACCGCTCTTTGCAAGCTGTTCCGCCAAGGGACGGGTGCCGACATGCCCCTCGCGTGAATGACGAGGGCACGATACGCGCCACGGCGCGACCCGACACCGCGAGACGAAAGAGCCAAGTGACCAAACGCCCGACCAGAAACGACCGCCGCCAGCCGCGCCGCCGCGCGCCTGCGCCGCATCGCGGTCGCCGTCTGCTGGCGCTCGCAGCGGTGGTCGCGGTCCCGGCTTTCGCGGCTCCGTCCGACTGGCAACCTTTCGCACGGCCCGCGACCGAAGCGATGATGGCGGAAACCGCCGCCCCCATGCCGTTCGAAACACCGGGCGAGAGCTTTCCGGGCTCGGCCTTCTACTACCTCGAGGACCAGCCGCGCCTCGCTTACGATTTCGAGGAGCAGGATACGCTGCTGTTCGACATTTCCGGCACCGGCGATCTCGATGCGGTGGAAGAACTCGCGGCGAGCCGCGCCGGCCCCGCAGCGCGAGCATTCGCAGGCGGCGGCACCGGTCTCGACAAGGCCCGCGCGCTGCAATGCATGACGCAGGCGATCTATTACGAGGCGGCGAGCGAGGCGATCGGCGGCCAGCGCGCGGTGGCGCAGGTGGTGCTCAACCGCGTTGCGCATCCGAGCTATCCGAACAATGTCTGCGGCGTCGTCTTCCAGGGCAGCGAGCGCACGACGGGCTGCCAGTTCAGCTTCACCTGCGACGGTTCGCTACGGCGCAAGCCTTCTCCCGCCGCGTGGTCGCGCGCCCGCATGGTCGCGCAGGACGCGCTTTCCGGCAGCGTCTATGCGCCGGTCGGCCTCGCCACGCACTATCACACGGTCTGGATCTATCCCTACTGGGCGCCGAGCCTCGACCATGTCGGCACGATCGGCGCGCACCGCTTCTACCGCTGGCGCGGCGCTGCGGGCAAACCGGGTGCCTTCACCGCCGCCTATCGCGGGGCTGAGGGCATCCCTGCCCCCAACCTGCGCGCCGCCTCGGCAAGCGACACGGCGAAGGATGCAGCCGATCCGCTCGCGCTCGCCAAGGCCTACGAAGAAGCGCGGGCGAAGGCAGAGGCCGAGAATCGCTCGCTCGCACCCTCACGGGCACCCGCGCGGGCGGCAGCTCCGGCCTATTCGAGCGATGTGGAGGCCCGCGGCGGCGACAAGGCTTTCACTGCCGAAAACCTCCCTGCATCGGGCGGCGTGAAGCCGGAATATGCGAACTCTGGCCGCTGGCTGCGCGAACCGGGCGCGCCGGCCGCGAAAAACCCGCCGGGCAATTAACCTCGGCTCAACCTTGATACCTCACCAAGCCTTAGCGTGAGCGGCGCTAACAGGCTGCCATCACGCCGAATTTTCGCGATCAGAAGGTATCACTCCGCATGACGGTTCACTTTGCCGCCGCCCGCAAGCCAGAGCGCTCCGTTGTGGCCCGCATCCTGCGCCGTCCGGACCTGGGACCGATCGCGAACGACAATGGCGACAGCGTCTTCAGCGACCGCCAGCTCCAGGCAACGCTCCGCCACTTCGCAAAGCATGGCCTGGGGGCTGCCCAGGCGGCACGGGATGAGGCCGAGAAAGCCTTCTTCGCCGGCGATCGCGAGAGCTACGACTGGTGGCTCGGCATCTGCCGCACGCTCGACCGGCGCGTTGCCGAGCAGGTCGAACGCCGCGAAGCGCTCAGCGACACGCTCTGATCCCAATATTCCCGAAGGACACGGGTGACCGGCATATTGCCGGAATACCCTGTCGTTTTTGGTAATTAAGGCGTTAACCCGACGGGAACCTCTTGGCGTTATCGCGGGCGAATGGCCAAGGCCCGGATCGTTAAGCAGGTGCGCAAGGGACTGATCCGTCTCATGCACGATGACGCCCTGACCGAAAGGGTCAGGCGCACCCTCGTGCGCACGCTCTACACCCAGCCTTCGAGCCTTGCTTTGGGTGCCGCCGCCGGCATCGTCGCCTCTTCGATCGTTGCCTACCAGTCCGGTTCGACGGGGATCATCATCCTCACCGTGGCTCTGACCGTGGTGGCGATCGCCCGCGTCGCGGCAGGCATCGGCCTTTCGCCTGACAAGACCCATCGCTCGACCCGCCAGCTCGAGATTCTCTACGAGATCGGGGCGTTCACCTACTCCTTCCTGCTCGGCACGATCGCCGCACTGACGCTGCTCATCGACGCCGGCGCGACATTGAAAGTCGCAATCGTCGCCAATGCCCTATGCTACGGCGTCGGCATCTGCGGTCGTAACGCCGGCCGCCCGAGCATTGCACTCGGCCAGCTGATCCTCGTCTGCGCACCGATTTTCACCGTCTGCCTTATCATCGGCGATGCACCGCTCCTGTTCCTCGGGGCGACGATCATCCTGCTGATCCCGGCGATGGCCTCGATCATGCTCAACATCTTCAAGGTCCTGCGCGACAGCATCGCTTCTGCCGAGGAATCGGAGCGCATGGCGGAAAAAATGCGCATCCTCGCGCGCACCGACGTCGTGACCGGCCTCGCAAACCGCGCGGGCCTCAACCACGAGATCGTCGAGCGCCTGACGCAGATTGCCGACGACCAGATGCTCGCCGTATTCTGGGTCGACCTCGACCGGTTCAAGGAAGTGAACGACCTGCTCGGCCACCCGGTCGGCGACCGCGTGCTCGTCGAAACCGCGCGCAGGCTGAAGGAAGTCACTCCGGACGAAGCTTCCGTTGCCCGCTTCGGCGGCGACGAGTTCGTCATCTTCTGCGAAGTCGAGAACCGCCGCGAGTGCGAGAAGCTGGCGAGCGAAATCCATGCCGAGATCATGCGTCCGATCCGCCTCGACGGCGACCGGATGGAAGTCGGCGCATCGATCGGCATCGCCATGCTGCCCGACGACGGGCTCGATGCCGACACGCTGATGCAGAACGCCGACCTCGCGCTCTACCACGCCAAGGTCAACGGCCGGAAGCAGACCTGCTTCTACCACACCTCGATGAGCCGCGACCTGGTGCGTCGCCGCGAGATCGAAGCCGAACTGCGTGCCGCGATCCTCAAGGACGAGCTGTCGATCTTTTTCCAGCCGATCGTCGATCTCGAAACCGGCAAGATCCGCACTTTCGAGGCGCTGGTGCGCTGGTTCCACCCGGAAAAGGGCGAACTGCGCCCCGACGAATTCATCCCCGTGGCAGAGGAAACCGGCGTTATCGTCACGCTCGGCAACTGGATTACCACGCAGGCCGCCAAGGCCGCTGCCCAGTGGCCAGAAGACGTGACCGTCGCGGTCAACCTGTCGCCGCTGCAGATCAAGGCTCCGGGCGCCGCGCTCGGTATCATCAACGCGCTTCGCAATGCCGGGCTCGATCCCAAGCGCCTCGAGCTGGAAGTCACCGAAAGCGTCTTCCTCGACGACGACAACGCGACCGAATACTTCATCGAGGACCTCTCGAAGGAAGGCATCCGTTTCGCGCTCGACGATTTCGGCACGGGCTATTCCTCGCTCAGCTACATCCACAAATATCCGTTCAAGAAGATCAAGGTCGACCGCAGCTTCGTCTCCGGCCCGGATGTCGGCACGAAAAGCGACGCGATCATCCGCGCCGTGGCGGAACTCGGCTCGAAACTCGACATGGATATCGTGGCCGAAGGCATCGAGACGGTCGAGCAGGTCGAAATCGTGCGCGATGCGGGCTGTACGCTCGGCCAGGGCTATCACTTCAGCCGCGCCGTGCCCGACTATCTCGCGACCATGCTGCTCGCCAAGGAACGCGGCGAGGACGGACCGTCGAAGGCCGTCGCCTGATCGGCTTTTCGCGGCCGGTCCGGAACCGGCACGCGCCTGTCGCATTTCCCAACTGATCTCCGCGGGTTCGCAGGCACGCTTTCGCTCGGCCGAACGCCTTTATTGCAATTGCGAACTATTATCAAAAATAAGTCTGTAGCACGGCCTTTTGACGGTTGCATTCGCATCCTGAGGGGCCTAGGTCGCTTGCCAACTGCCGGGCGCTGCTTCCTCGCGGGACGCGGGCGTGCGCCAATCGGCTCGGATCCACCGGTCCCGCATGGTTTTGGAAGGACGGATTCCGGAATATGGCCCAGACCGTTGGACGCAAGAAGATTGCCCTCATCGGCGCCGGTATGATCGGCGGCACCCTCGCCCACCTCGCTGCGAAGAAGGAAATGGGCGACATCGTCCTGTTCGACATCGCCGAAGGCATGCCCCAGGGCAAGGCGCTCGACCTCAGCCAGTGCGGCCCGATCGAAGGCTTCGACGCCAAGATCACCGGGTCGAACGACTATGCCGACATCGCAGGCGCAGACGTGGTGATCGTCACCGCCGGCGTCCCCCGCAAGCCCGGCATGAGCCGCGACGACCTGCTCGGCATCAACCTCAAGGTCATGAAGTCGGTCGGCGAAGGCATCAAGAACAACTGCCCCGACGCATTCGTGATCTGCATCACCAACCCGCTCGACGCGATGGTCTGGGCGCTGCGCGAATTCTCCGGCCTGCCGCACAACAAGGTGGTCGGGATGGCAGGCGTGCTCGACAGTGCGCGCTTCGCGACCTTCCTTGCATGGGAATTCGGCTGCTCGGTGAAGGACGTGAACGCCTTCGTCCTCGGCGGCCACGGCGACACCATGGTCCCGGTCACCAGCTACACCACGATCAACGGCATCCCGGTCAACGACTACGCCAAGATCAAGGGCGTCTCGCCCGATCGCATCGACGACATCGTCAAGCGTACCCGCGGCGGTGGCGGCGAAATCGTCCAGCTGCTCGGCAATGGCTCGGCCTACTACGCGCCGGCGACCAGCGCGATCAGCATGGCCGAAGCCTATCTCGGCGACCAGAAGCGCATCCTGCCGTGCGCGGCCTATGTCGACGGCAAGTACGGCCTCGACGGCCTCTATGTCGGCGTGCCCGCAGTGATCGGCGCGAACGGCATCGAAGACGTGGTCGAGATCGAACTGTCGGACGAGGAAAAGGCCAACCTCAAGGTCTCCACCGACGCGGTCGAAGAACTGCTCGAAGCCTGCAAGGGCATGGATAGCTCGCTCGCCTGAGCGGCAGGTACTGAATTCCGATCAGGAGAGGCTAAATAATGTCCATTCTCGTAAACAAAGACACCAAGGTCATCACCCAGGGGATGACCGGTAACACCGGCACCTTCCACACCCAGCAGGCGCTCGATTACGGGACGCAGATGGTTGCTGGTGTGACGCCGGGCAAAGGCGGCACCGACCACATCGGCATTCCGCAGTTCAACACCGTGCGTGAAGCCAAGGCCGAAACCGGCGCGACCGCATCGTGCATCTACGTGCCGCCGCCCTTCGCGGCCGATGCGATCCTCGAAGCGATCGATGCCGAGATGGAACTGATCGTCACCATCACCGAAGGCATCCCGGTGCTCGACATGGTGCGCGTGAAGCGCGCGCTGCAGGGTTCCAAGTCGCGCCTGATTGGTCCGAACTGCCCGGGCGTCCTGACGCCGGGCGAGTGCAAGATCGGCATCATGCCGGGCTCGATCTTCAAGAAAGGCAGCGTCGGCGTCGTCTCGCGTTCGGGCACGCTGACTTATGAAGCCGTCCACCAGACGACCATGGTCGGCCTCGGCCAGACCACCGCGGTCGGCATCGGCGGCGACCCGGTCAACGGCACCAACTTCATCGACGTGCTCGACATGTTCCTCGACGACGACGACACCAAGTCGATCATCATGATCGGCGAGATCGGCGGCAGCGCGGAAGAAGAAGCGGCCGAGTTCATCAAGCAGGAAGCAGCCAAGGGCCGCAAGAAGCCGATGGTCGGTTTCATCGCCGGTCGCACGGCGCCTCCGGGCCGCCGCATGGGTCACGCAGGGGCGATCGTCTCCGGCGGCCAGGGCGGCGCGGAAGACAAGATCGCGGCGATGGAAGCGGCGGGCATCCGCGTTTCCCCGAGCCCGAGCGAACTCGGCACGACCCTCGACGCACTGTTGAAGGAACTCGCCTGACCGATAACCGGCGCTGAGCGCATCTCCTCCCCGGGAGCGCAAAGCCGGTTCGGTCATTGGTTCCAAGAGGTGACCTGACCATGGGCAACGAAAACCAGACCTTCCTCCCCGAGCTTTCCGACCAGGAAGGCCCGCAGCCCGGACCCAGTTGGGGCAACCCGGGCTGGCTCGCCACGGTATCGGACAGCGATGCCGACCTGACCCAGGCTCTCGACCCGACGCAGATGAAGCTCGCGGTCGCTGCTGCTGCGGCCAAGGCCGGCAAGCCGACCGACCCCAAGGCGATCGAGGAAGCCGCTGGCGATTCCATCCGCGCGATGCTGCTCGTGCGGCTCTACCGCGTGCGCGGTCACCTCGCGGCCAATCTCGACCCGCTCGGCCTCGCCCATCGCGACGAGCCGGAAGACCTCTCGCTCGAGTGGCACGGCTTTGCCGGCCAGGAAGACAAGGAAGTCTATGTCGGCGGCGTGTTCGGCTTCGAATGGGTCAAGGTGCGCGACCTATATGCGGCACTGCGCGCGACCTATTGCGGCAATGTCGGCCTCGAATACATGCATATCGCCGATACCGAGGAACGGCGCTTCCTGCAGGATAAGTTCGAGAGCCCGGAAGACACGATCCAGTTCACCGACGAAGGCAAGAAGGCGATCCTCCAGGCGGTAATCCGCGGCGAGGAATACGAGAACTTCCTCGGCAAGAAATACGTCGGCACCAAGCGCTTCGGCCTCGATGGCGGCGAATCCATGATCCCCGCGCTCGAAGCGGTCATCAAGTATGGCGGCGCGCTCGGCGTGCGCGAGATCATCTACGGCATGGCCCACCGCGGCCGCCTCAACGTCCTCGCGAACGTGATGGGCAAGCCGTACAAGGTCATCTTCCACGAATTCTCCGGCGGCAGCGCCAATCCGGAAGACGTGGGCGGCTCCGGCGACGTGAAATATCACCTCGGCACCAGCACCGACCGCGAGTTCGACGGTATCGAGGTTCACATGAGCCTCGTCCCCAACCCCTCGCACCTCGAGGCGGTCGATCCGGTCGTGCTCGGCAAGGCGCGCGCGCAGCAGGCTATCCGCGACGATCTCGACGCGCATGAGCAGGTGCTGCCCGTGCTGATCCACGGCGACGCGGCCTTCGCCGGCCAGGGCGTCGTGTGGGAAAGCATCAGCCTTACCGGCATCAACGGCTACAACACCGGCGGCTGCATCCACTTCATCATCAACAACCAGATCGGCTTCACCACCGCGCCGAAGTTCTCGCGCGGCTCGCCCTATCCGTCCGACATCGCGAAGGGCGTCCAGGCGCCGATCCTGCACGTCAATGGCGACGATCCGGAGGCAGTGACCTTCGCCTGCAAGCTGGCCGTCGAATACCGCCAGACCTTCAAGCGCGACATCGTGATCGACATGTGGTGCTATCGCCGCTTCGGCCACAACGAGGGCGACGAGCCCAAGTTCACCCAGCCGCTGATGTACGACGCGATCCGCAGCCACAAGAAGGTCAGCTTCCTCTATGCCGACAAGCTGATCGAGGAAGGCGTGATCGAAAAAGGCACCGCGCCCCAGCTGCGCGATGAATTCTCCGATCACCTGCAGGAAGAATTCGACGCGGCGAAGAGCTACAAGGCCAACCAGGCAGACTGGTTCGGCGGTCGCTGGGCAGGCCTCAACAAGCCGGCCGACCCGGAAAGCGCGCGCCGCAACGTCGAGACTGCGATCGAGAAGAAGCTGTTCGACAGCCTCGGCCGCACGCTGACGACGGTTCCCGACGACCTGACCATCCACAAGACGCTGGGCCGCGTGATCGACGCCAAGCGCGAGATGTTCTCGAGCGGCGAAGGCTTCGACTGGGCAACCGCCGAAGCGCTCGCATTCGGCAGCCTCGTGACCGAAGGTTACGGCGTGCGCCTGTCGGGGCAGGATTCGGGCCGCGGCACTTTCAGCCAGCGCCATGCCGTCTGGACCGACCAGAAGGACGAGCGCAAATACATCCCGCTCTGCCAGCTGCCGCACGGCAAGTTCGAAGTCTACGACAGCCCGCTGTCCGAATACGGCGTGCTCGGCTTCGAATACGGTTTCGCCATGGCGGACCCGAAGACGCTGGTCCTGTGGGAAGCGCAGTTCGGCGACTTCGCAAATGGCGCGCAGATCATGATCGACCAGTTCATCGCGTCCGGCGAGGCCAAGTGGCTGCGCGCCAACGGCCTCGTGATGCTCCTGCCGCATGGCTACGAAGGCCAGGGTCCGGAGCACTCCTCCGCCCGTCTCGAGCGCTTCCTGCAGCTGTGCGCGAACGACAATATCCAGGTCTGCAACATCACCACGCCGGCGAACTACTTCCACGTGCTTCGCCGCCAGATGCTGCGCCCGTTCCGCAAGCCGCTGGTCATCATGACGCCCAAGTCGCTGCTGCGTCACCCGCTGGCGAAGAGCAGCGCGGAGGAATTCCAGGGCGAGCATCACTTCATGCGGATCAAGTCCGACCTGACCGAGATCGCGGACAAGAAGGTCCGCCGCCTCGTGCTGTGTTCGGGCAAGGTCGCCTACGACCTGATGCAGAAGCGCGACGAGGAAGGGCTCGAGGACGTTTCGATCGTCCGCATCGAGCAGCTCTACCCCTTCCCGGGCGACCCGCTGGCGGTGCGCCTGAAGCGCATGACCAATCTCGAAAGCGTCGTCTGGTGCCAGGAAGAGCCGAAGAACAACGGCTCGTGGTTCTTCGTCGAAAGCAAGATCGAGGAAGCCCTCACCGAGGCCGGACATGCCGGCATGCGACCGAGCTATGCCGGCCGCGAAGTCGCCGCATCGCCCGCCACGGGCTATGCCAAGCGGCACGAGGAACAGCAGCGCTCGCTCGTCTCGATGGCGCTCGGACTGAACGACGGCGGCAAAGCCGCCCGCAACGCAAAAGCCAAGAAGAAGGCCTGAGGAACACGCATTATGGCCACGGAAATCAAAGTCCCCACGCTCGGTGAATCGGTCGCCGAAGGCACGATCGGCGAATGGCTCAAGCAGCCCGGCGACGCGGTTGCGGTCGATGAACCGATCGCGAGCCTCGAAACCGACAAGGTCGCGGTCGAAGTCCCCTCCCCCGTCGCTGGCGTGATCCAGGAGCTCAAGGCCGAAGTCGGCGACACGGTCGAAGTCGGCGCGGTGATCGCCATCGTCGAGGAAGGCGCAACCGGCGCCGCCAAGGGCGAGGAGGCTGGCCGTAAGGAACAGCAGGCCGACAAGGGCGAAGAGAAGCGCGAGGAGGCCCCCGCTGCCGGCGGCGATGCCTCGCAGACGCTCAGCCCCGCGGTGCGCCGTGCGGTGCTCGAACACGGCGTCGATCCGACGACCATCAAGGGCACCGGCAAAGACGGCCGCCTGACCAAGGAAGACGTGATCGCTGCGGCCAAGGCGAAGGGTGACAGCCCTGCCCCGTCGACCAGCGCTCCGGCCCCGGCCCCCGCAGCTGCCGCTACCGGTGAACGCCGCGAGGAACGCGTCAAGATGACGCGCATGCGCCAGACGATCGCCAAGCGCCTCAAGGGTGCGCAGGAGAACGCTGCGCTGCTGACCACCTTCAACGACGTCGACATGACGGCGGTGATCGAGGCCCGCACCAAGTACAAGGACCTGTTCGCCAAGAAGCACGACATCCGTCTCGGCTTCATGGGCTTCTTCGCCAAGGCCGCCTGCCTTGCGCTGAAGGACGTGCCGGCAGTCAACGCCTATATCGAGGGCGACGAGATCGTTTATCACGACTACGTCGACATCTCGGTCGCGGTCTCGGCGCCTAACGGCCTCGTCGTGCCCGTCATCCGCGACGCGCAGGACAAGGGCTTCGCGCAGATCGAGAAGGATATCGCCGACTTCGGCAAGCGCGCCAAGGAAGGCACGCTGACGATGGAAGACATGAAGGGCGGAACCTTCACCATTTCCAACGGCGGCGTGTTCGGTTCGCTCATGTCGACCCCGATCATCAACCCGCCGCAGAGCGCCGTTCTCGGTCTCCACCGGATCGAGGATCGCCCCGTCGCGATCAACGGCCAGGTCGAAATCCGCCCGATGATGTACATCGCGCTGAGCTACGACCACCGCCTGATCGACGGCCGCGAGGCGGTTACCGCACTGAAAATCATCAAGGAAGCGATCGAAGATCCGACCCGGATGCTGATCGATTTGTAACTCACTCGCGCCCTCCGTCATTCCCGCGAAGGCGGGAATCCAGCTTCGGAGGGTGCAAACTGGATCCCCGCCTTCGCGGGGATGACGAGAGAAGAGAAATGGCTGAATACGACTACGACGTCCTCGTCATTGGCGCTGGCCCGGGTGGCTATGTCGCCGCGATCCGCGCTGCGCAGCTGGGCCTGAAGACCGCCTGCGCGGAAAGCCGCGATACGCTTGGCGGGACCTGCCTCAACGTCGGCTGCATCCCCTCGAAGGCCATGCTGCACGCGTCGGAATTCTACGATGCGGCTGCGAACGGCGCGATGGAAGAGATGGGCATCGAGGTGAAGCCGAAGCTCAACCTCGACAAAATGCACGCCCAGCGCCTCGACGCTGTCGGCGGCCTGACCAAGGGCATCGAGTTCCTGTTCAAGAAGAACAAGGTCGACTGGAAGAAGGGCCATGCCACCTTCCAGGATGCGCACACGGTCAAGGTCGGCGACGAGACGGTTACCGCGAAGAACGTCATCATCGCGACCGGTTCGTCCGTGACCCCGCTCCCGGGTGTCGAAGTCGACAACGACAAGGGCGTGGTGGTCGATTCCACCGGTGCGCTCGAACTGCCCAAGGTGCCGAAGAAGATGGTCGTCATCGGCGGCGGCGTGATCGGGCTGGAGCTCGGCTCGGTCTGGCGTCGTCTCGGCGCGGAAGTGGTCGTGGTCGAGTTCCTCGACAAGCTGCTGCCGGGCATGGATGACGACGTGCGCAAGGAAGCGGCCAAGATCTTCAAGAAGCAGGGCATGGAACTGCGTCTCTCGACCAAGGTCACCGGCGTCGAGGTCAAGGGCAAGAAGGCCACGCTCACGCTCGAACCGTCTGCGGGCGGCGACAGCGAAACGCTCGAAGCGGACTGTGTGCTCGTCTCGATCGGCCGCAAGCCGAACACCGACGGGCTGGGCCTTGAGAACATCGGCCTCGAAACCAACCAGCGCGGGCAGATCGAAACCGATCACGACTTCCGCACCAAGGTCGACGGCGTGTGGGCCATCGGCGATGTCGTCCCGGGTCCGATGCTGGCGCACAAGGCCGAGGACGAAGGTATCGCCTGTGCGGAGAATATCGCGGGCCAGACCGGCATCGTGAACCACGACATCATTCCGGGCGTCGTCTACACCCTCCCCGAATTCGCCGGCGTCGGTCTGACCGAGGCCGAAGCGATCGAGAAGATGGGCGACAAGGCCAGGATCAAGGTCGGCAAGTTCCCGATGATGGCCAACAGCCGCGCCAAGACCAACCACGAGCCGGACGGCTTCGTGAAGATCATCGCCGAGGCCGAGAGCGACCGCGTGCTGGGTGTGTGGGCAATTGCCAACGTCGCCGGCACGATGATCGCCCAGGCTGCACAAGCAATGGAATTCGGCGCAACGAGCGAAGACATCGCCTACACCTGCCACGCCCACCCGACGCATTCCGAAGCGATCAAGGAAGCGGCGATGGCGGTCCAGGGCAAGCCGATCCACATCTGATGACGAGCGCGCTGCGGCAGTCGCTGTCCGGCAAGACGGCGGCGCTGCTCGCGCTTGGCATCCCTGTCCTCGCAGGGATCGCCTATCTCGCCGCGTTCGGCGCTCCGCAAGCCTACTGGATGACCAACGCGGCTGCGCTTGCGGGCGCGATGCTCCTGGTGCTCGTCGGCCTCCCCCGCCTTTCGATGCGGGGCGCACGCGTGGCAATGACGGCGCTCATAGCGGCGATAGTCCTCCCGCTTCTCATCGGCCCGGAAGTATCGGGCGTAACCCGCTGGATTTCGGTGGGTCCGGTGACGCTTCACACGGGCAGCCTGTTCATCCCCGCTCTTGCCGTCCTCGCATCGCGCGATGGCGACTATGCCGCCGCCTGGCTCGGTCTCGCGGTGGTCGTGACCCTTCGGCAGCCCGATGCGGCGAGCGTGTTCGCTCTCACCGGCGCGGCGGTCGGCATCTACATGGCACGAGGGGACTGGAAGGTCGGGCTGGTCGTCGTCGCAGGCTTTTTCGCCGGCATCCTTGCGGCACTACGCGGCGAGCTCCCAGCCCAGCCGTTCGTCGAGCGCGTTCTGGTCGATCTGGTGAGCGCGATGCCGGCATTGGCCCTCGGCCTGTTGCTCGCACTGGTGGCGGGCTTCTACCTCATGTCGCACGGGCTTGCGCGCCCGAAGCACGAGCGCTTCGCCCTCGCTGGAACGCTCTTCGGCTTCTCGCTCATGGCCATCCTGTCGAACTATCCCAGCGTGCTGATTGGCTATGGCGCATCGCCGATCCTCGGCTATGGATTGGCGCTGAGCCTGCGCCCGGGAGAATGACATGAGCCTGCGCCCCTTCCATCTCGCCTTCCCCGTCCATGACCTCGAAGCCGCGCGCCGGTTCTGGGGCGAGACCATGGGTTGCCCGGAAGGCCGCTCGTCGGACGAATGGATCGATTTCGATTTCTACGGCCACCAGATCGTCGCCCATCTTTCGGTCGAAACCGGCGACCGTGCGAGCAATGCAGTCGACGGTCATGACGTGCCGGTCCCGCATTTCGGCATCGTGCTGACCATGGACGACTGGAAGGAGCTAGCCGAGCGGCTGACGAAGGCCGGGACGAAATTCCAGATCGAACCCTGCATCCGCTTCGAAGGGCAGCCGGGCGAACAAGCGACGATGTTCTTCCGCGATCCTAGCGGCAATGCGATCGAGATGAAGGCGATGGCGAACCCGGAGAACCTCTTCGCCCGGTAACACCTTGTTCTTGCAACGCTGCATTCAGGGTGTATTATTGATGTAAATCACCGTGGAGGCAGCATGAAATTCACCCCCCGACACATCGCCCTGGCAATTGCGCCCGTCTCGCTGCTCGCGATCGCCCTGCCCGCTGCGGCGCAGGACACTGCGCGCATGGACGAGGTCATCGCTGCGGAAGTCGATACGAATGCGTTCATGGGCACGGTGCTCGTTGCGCAGGGCGACGGCATCGTGCTGCAGAGAGCCTACGGCGATGCCAACATCGAATGGGATATCGACAACACGGTCGACACGAAATTCCGCATCGGGTCGGTGACCAAGCAGTTCACCGCCGTCGCGATCCTGATGCTCGCCGAAGAAGGCAAGATCGACCTCGATGCGGCAGTGAAGAGCTATTGGCCCGGCAGCCCGGAAAGCTGGGATGCGATCACGGTGCGTCACCTGCTCCAGCACACTTCCGGCATTCCCAACGTCACCAGCTTCGACGACTTCCGTTCCGAGATCAAATACCTGCCCAAGACGCGCGAGGAGATGATCGAACGCTTTGCGGGAGAGCCGCTGGAGTTCGCACCGGGCGAGAAATTCGCCTATTCGAATTCCGGCTACCTGGTGCTCACTGCGCTGGTCGAGGAAGCGAGCGGCGAGAGTTACGAAAGCTTCCTGCGCTCGCGCATCCTCAACCCGCTCGGCATGGCGAATACCGGGATCGATACGAGCGCGGCGATCCTGCCCAAGCGTGCCTCGGGCTATTCCCCGGCCGAGAACGGCGTGGTCAATGCCGATTACGTCTACATGGGCATCCCGCGCGGCGCAGGCGCGATGTATTCGACCACCGGCGATTTGCTCAAATGGCAGCGCGGGTTGTTCGGCGGCAAGCTGCTCAAGCCGGAATCGCTCGAGCAATATCTCACCCCGCCCGATATCGAGGCTTTCAACGGCGGCAAATACGCCCTTGGCGTGGTCGAACAGCCGGGTGATGAAGGCACCTATTATTGGCACAGCGGCGGGATCGAGGGTTTCAATGCATGGCTCGGCCACGACCGGGAACGGGATATCACCGTGGCGGTGCTGGCGAACCTCAATGGCGGTGCGGCGACCAAGCTCGGCCATTCGCTGATGACGCTCACCCAGGGCGGCGAAGTTCAGCTGGCGAACGAGCGTGTGGCCGTCGCGACCGAGCCCGACGAGCTGGGCGAATATCTCGGCACCTACGCTCTCGCCCCGACGTTCAAGATCACCATCACGCAGGACGAGAACGGCCTCGTCGCGCAGGCGACCAACCAGCCCGCTTTCCCGCTGTTCAAGGAAAGCGAGGACATGTTCTTCCTCAAGGTCGTCGATGCGAAGGTTCGTTTCGACCGCGATGAGGATGGAGCGATCACCGGGCTAACACTGTTCCAGAACGGCGCCGAAATGCCCGGCGCGCGCGAATAACGCAGCCGATTGCGCCCCCTCCCCTCGCGTCCTAGACAGGTGCGCAAGGGGAGAGGACCATGACGTTTCCGAAGCTGACCGACGAGCCGACCGCGCTCGGAATCGCCGCGCAAGTCCGTAGCGGCGCGCTTTCGCCGCTCGAGGCGGTGGATGCCGCTATCGCCCGGATCGAGGCGCTGGATGGCCCGATCAACGCAGTCGTCGTGCGCGACTTCGACCGTGCGCGCGACCGGGCGAAGGCGATGGTCGGGCTCGACATCATGGACAGCCAGCCGCTCTTCGGCGTGCCGATGACGATCAAGGAAAGCTTCGACATCGCCGGCCTGCCGACCTGCTGGGGTCACCTGCAATACAAGGACAATATCGCCACCCGCGATTCCAAGGTCGTGCGACAGCTCAAGGAAGCCGGGGCCGTGATCCTCGGCAAGACGAATGTCCCGCCCGATCTTGCCGACTGGCAATCGACCAACCCGGTCTATGGCCGCACGGTCAATCCGCACGACCATTCGCGCAGCCCCGGCGGCTCGTCGGGCGGTTCGGCTGCGGCGGTTTCCTCAGGAATGAGCGCGTGCGAGTTCGGGACCGACATCGGCGGCTCGGTTCGCGTACCCGCGCATTTCTGCGGCGTGTGGGGTCACAAGTCGAGTTGGGGACTGGTCAGCAAGCACGGCCACGACCACCCGGCGATGGCAGGCCGCGATGCGCATGACGGCGTCCTCTCGATCGCCGGGCCGCTTGCGCGCAGCGGAGCCGATATCGACGTACTGATGCGCTTGACGGCGACGATCCCCATTCGCAGCACCGACAAGCCGCTGAAGGAATGTCGCTTCCTCGTCGTAATGGACCAGCCGGTCTGCCCGGTCGACGGCGCTGTGCGCGGACCGATCGAGGCGGCGATCGAGGCGATGGAAGCGGCAGGATTGCGCGTCGACCGCAGCAGCGACCTGCTGCCCGACCTCGGCGCGCAGCATGGCCATTACCTGCGGATGCTCAATATCGCGATGGCGCGCGGCATGCCCGGCCCCGACGGTCGGCGTGCCACCGCGACCGACTGGTTCGACCTGCTCGACGCGCAGGCGCGCAACGAAGGCGCTTGGGAGAACCTGTTCGCGACCTACGATTTCGTCCTGTGCCCGCCGGCGCCGGTCCTCGCCGTGCCGCATCACGACGGACAGATCTTCCAGAGCGAGATCGAGATCGACGGGAAGATGGTCCGCGCCGCTGACGGCCTCGCCTATGCCGGAATCGCGACTTTCCCGAACCTGCCGAGCACCGTGCTTCCCGTAGGCGGAACAGGCGGGCTGCCATGCGGCATGCAGGTGATCGGGCCGCGCTGGAGCGATCTGGACTGCATAAGTGCCGCGCGGGGAATTGCCGAGATACTGGGCCACGGCTAAGCGGCGCGCCATGGCACGACAGAAATTCATGCAGCGCTTCGCCAAGTGGCACATCTGGCTGGGCTGGCTGGTCGGCGTTCCGATCCTGATGTGGACGCTCACCGGCCTGTTCATGGTCGCAAAACCGATCGAGGAAGTGCGCGGCAATCACTTGCGCATCGAGCAGCCTGCACAGCCGCTAGCCCTGCCGGGCGGGGCGTCGCCCGCCAATGGCCCGGTCAAGGAAATGCGCGCCTTCATGCAGCGCGGGCAGGCGATCAGCGAAGTCACCATGATGGACGGCAGCGTGCGCCGCTTCGACCTCGCCAGCGGTGAGGCGATCGAGCCGCTCGATGCGATCGGTGCGCGCGAAGTGGCGGCAAGCGCCATCAAGGGCGGCGACAAGGTTGAAAGCGTGACCTTCTTCGAAGCCGATGCTGTTCCCTTCGACTTCCGCCGTCCGATGCCGGTGTGGCAGGTCGCACTCGAGGACGGGACGCATGTTTACATCGGGCGCGACAGCGGGGAGATCGAGGCGGTCCGCACCCGCTGGTGGCGCGGCTTCGATTTCATGTGGGGCCTGCACATCATGGACCTGCAGACGCGCGAGGATACCTCGCACCCGATCCTGATCATCTTCGCGATCCTCGGCGTCATCGGCTCGCTGCTCGGCTGCATCCTAATGTTCCGTCGGCGCAAGGCACGCGTCAAAGTCAATGGATGAGATAATTCCCACCCCGGTCCTCGACGCGCTCGATGTGCTGGGCGTCGCGGTCTTCGCGCTGTCGGGAGCCTTGCTCGCGGCGAAGGAGCGGCAGACTTTCGTGACCATGGCGTTCTTCGCGCTGGTCACGGGTGTCGGAGGCGGCACGATCCGCGACCTGCTGATCGATGCGCCGGTTTTCTGGATCAGCGACCCGTGGATCGCGGCCGTTTGCCTCGCGACGGCACTGATCGCCTGGTTCACGCCGACGCGCTGGTGGGAAGGTCGCTTGCTCGACTATTCGGATGGCCTCGGCCTGACGGCCTATGCCGTGCTCGGGAGCGCCAAGGCCTTGAGCTATGGCGTGCCGCCGGTTCCGGCGATCCTGATGGGCATCATCACGGGCTGTGTGGGCGGCATCATCCGCGATGTGGTTGCCGGTCGCCCATCGATCATCATGCGGCCCGAGCTCTACGTCACGGCAGCCGCGCTTTCCGCGACGCTGAATGTGCTGGGCAGCTTCCTGCCGCTGCAGGACTGGCTGGTATGGACGATCGCGACGGCGGCAGGACTGGTCCTGCGCAGCGCCGCGATCCGGTTCAACCTCGCGCTCCCTTCCTATCGCGAGGGGCGCAAAGGGCTGGAAATCGAAGAGGTTGCGGTCCTTACCGAAGAGGAACTCGAGACGGGTCAGCCGTCGAAATCTTCGTCCTCGTCATAATCGCCGTCGATCGGGCCGCCGGGATAGGACGGCAGGTTCTCGCCCTGCTCGTCGGCATTGCGGCGGGCGTCGCGGTAACGCGAATCGTCCCACTGGCGGTCGCTCGCCTGGCGATCTTCCGCATCGTAGGAAGCACCTCGGCCCGAGAAGGTCAGTTCGGAGATCCGGCCGTCGTTCCCAATGCGGCAGAAGAAGCCGTCGCCATTATATACGCGCCCGGTGACCATCCAGCCTTCGCCGTCGCGGCTGACGTTGTCGACCGTGTCGACCCGCACGTCGCGCTCGATCTCGGCGAGGCACATGTCGACCGCACGGTCGATGCCTTCGCCGCCGTTCGAATAGCGCGAGCCGCGATTGCGGTCATAGTCGCGATAGCGGTAATCCTCGCGCACGCGCTCGCGGCGCTCGTTGTTCTTGGAAGCCGCGCTGGCAATGGCAGCGATGCCGCCGATGATCAGGACGCCGGCAAGCACGTCGCCCGCGTCGACGCGGTTGCGACGATAGCGGCGGTAACGATGGCGCTCGGCAATTTCGCCGTCGCCATCCCATTGCGCGACATTGGTGTCCGCATAACCCGTGTGGCCCGTCGGCATCGGAATGTCGGCTGCGGCGACCGGCATCGCGGCCATGGAGAAGATCGCGGCGAAAGCGGCAGCGGATGCGGGTTTGGTAAAGCGGGTCATGGTTGGTCCCCTTGATCGAGAAGCGACGCACTGCCGCCATATTGCGCATAAAACTAGGCGGCCCAGGCTGTCGTCAGCCTGAACCGCCCAGCGTGACTATCTGTCGGTGTCAGCGATCACCGCAGGCCGCGGATACCGCTGTAGTCGATGTCGACGACACGGCCGCGTTCGATCTCGCAAGTGAACTTGCCCCGATCGTAGCCCCGGCGGTCGTAACCGCGACGGTCGTAGCGATCATAGCGATCGTACCTGTCGTAGCGATTGTAGCGATCACCATAGCGGGAGTAGCCGCGCTGGCCGTCGACAACGAGCCGGCCCTTCACTTCCCAGCCACGACGCTCGCGATCGACATCGCGGATTTGCGTCACATCGGCGAAGCGGTAGCCGGCACGGCGCGCATCGCGCTCGACGGCGTTGACGCAGCGCTCGATCGCGGCGCGCGGATTGCCACGCACACGGTAGTCGCGGTCGTAGTAGCGGCCATCGCGGTAGCGGTACCGGTCGCGGTCGTTGCTCGCAGCGGAGGCCACTGCTGCGATGCCGCCGATGATCAGCGCGCCGGCGATAATGTCGCCAGCGTCGATGCCACGGTCGCGGTGGCGATCGTTGGCGAATGCGGGGGTGGCGGAAGCCATCGCCATCGCACCTGCGGCGACGGTTCCGATTGTGCCTTTCAACAGGGCTTTGGACATGGTCTTCATGGGACGTTCCTCGTTCCGGATCGAAGCCGTGTGCCTCGATTTCGAATGCCGGTCTAAAGGAACGCCCCTGATGTCACCCTGAATTACGGTTACAGGCGATGTTCAGGAAACCGATCAATTTCCTGAACGCGCGGATTATTCCTCGTCCGACAGGTCCAGGCCGGTGAAATAGGCCAGGAATGCGCCCACATCGGCCGCTTCCTCGATCGCCTTGTCGGTCGGCTTGCCCGAGCCGTGGCCGGCACGTGTTTCGATACGGATGATCTGCGGCTTGTCGCCTAGCTCGGCCGCCTGCAGCGCTGCGGTGTATTTGAAACTATGACCCGGAACCACGCGGTCGTCGGTGTCGGCGGTCGTCACCAGCACTGCCGGATAATCCTCACCGTCACGCACGTTGTGATAGGGCGAGTAGGTCAGCAGGTAGTTGAAGTCCGCTTCCTTCGACGGATAGCCGTAATCGTCGACCCAGTAACGGCCCGCGGTGAAGCGGTCGAAGCGCAGCATGTCCATCACGCCGACTGCAGGGTGTGCCGCATCGACGAGATCGGGTCGCTGGTTAACCACCGCACCGACGAGCAGACCGCCATTCGAGCCGCCTTCGATCGCAAGGCCATTCGGCGTCGTGTAGCCGTTCGCCTTGAGGAACTCGCCCGCTGCGATGAAGTCGTCGAACACGTTCTGCTTGTTCATCAGGCGGCCGCCGTCGTGCCAGTCCTTGCCGTATTCGCCGCCGCCACGGATGTTCGCGACGACATAGGCGCCGCCCGCATCGAGCCATGCGATGCGGCTCGGCGAGAAGCCCGGCGTGAGCGAGATGTTGAAGCCGCCATAGCCGTAGAGCAGCGTCGGAACCGCCTTGCCCTCTGCCGCGATATCCGCGCGGCGCACGAGGAACATCGGCACCTTGGTGCCATCCTTGGAGGTGTAGAACAGCTGCTCGACGGTGTAGTCGTCGGGGTTCATCGCGACATCGGGCTGGGCCCAGACCTCGCTCTCCCCGCTATCCATGTCGTAGCGGTAGATCGTGGTCGGGCGGTTGTAGCTCGAGAAGTAGTAGAAGGTTTCGCTCTTATCGAGCTCGCCGCCGAAGCCGCCCGCACTGCCTATACCGGGAAGCGCAACGTCGCGCTGCAGCGTTCCGTCGAGGCCGTGAATGCGGATGAGGCTCTTCGCGTCCTTGAGGTAGCTGGCGACCAGCTTGCCGCCAACCAGCGAGACGCCCTGCAGCGTCTCTTCCATTTCCGGAATGATCGTGACCGCTTCCGGGTCATCCTGCGCGAGGTCGAACATCACCAGCTTCTCGCGCGGGGCGCCGTCATTGGTGACGAAATAGAAATTGTCGCCGTCATTGCCGACGTAGGAATAATTGTGATCGAACCCGGGGATGAGCGTGCGCTTCTCGCCCGTTTCGCGGCTGACCAGCGTAACCTCGTAGCGGTCGTCCGTGCCGCTCGAGCTGGTCACCAGGACATAGCGTCCGTCGTCGGTCACATTGGCAAAGTGGTTGAGATCGGGGCGATCCGGCGTCGCGTAAACCAGTTCGTCTTCGCTCTGGTCGAGGCCGAGGCGGTGGAAATAGACCTGGTGGTTGGTGTTGAGCGCCTGGAAGGTCTCGCCCTCGCCCGTTTCAGGGAAGCGGCTGTAGTAGAAACCCGAACCGTCCTTCGCCCAGCTCAAGCCGGAGAACTTCACCCACTCGACCTCGTCGGCAAGTATGTCGCCGGTCGCGACGTCCATGACGCGCACGGTGCGCCAGTCGCTGCCGCCGTCCTGGATCGAATAGAGCAGCTTGCTGCCGTCCTCGGTCGGGACCCAGCCCGACAGGGCGGTCGCGCCGTCCTTGGCCCATTCGTTGGGATCGATCAGCATGCGCGGTTCGCCGTCGAGGCCTTCGCGCACATAGAGCACCGACTGGTTCTGCAAGCCGTCGTTGCGGCTGTAGAAATAGCGCCCGCCTTTCTCTGTCGGTATGCCGAAGCGTTCGTAGTCGTAGAGTTCCTTGATGCGCGCTTCGTAGGCTTCGCGGCCCGGCAGTTCGGACAGGAAGCTATCGGTCAGCTCGTTCTGGCGCGCCACCCACGCGGCGACCTCTTCGCTGTTGCGCACGTCCTCTTCCAGCCAGCGGAACGGGTCGGCGACTTCCTGTCCGAAGATGGTTTCGACCGTGCCGTCGGCGCGGGTTTCGGGATAGGTCGGCACGGGCATGTCCTGGGCTGAAATGGGGTTGGCAAAAGCAAGGGCGATGGCAGATGCCGCGAGGGCGGCGGTGCGAAGGCGCATGGGTCTCTCCGGTTGGGTATTCTGGTTGGAAGGGGATGTAAGTAGCTGGCCCGACTTTGCAATCAATCCTCGATTGCCTTGAGCACGGAGCGCGTGAAAGCCTCGATATCGAAGCGTGTGCCGGCGGGATCCTCGCCGCGCCGCACGATGACGATCTTGCGGCTCGGCACGATCACGACATGCTGCCCGCGATTGCCGAGAGCGGCGAACGTGTCGGACGGAATGCCCTCGCTCGCATTGAGCAGCCAGAAGCCCGCACCGTAGCCGAAGCCGCGCCCCTCGGGCTGCGGGCCGCTCGGCGAGGAGACATATTCGACCCAGCCCTCGGGCAGGATACGCGTACCGTCGGGCAGCACGCCGTCGTCGAGATAGAGCTGCCCAAACAGCGCAAGATCGCGCGCGGTGGACCAGACCTGGCTCGAAAGCACATAGCTGCCCTCCCAGTCGGTCTCGGCGACGGTGTGGTTCATGCCGACCTGGTCGAAGAAGGCGCTCGGCGGATGCTGGTCGAAGCTCCAGGCGATTGCCTTCACCGCCATCAGCGTGTCGTTGTTGGCATAGCGATAGACGGTCCCCGGCTTGTGGACGAGCGGCCAGTGAACCGCTGTCTCCTCGACCGAGCTGCCACCGAAGTAAAGCGGGTCGGTCCGGTTGCCCGGCGTGTCAGAATAGCGCCCCGAAGCCATCCGCAGCAGGTGGTCGATACTGATGAGCATGCGCGCATCGCCCGCCTTGGACCATTCGGGCAAGACGGCGTGCGGGAGGCCGTTGCCCATCTTGTTGTCGACCTTGGCCTCGCCGCGATGGACCGCAGCGCCTACCAGCGTCGCCGTGATGCTCTTGGCGACCGACCACGTGCGCTGCGGCGTGTTGCGATTGAAGCCCTCGGCATATCGCTCGGCGGCGATTTCGCCGTCCTGGAGCACCACGACGGCCGTGGTTCGGGGGCCGATGCCTTCCTCCTGCTCGAACGCGGTGGCGACCGTCGCATCGAGCACCGCGCTCGCCTGCGCTTCGGGCCAGGCCATTTCCATGTCCGGTGCCTCTCTCAGCGTCACCACCGGCGGGCCACCTCCGCCGATCGGCATGATCGAGCAGCCGCGCTGGGAATCATGCAGTGCAAGGCGTGGCGGCATGTCCTCGGCCCATTCGACCTTCACGCCGCGGATCTGTGCATCCGGTGCTGGATTACGCATGATCTCGTAAGGCAGTTCGCGCACGATATCGTCGAGCGGCGCCTGGATGCCCGTCAGTTCCCAATCGTGGACGCTCTGCGGTGTCCTCGTCGTGCCCGCCCGCTCGGCATTTGCGATCGCGCTGCATAGGAAAAGCGCCTTGTAGCCTGCCGCGAGCGCGCGGTCGTAGCGGGTGTCGAGTTCGTCCTGCTGGCTCTGGGCCGTGGCAGGCACGGCAATCGGGATCGTGGCGAGAAGCAGCGCGCCGGCTGCGAGGGTCTGACGGATCATGGGGCGGGAGTTATGCAGCCCGCGACAGTGCTGTCAAAGCCTCGCTTGCACCGCCATGCGTTTCGACCTGGCTGTGGACGATACCGAGCCGCGCGAAGTCCGCTTCGAACTCTCTCAGCGAGAGCATTCCCGCACAGACATGCGCGCCCGGCTCCGGCCCCCAGCCATCGCGAAACCGCCGGACGAGAGCGAGCGCCGCGAGGATGGGGACGTTCGGTCCCCGGTTTGCATCGGCACGCAGGTTCCACCGCGCATGGATAGCCCTGCCCTCGCCATCCTCGCCCCTCGCCTCGACCGTCATTGCACCGCGATCGGAGCCAAAGGGGAGGAAGAGCCGCGAGATCGCGAGCATCGGCCTCGCCAGCGGCCTTAGGCTCTTCAGCCAGCCCCAGCGCACCGGCATTGCGCATAGCGCGAGGCCGAGATGGAGGATGCCGAGTTCGAGCCCGGCGAAGAACTCCGCCGACCGGCGCGGCCGGTAGCGCTGGACCAGCAAGTCCTGCTCCGGCGTGTCGCAGACGGCGGCCCAGCGGCGCCCCGGATCGCCGGTATCCTCGCGGTGGACCATGCCCCAGCCCGGCACCTGCTGCCATTCGCCTTCGCGGAAGACGCGGACGGGTTTGCCGACGTATGACAGGATCGCCTCGACGACCGACAGGCCGCGCGGGGCGCGGTTGCCGGGGAAGATGCCGATGCGAATGTCATCGATTGCGCGCCACCCCGCCGTCATCCGGTCGAGTACGGCATGGCTCAGCGCAGGGATGGAGCTCGCGCCCGTGACCAGCGGCACGCCGCAGCGCCGTGCTGCGTCGTCGAACCCGGGAAAGTCGGCGACGAACTGCCGGCCGTCGGCAAGATCGACATAGGGCGTCTTCGAAGCGAGCGCGGCGACGATCACATGCGACTGGCTCGCCTGGAACGGTCCGGCAGCATCGATCACGAGGTCGAAGGGCTCGAGGTCCTCTTGATCGATCGCATTGCGGTCGAGGACAAGGATGGATGGCTTAGGCGACAACTGGCTCGCAACGTCGACAAGCTTGCTCCGCGTGCGCCCGCCGAGCGTGATCTCGACACCCGGCTCGCCGGCCGCGAGCGCCGCAAGCCTGCTGCCGAACACTCCGCTGCCGCCGATGATCAGGACCTTGAGCGCGCTATTCATCGCGAAACTCCGCATGCTGCACGACCAGTGCGCCGAATAGCGGATGGTCGAGCCTGAGGTCGAAAGCAAAGCGCCCCTTGCCGAGATCGCGGTGGACGACTGTCGTGCGGCCCGGCCCCATCCAGTGCGGAATGCGAAGGCGCAGCCTGCCGAGGCGAAGGAAATAGTGGTCGCTGCGGAAGACCAGGCCGCTTTGGTCGGCCTCTACCTTTAACGCCATGCCGAAGCCGCGCCCGAGATATTCCTCGAGCCCCGTCGGTCCACGGAATTGTTTCGCGCTATTGATCGCCTGCGGGAAGGAACCTGCGCGGCTGTAAACCCTCGTCCAGCATTGCCCGCCGCTCTGCGCATGTTCGCTGACGGAGACGACCGCGACCTGTTTTCCGCCACTTTCGAGCGGGAGGGGAGAACCGAACAGGCGCGCTGCCTGCGCCAGCATCCAGCCAAGCCGCGAATGCTTCGTTGAGAGGACTTCGCCCCGGTAGACCGCGATGTCCGAAGGACCAATGCGCTTGGCGAAGCGGGCCTGCACTGCAGCCGGCAGTCTTCGCCACGCGGCTTCGCCGACCAATCGCCTGAACCGCAGGTCCACCGCCTTGCCGCCATGGCCGGGATCCACCCGTTGGAGCGGCGCGGAATTCCGTTCGACTGCTACGCTCATGGCCCGCACTCCCTCTTCGGCGGATTGGCGTTTCGCTGTGACCTACGTTTATTTCTGTCAAAACAGAAATTACGCTAAAGCATTCGGGAGTCAAGGCAAAAGAAAAGGGCCGGAGGTTTCCCCCCGGCCCTTTCGGTGTTCGGTGAAGCGCGGCTTACGCGTCTTCGAAATCGTCTTCTTCGGTCATCACCGGGCCGCTGTCCTGGCCCTTGGCGTCGACGTCGCGGTCGACGAGTTCGATGACCGCCATCGGCGCAGCGTCGCTAGCGCGGTAGCCGGCCTTGATGATGCGAGTGTAGCCGCCGTCGCGATCCGCATAACGCTCGGCCAGGACGTCGAACAGCTTCTTGAGCTGCGCGTCGTCGCCGAGACGGCTCAGCGCCAGGCGACGGTTCGACAGGCCGCCACGCTTTGCAAGCGTGATCAGCTTTTCGACATACGGACGCAGTTCCTTGGCCTTCGGAGCCGTGGTCAGGATCTGCTCGTGCTTGATCAGCGCGGCCGACATGTTGCGGAACAGGGCCTTGCGGTGGCCCGACTTGCGGCTCAGCTTACGCTGCGAAATTCCGTGACGCATTATACTTTCCTTCGTTCGTAAGGGGGCCGTGCGAGGTACCCCGGTACGGGCCGGATATTCGGGTCCGGCCCATTCCCGTAATTAGCCGAGAAGTTCCTGTTCGAGCTTCTTGGCCATTTCTTCGATGTTCTCCGGCGGCCAGCCCGGGATATCCATCCCGAGGCGCAGACCCATGCTGGAGAGGACTTCCTTGATCTCGTTGAGCGACTTGCGGCCGAAGTTCGGTGTACGCAGCATCTCGGCTTCGGTCTTCTGGACCAGGTCGCCGATGTAGATGATGTTGTCGTTCTTGAGGCAGTTGGCCGAACGGACCGACAGTTCCAGCTCGTCGACCTTCTTGAGAAGGTAGCGGTTGAGCTGGTTGGCGTCGCTTTCTTCCGGCTGCGCGGCCTGGCCGATCATGGCCGAGCTCGGCTGCGGGATACCGTCTTCGAAGTGGACGAAGAGGGTCAGCTGGTCCTGCAGGATGCGCGCGGCATAGGCCACCGCGTCTTCCGGCGTAACGGTGCCGTCGGTTTCGACGGTCAGCGACAGCTTGTCGTAGTCCAGTTCCTGGCCGACGCGGGCGTTCTCGACCTTGTAGCTCACCTGGCGAACCGGCGAGTAAAGCGAGTCGACCGGGATAAGGCCGATCGGCGCGTCTGCCGGACGGTTCTGGACAGCCGGGACGTAGCCTTTGCCGACGTCTGCGGTCAGTTCCATGTTGAGGTTCGCACCTTCGTCGAGGTGGCAGATCACGAGATCCTTGTTCATCACCTCGATGTCGCCGGTCACGGCGATGTCACCGGCGGTGACTTCGGCCGGGCCGGTCGCGGAAAGCTGCAGACGCTTGGCGCCTTCGCCTTCCATCTTGAGGGCAATCTGCTTCACGTTGAGGACGATGTCGGTCACGTCCTCGCGCACGCCGGCGAGCGAGCTGAACTCGTGCAGCACGTTCTCGATCTTGATCGACGTGATCGCGGCACCCTGGAGCGACGAAAGCAGAACGCGGCGCAGCGCGTTGCCGAGCGTCAGGCCGTAGCCGCGCTCGAGCGGTTCTGCGACGAAGGTTGCCTTGCGGCTCTTGTCGCCACCGGCTTCCTTGATGTCGAGGGTGTTGGGTTTCTTAAGTTCCTGCCAGTTCTTGGTATTGACGGACATGGATTTCCCCTGGGACTAGATGCGGGCAGGACCGGCAGCGCCTTGTGAGCGCGTCCGGTCCGAGGAATGTCGGCGACCCCGAAGGGCCGCCAGGCAGGTTCGGATCAGACGCGGCGCCGCTTCGAAGGCCGCACGCCGTTGTGCGGGATCGGCGTCACGTCACGGATCGACGTGATGTTGAAGCCGACTGCAGCGAGACCACGCAGCGCGCTCTCACGACCCGAGCCCGGGCCCTTCACTTCGACTTCGAGGGTGCGAACACCGTGTTCCGCAGCCTTCTTGCCGGCATCGTCTGCAGCGACCTGCGCGGCATACGGCGTCGACTTGCGGCTACCCTTGAAGCCCATCATGCCGGCGCTGGACCAGCTGATCGCATTGCCCTGCGCATCGGTGATGGTGATCATGGTGTTGTTGAAGCTGGCGTTGATGTGCGCCACGCCGCTGGTGATGTTCTTCTTGTCACGGCGCCTGATCTTGGCGGGTTCGCGTGCCATTTCTCGTATTCCTTTTTTTGCGGACGAAGGAAAAAGCCTGAAGGTCTCTAGGACCCGGCTTACTTCTTCTTCCCGGCGATCGGCTTGGCCTTGCCCTTGCGGGTACGGGCGTTCGTGTGCGTGCGCTGACCGCGAACGGGCAGGCCGTTACGGTGACGCAGGCCGCGATAGGACTTGAGGTCCATCAGGCGCTTGATGTTCATCGCGGTTTCACGACGAAGGTCGCCTTCGACCGTGTGGTCACTGTCGATCGTTTCACGAATGCGCAGGACTTCCTCGTCGGACAGGTCCTGGACACGGCGGGTGTGATCGATGCCAAGCTTGTTGGCGATCTCGACGGCCGTCGTGCGGCCAATACCGTGAATGTAGGTCAGCGCGATGATAACGCGCTTGTTGGTGGGGAGGTTTACCCCGGCAATACGAGCCACTTACTTCTCCATGCTCCACAGGGATTTACGCCGTTTCGCCGACTGGCAAAGGGACGCACCCCTATCTCATCGCTCAATTCAATCGACCGCTCCGGCGCCGCTACGGCAAAAAGCCCGGATGGCGCGCATCATTGGCTGCCGCCTGCCGGACTTCTCCGAAATTGTCGAATGAATGGCGCGCTTACGGTGATTCGCCTCTCAGGTCAACAGGCGACGCGCGCAACAAGCGACGCCGCCCATATGGGTGGCGCACCGTGCAATGCAACTATCCTACACGAGCCGGGCGGCTTGTCAAAATAGCTCGCACCCACACGGCGCGCCGGAATGTGGACGATCAGACGACGCCGAAGGCCAGCATGGCGTCGGCGACCTTCTTGAAGCCGGCGATATTCGCGCCCTTCACGTAGTCGACATAGCCGCCGTCCTGCTCGCCATATTCGACGCACTTGCCGTGGATGCCCTCCATCAGCTCGGTCAGCATTTCACCGAGCCGTTCGTGGTTCCAGCTGATGCGCTCTGAGTTCTGGCTCATCTCGAGGCCGGAGACCGCGACACCGCCGGCATTCGCCGCCTTGCCCGGGCCGTAGAGGATCTTCGCATCGTGGAAGACCTTCACCCCCTCGAGCGTCGTCGGCATGTTCGCGCCTTCCGATACTCCGATCACGCCGTTGGCGACCAGAGCCTTCGCCTCGTCCTCGTTGAGCTCGTTCTGCGTCGCACACGGCAGCGCCAGGTCGCACGAGACGTCCCAGGGGCGCTTGCCTTCGTGGAAGGTCGCATTGGTGAAGTGGTCGGCATATTCACTGATCCGCCCGCGCTTCACGTTCTTGAGCTGCTTCACCCAGTCGATCTTCTCCTGGTCGAACCCGTCGGGATCGTGAATGAAACCGCCGCTGTCAGACAGGGTCAGGACCTTGCCGCCGAGCTGGGTGATCTTCTCGGCCGCATGGGTCGCGACATTGCCCGAGCCGGAAATGACCGCCGTCTTCCCCTCGATGTCATCGCCTTTGTGCTTGAGCATGTTCTGCAGGAAGTAGACCGCGCCGTAGCCGGTCGCTTCAGGCCGCATCTGCGAGCCGCCATATTCCGTCGCCTTGCCCGTGAGCACGCCTTCCCAGCGGTTGGTGATGCGCTTGTACTGGCCGAACATGTAACCGATTTCGCGCGCGCCCACGCCGATGTCGCCTGCCGGCACGTCGGTATCCGGGCCGATATGGCGATAGAGTTCGGTCATGAAGCTCTGGCAGAAGCGCATGACCTCGCTGTCGCTCTTGCCCTTGGGGTTGAAGTTCGCCCCGCCCTTGCCGCCGCCCATCGGCAGGCCGGTGAGCGAGTTCTTGAAGGTCTGCTCGAAGGCGAGGAATTTCAGGACGCTTTCGTTCACGCTCGGGTGGAAGCGGATGCCGCCCTTGTAGGGGCCGATGGCGTTGTTGTTCTGGACGCGCCAACCGCGCTGGACGCGGATGTTGTGGTTGTCGTCTTCCCAGCACACGCGGAACGAGACCACGCGGTCGGGCTCGGCGATGCGGCGCAGGATCTGCGCTTCGTGGTATTCTTCCTTGTCCTCGATGAAGTCGAAAATGTCCTGCGCAACCTCGTGCACGGCCTGGATGAATTCATCCTGGCCCGGATTGCGCTTCTTAACGCCTTCCATGAACTGGTTGAGATCGACGTGACGGTCGTAGACTGAAGCCATGGGTCCCCTCCTGAGCTGGCGGGAGGGACTTCGCCCCTGCCCCGCAAGATTGTCAGCGACCACTAGCGCGTCATGTATCGCGGTCGGTTTTCCGACTCGCGCCTATGTGCATGGGCGGCACCCTAGCGACGAATGCCGCCATGCCAAAGGCCAAGTTTCTCCAAGCGCTTACTCGATATCGCCGAACGCTTCGTCGACCGACTCGCGTTCCGGAGCATCCTCTTCAGCCTCTTCCTCGGCAGCTTCGCTCTCTTCCGGAGCCTCTTCAGCCTTGTCCTCGGCAGGCTTCTTCGGCTCGTCGACGCGGCCGAGCAACTCCGCGAGATGCGAGAGCTGCTGGCTCATCACCCCGTCGACCGCACGCGCGATCACCGGGGTTTCGAAGCGCATGTAGCCACCCACGACATATTCGAAGACGATCACCGTGCCCTCTTTCGATTCCGAAAGCGCAATGGTGAGAACGCCATCGACCGGCTCGCTCTGGAGCGGGCCCAGGCCGCCGCGCATGCGCAGGACATTGTCGGGCGAGGCGTGGATGACGGTCATGTGCTCGACGCTGCCGGCGAGGCCGACTTCGTCGCGCTTTTCATCGGCGGGGATACGTTCGCAGAAACAGCCGCCACCCTGCGGGGTGATCGACATGTTTTCCGCATCGCCGCTCCAGGTGTGGGCATCGTCCCACCACTCGCCAGGCGAAATCAGCTTGAGCCAGGTTTCGCGCAGGTCGGCGGAAACGACCGCCCGGTCGCGCGTGACGAAGCTGCCGTTGCCTTGCGCGACGACTTCCGCCTGCGCCGGTGCGGAGACGGCAAGTGCCAGCACTGCGGCCGGTACGATGGATTTGAGCATTTCGATCCCTTTCCTTGGCCGCACCTATTCCACGTGAGGGGCGGCTTGGAAAGGGTCGAGATTTCAGGAAGCGAGGATAGCTTCGATCGCCTTGGTCACGTCCTCGATCGCGGCCATGCCGTCGACCCGGCGGACGATACCGCGATCTTCGTAGAAGGGCAGGATCGGCGCGGTCTTGGCGCGATATTCCTGCATCCGCTTGCGAACGGTTTCCTCGTTATCGTCGGGACGACGCTTGAACTCGGTCGAACCGCACTTGTCGCACACGCCCTCTTTCTCGGGGAGCTTGTAGCGATCGTGATAGCCCTCACCGCAATTGGCGCAGGTGAAGCGGCCGGTGATGCGATCGACCAGCGCGTCCTCATCGACCTGAAGCTCGATCACGTAGTCCAGCTTGCGGCCGTTCTTTTCGAGAATGCCGTCGAGCGATTCAGCCTGTGCGGCGGTGCGCGGGTAGCCGTCGAAGATCGCGCCGACATCGTCGCCCATGGCGGCAAGTTCGGCATCGATCAGCGCGGAGACGATCTCGTCGGAAACAAGCTCGCCGCGCTCCATCACTGCCTTGGCACGCAGGCCGACCTCGCTCTGCGCCTTGACTGCGGCGCGAAGCATGTCGCCGGTCGAGAGCTGGCGCATGCCATGATGCTCTACGAGATTGGCTGACTGCGTACCCTTGCCCGCACCCGGCGGACCCAACAGGATGATGTTCACGAGCAATACCCCCTTGGTGCCGCCGTGCGGATCAACGCATGCGGCCCTTGAGTTTGGCCTTCTTGATGAGGTCACCATACTGGTGCGCGAGAAGATGCGACTGGATCTGGCTGATCGTATCCACAGTCACGTTCACGACGATCAGCAGGCTGGTGCCGCCGAGGAAGATCGGAACGCCGAGCTGGCCGATCGCCCATTCGGGGATGATGCAGACCAGCGTGAGATAGATCGCGCCAACCACCGTGATGCGGGTCAGGACGTAATCCAGATAGTCGGCGGTGCGCTTGCCCGGGCGGATGCCGGGGATGAAGCCGCCGTTCTTCTTCAGGTTCTCGGCCGTGTCTTCCGGGTTGAAGACGACAGCGGTGTAGAAGAAGCAGAAGAAGATGATGCCGATGGCGTAGAGCGCGAGGTAGAGCGGCTGGCCCTGCCCGAGGTACTGCAGCATCTGCTGCAGGAACGCGCCGCCGCTGCTGTCGGTATCGAGCGAATTGCCCGCGAACTGCGTGATCGTCAGCGGCAGCAGGAGCAGCGAGCTGGCGAAGATCGGCGGAATGACGCCTGCGGTGTTGAGCTTGAGCGGCAGGTGCGAACGGTCGGCTTGCATCATCCCGCGGGCCGTGGCGCGCTTGGGATACTGGATCAGCAGGCGGCGCTGGGCGCGCTCGAAGAAGCAGATGATGAGGATCAGGATCACCACCATCGCGATGAAGGCAGCTATCACCGGTGCCGTGATGTTACCCGTGCGGCCGCCTTCGAACAGGTTCGAGGCGAAGGTCGGGAACTGGGCGACGATGCCCGCCATGATGATCAGCGAAACACCGTTGCCGATGCCGCGGCTGGTGATCTGCTCGCCCAGCCACAGGAGGAACATGGTGCCGCCGATGAGGCTGATGACCGCAACGATACGGAACATCACGCCCGGGTCGACGACCGCCTGCAGGCCATTGGCCGCGGCGAAACTTTCGAGGCCCGATGCGAGAAACCAGCCCTGGATCGCGCACAGGAAGACCGTGCCGTAACGGGTGTACTGGTTCAGTTTCTGGCGCCCGGTGGCGCCTTCCTTCTTCAGCGCGGCGAGCGTCGGGTGGAGCGAAGCCGCCAGCTGGATCACGATCGAGGCCGTGATGTAGGGCATGACGCCGAGCGCGATGAGGCTCATGCGCTCGAGGCTGCCGCCCGTGAAGGTGTTGAACATGTCGAGGATGCCGCCGCGTGCCTGGTCCGTCAGGTTCTGCAGCGCGGCCGGGTTGACGCCCGGGAGCGGCACGAAGCTCAGGAAGCGGAAGACGATCAGCGCACCGATGGTGAACCAGATACGGTTCTTGAGCTCGGTCGCTTTCGAGAAGTTGGCGAAGCTGAGATTGCTCGCAAGATTATCGGCGCGTGATGCCATGGGAAGTTCTTGAATCCTGATGTGGCGCCGGTCCCTCCCGGCTCAGGCAAGATAAATAGGGAGCGGAGGTTCGATTGTCGAACCCCCGCTCCCTAATTTTACCGTTTAGTCGGCTTTTTCGGCCGTTTTCTTCGGCGCGGTCACTTCGACCGAACCGCCAGCCTTTTCGACCGCTTCGATCGCACCCTTCGATGCGCCGGCGACGACGAACTTGACCTTGGCCTTCAGTTCGCCCTTGCCCAGCAGGCGGACGCCGTCCTTGCCGCCACGGGCGAGGCCGGCAGCCTTGAGGGCCGCGTGGTCGATGTCCTTCTTCGCATCGAGCTTCTTCGCGTCGATGAACTTCTGAACCATGCCGATGTTCACTTCGGCAAAGTCCTTGCCGAACGGATTGTTGAAGCCGCGCTTCGGAAGACGCATGTGAAGCGGCATCTGGCCGCCTTCGAAGCCCTTGATGGCAACGCCCGAGCGGCTCTTCTGACCCTTCTGGCCACGGCCACCGGTCTTGCCCTTGCCCGAGCCGATACCACGGCCGATGCGCATGCGACCCTTGCGGGCGCCTTCGTTGTCACGGATGTCGTTGAGTTTCATAGTGTGCACTCGCTTTCGCTTTGTTTCGCGCTGAAATGGAAGCGGCCCGGTAACGAACCGGACCGCTTCGGTAAAGTGATTAGTCGATGATCTCGACGAGATGCGGGATCTTTGCGACCGCGCCACGCACTTCCGGCGTGTCCTGGCGTTCGACGACCTTGTGCATCTTGTTGAGACCCAGGCCGATCAGGATCTTGCGCTGGCTTTCCGGCCGACGCAGGGGCGATCCGACCTGCTTGAGCTTGATGGTTTCTTTCTTCGCCATCGTCTTACTCCGTTACGGCAGCAGCTTCAGCTTCCGCCTCGGCTTCGCTGGCGCCACCGCGACCGAGCAGGTCGGCGACCTTCTTGCCGCGACGCTGCGCAACCGACTTCGGCGACGACTGGTTCTGCAGCGCGTCGAAGGTGGCGCGGATCATGTTGTAGGGGTTCGACGTACCGACCGACTTGGTCACGACGTCGGCAACGCCCAGGCTCTCGAACACTGCACGCATCGGACCACCGGCGATGATGCCGGTACCCGGAGGTGCGGTGCGGACGGTGACCTTGCCGGCACCGAAACGACCCTTGCCGTCGTGGTGCAGCGTGCGACCTTCCTTGAGCGGGACGCGGATCATCTTCTTGCGCGCAGCAGCGGTAGCCTTGGTGATGGCTTCCGGAACTTCGCGAGCCTTGCCGTGGCCGAAGCCGACGCGGCCCGAGCCGTCACCGACGACAACCAGAGCTGCAAAGCCGAAACGCTTACCGCCCTTAACGGTCTTCGAGACGCGGTTGATGTGAACCAGCTTCTCGATGATGCCGTCGTCTTCTTCCTCGCGGCGACCACGACCACCGTCGCGGCCACGACCGCGGCCACGGCCACGGTTGTCACCACCGTCACGGCCGCCACGGCCACGACGCTGCTGCGGCTTGCCTTCGTCGCCCTGGGCAGCCGACTGGTTGTCGGCAGCTTCGGACGGCGTGTCGGCAACAGCCGGCTCTTCGTGCGTCACAGCGTGCTCGGTTTCAGCGGTAGCGACCTTCTGTTCTTCGGTCGCTTCGGTTTTCTTTTCGTCTGCCATTATCAGAACTCCAGCCCGCCTTCGCGGGCGGCATCGGCCAGCGCCTTCACGCGGCCATGGTAGAGGAACCCGCCGCGGTCGAACACGACAGTGGTGACGCCAGCCTTCTTGGCTGCCGCGGCGATGTCCTTGCCGACCTTGGCTGCGGCTTCGACGTTACCGCCGGCACTCTTGCTGCCCAGCGTCGAGGCAGCGGCCACGGTGCGGCCTTCTGCGTCGTCAATGATCTGGGCATAGATGTGCTGGCCGGTGCGGTGGACCGACAGGCGCGGCTTGCTGCCGGCGTGCTTGCGCAGAGCCGTGCGGACACGGCGACGGCGGCGTTCGAACAGGGAAAGCTTAGCCATCTTACTTCTTCTTCCCTTCCTTGCGGAAGACGTATTCGCCCCGGTACTTGATACCCTTGCCCTTGTAGGGCTCCGGCTTGCGCCAGCGGCGGATTTCGGCGGCAAACTGGCCGACGGCCTGCTTGTCGATGCCCGAAACCTCGACAGTGGTCTGGTCGGGAGTCTTCACTTCGATGCCTTCCGGCACGTCGAGGTCAACGTCGTGGCTGTAGCCGAGCTGAAGCTTGAGCTTCTTGCCCTGCGCCTGCGCACGGTAGCCGACACCGGTGATCTCGAGAGTCTTCGTGAAACCTTCGGTGACGCCTTCGACCAGGTTCGAGACCAGCGTGCGCTGCATGCCCCAGTAGGAACGCGCCTGCTTGGTGTCGTTGGCCGGGTTGACCTGGATCTCGTCGCCTTCGACCTTGTAGTCGATGAGGTCGGACAGACCCATGGAAAGGGTACCCTTCGGACCCTTCACGGACAGCGTACCGTTGTCGATCTTGGCCTCGACCCCGCTCGGGATCGCGACCGGCTTTTTGCCGATGCGGCTCATCAGAACACCTCCGCCAGCACTTCGCCGCCGACGTTCTCGGTGCGAGCTTCCGCGTCGGAAAGCACGCCCTTCGGCGTCGAGACGATGGTGATGCCGAGGCCGTTGCGCACGGTCGGAAGTTCCTTCGAACCCGAATAGACGCGGCGGCCAGGCTTGGAGACGCGAGCGACGTGCTTGATCGCAGGTTCGCCCTCAAAATACTTCAGTTCAATCCGCAGTGCCGGGTGCTTGCCCGAAGCGTCTTCGCTGTAGCCACGGATGTAGCCTTCGCGCTGGAGCACTTCGAGGACGTTCGCACGCAGCTTGGAAGCCGGCGAAAGGACGGAGTCCTTCTTCGCCTGCTGGCCGTTGCGGATACGGGTGAGCATATCACCCAGGGGATCGGTCATTGCCATAATCTAGATCCTCACCAGCTCGACTTGGTCAGGCCCGGAATCAGGCCCTTGTTGCCGAGGTCGCGCAGCTCGATACGGTTGATGCCGAACTTGCGATAATAGCCGCGCGGGCGGCCGGTGGTGGCGCAGCGGTTGCGCACGCGGGTCGGGTTCGCGTTGCGCGGGATTTCCGCCATCTTCAGGCGCGCGATGAGACGTTCGCTCTCGTCGAGCGATTCATCATCGGCAATAGCCTTCAGACGCGCGTATTTCGCCGCGTACTTCTTCACGAGCTTCTTGCGACGCTCGTTCTTGTTGATCGAACTCAGTTTCGCCATTGGACTTAAGCTCTCTTCCTTAGCGGCTCACGCCGCTTCCTTTTCTGCGGCTTGCTCAGCCGGGAACGGGAAACCGAACAGGCGAAGCAGCTCGCGCGCTTCCTCGTCGGTCTTCGCGGTGGTGGTGACGATGATGTCCATGCCGCGCACCTTCTCGATCTTGTCGTAGCTGATCTCCGGGAAGATGATCTGCTCCTTGAGACCCATCGCGTAGTTGCCACGACCGTCGAACGACTTGGCGTTCAGGCCGCGGAAGTCGCGGATGCGGGGCATGGCGATGGTCACCAGGCGGTCGACGAATTCGAACATGCGGTCGCGGCGCAGGGTAACCTTGCAACCGATCGGCATGCCTTCACGCAGCTTGAACTGCGCAATCGACTTCTTCGCCTTGGTGATGACCGGCTTCTGGCCGGCGATCAGCGCCATTTCTTCAGCGGCAACCTGAACCTTCTTCTTGTCCTGGCTGGCTTCGCCCACGCCCATGTTGAGCGTGATCTTTTCCAGCTTCGGAACTTCCATGCGGTTCTTGTAGCCGAACTTCTCGGTCATCGCCTTGACGATCTCGTCGTCGTAGCGCTTCTTCATGCGAGGCGTGTAATCAGCCATCGATGGTCTCCCCGGATTTCACGGCGACACGGACCTTCTTGCCGTCCTTCTCTTCGAAGCGGACACGGGTCGGCTTGCCGTCCTTGGGATCAGCCACGGCCACCTTCGAGATGTGCATCGGCGCTTCGAAGCGATCGATGCCACCCTGCGGGTTGGTCTGGCTCGGCTTGCGGTGACGGGTTGCGACATTCATGCCTTCGACCACGACCTTGGCTTCCTTCGGGAGAACCTTGGTCACGGTGCCGGTCTTGCCCTTGTCCTTGCCGGACAGGACGACGACGCTGTCACCCTTCTTGATTTTCGCGGCAGCCATCAGAGCACCTCCGGAGCGAGCGAAATGATCTTCATGAAGCCGCGACCGCGCAGTTCGCGCACGACCGGGCCAAAGATACGCGTGCCGATCGGCTCTTCGCTCTTGTTGACCAGGACAGCGGCGTTGCTGTCGAAGCGGATCACGCTGCCATCGGGACGACGAACGTCCTTCTTGGTACGCACGATCACCGCACGGTGCACGTCGCCCTTCTTGACGCGTGCACGCGGCTGGGCTTCCTTCACGGAAACCACGATCACGTCGCCAACGGAAGCAGTCCGGCGCTTAGAGCCACCCAGTACCTTGATGCACTGGACGCGCTTTGCGCCGCTGTTGTCCGCGACGTCGAGATTGGATTGCATCTGGATCATAGATCCGGTTCCTTCTCACTGGCTTGCCGGTACGAGTCCGGCAGTTCCTAACGTCTAAAGTCTCAGTTACCCGCGGCTTCCACGTCGAGGTCGGCTTCAACAGCCACGCCCTTCGACGCCTGCACACGGTCGATGACGGTCCACGTCTTCGTCTTGGAGATCGGTTTGGTCTCCTCGATGCGGACGGTATCGCCAACGTTGTATTCGTTCTTCTCGTCGTGCGCGTGATAGTTCTTCGAGCGACGGATGATCTTCCCGTAAAGCGGGTGCTTCACCTTGCGCTCGACCTTCACGGTCACGGTCTTGTCGGTCTTGTCGGAGGTGACGGTCCCGATGAGGATACGCTTCGGCATCGTTAGCTCCTTAAGCCTTGGCCGAAGCCGCTGCGCGTTCGGTCTGCAGAGTCTTGATCTGCGCGATCGTGCGGCGGACTTCCTTGATCCGCGCAGGGGCTTCCAACTGGTTGGTCGCCGCCTGGAAGCGGAGGTTGAACTGCTCGCGCTTCAGCTCGGTGAGCTGCTCTGCGAGCTGGTCGTCGGACTTGGTGCGAAGGTCTTCGATCTTGGACATCGTTTAGCCCTCCAGGTGCGAGGTGTCGCCGAAACGGGCAACGACCTTCGTCTTGATCGGAAGCTTCATCGCCGCACGCTCGAAAGCGGTTGCAGCGAGCGGACCGGGGACGCCGTCGAGTTCGAACAGGATGCGACCCGGCTTGACGCGGGCAGCCCAGTATTCGACCGAACCCTTACCTTTACCCTGACGGACTTCGGCAGGCTTCTTCGACACCGGCACATCCGGGAACACGCGGATCCAGAGACGACCCTGACGCTTGATGTGACGCGTGATCGCACGGCGAGCCGCCTCGATCTGGCGCGCGGTGATCCGCTCCGGCTCGAGGGCCTTGAGACCGTAAGAGCCGAAGTTCAGCGTGGTGCCGCCCTTCGCGTCGCCCTTGATCTTGCCCTTGAAGGCCTTGCGGTACTTGGTTTTCTTCGGTTGCAGCATTTTCTCTTACCTATCCTGCAATCAGCGCGCCGGACGGACGCCCGAGGTCTGGGCTTCCATCATGAGACGGTCCTGCGCGGTCGGATCGTGAGCGAGGATTTCGCCCTTGAAGATCCAGACCTTGATGCCGATGATGCCGTATGCGGTCAGCGCTTCGGCTTCTGCATAGTCGACATTGGCGCGCAGCGTGTGCAGCGGAACGCGACCTTCGCGATACCACTCGACGCGGGCGATTTCAGCGCCGCCGAGACGGCCACCGCAGACGATCTTGATGCCTTCGGCGCCAAGGCGAAGGGCCGACTGAACGGCGCGCTTCATCGCACGGCGGAACGCGACACGGCGGATCAGCTGGTCGGCGACACCCTGGGCGACGAGCTTCGCGTCGATTTCCGGCTTGCGGATCTCGACGATGTTCAGCTTCACTTCGCTTTCGGTCATGGTCGACAGCTTCGAACGCAGCTTTTCGATGTCTGCGCCCTTCTTGCCGATGATGACACCCGGGCGAGCCGCGTAGATCGAGATGCGGCAAAGCTTCGCCGGACGCTCGATCACGACCTTCGAGATCGCAGCCTGCGGCACGTTCTCGAGGATGTACTTGCGGATCTCGATGTCTTCCTTGAGCAGCTTCGCGTAGTCACGCCCTTCGGCGTACCAGCGGCTGTCCCAGGTACGGTTGATCTGCAGGCGCAGACCGATCGGATTGCTCTTCTGGCCCATCTTACGCCTCTTCCTGCTCGCGAACCACGATACGAAGGCGGCTGAACGGCTTCAGGATGCGAGTGCTCCGGCCGCGGCCACGAACGTGGAAACGCTTCATGGTGATCGACTTGCCGACCGAGGCTTCCGCCACGACGAGCGAGTCGACGTCGAGATCGTGGTTGTTCTCGGCATTGGCGATGGCCGAAGCGAGAACCTTGCTCGCGTCCTTGGCCATGGCCTTCTTCGAGAAAGCGAGGATGTTCATCGCTTCCTCGGCCTTCTTGCCACGGATGAGCTCGGCCACGAGGTTCAGCTTCTGGGCCGAACCACGAATGGTGGTGCCGACTGCCAGCGCCTCGTTTTCAGCAACGCGGCGGGGTGCTTTCTGCTTGCCCATTAGCGCTTACCCTTCTTGTCGGCGATGTGGCCGTGGAACGTGCGCGTGGGCGCAAATTCACCAAGCTTGTGACCGACCATTTCCTCCGAAACGGAGACGGGGATGAATTTCTGACCGTTGTAGACGTTGAACGTCAGACCAACGAACTGCGGGAGGATCGTCGAACGGCGCGACCAGGTCTTGATCGGCTTGTTGCTGTTCGCATCCTGTGCTTCCTCGGCTTTCTTGAGGAGGCTGAGTTCGACGAACGGACCTTTCCAAACGGAACGTGCCATGTCCGATTACCTCTTCTTCTTCGCGTGACGCGAACGGATGATCATCTTGTCCGTCGCCTTGTTCTTGCGGGTACGAGCACCCTTGGTCGGCTTGCCCCACGGGGTAACCGGATGACGGCCACCAGAGGTCTTGCCTTCACCACCACCGTGCGGGTGGTCGACCGGGTTCTTCGCGACACCACGGGTGAGCGGCTTGATGCCCATCCAGCGGCGACGACCGGCCTTGCCCAGGTTCTGGTTCTGGTTGTCCGGGTTCGAAACCGCGCCGACGGTGCCCATGCAGTCCGCACGCAGGTAGCGCTGCTCGCCCGAGTTCAGGCGAACGATGACCATGCCGCGGTCACGACCGACGAGTTGGACATAGGCGCCTGCGCTGCGAGCGATCTGGCCACCCTTGCCCGGCTTCATCTCCACGTTGTGGCAGATGGTGCCGACCGGCATCTGGCCGAGAAGCATCGCGTTGCCCGGCTTCGTGTCGACCTTCTCGCCGGCAATCACCTTGTCGCCAACAGCGAGACGCTGCGGAGCGATGATGTAGGCGAGTTCACCGTCATCGTACTTGATGAGCGCGATGAAGGCGGTGCGGTTCGGATCGTATTCGATCCGCTCGACGGTGCCTTCGACGTCCCACTTGCGACGCTTGAAGTCGATGAAGCGGTACTTCTGCTTGTGACCGCCGCCCATGCCACGCGAGGTGACATGGCCCTTGTTGTTGCGGCCGCCCGTCTTGCGCTTGCCTTCCGTCAGCGACTTGACCGGCTTGCCCTTGAACAGGCCGGACTTGTCGACGAGGATCAGGCCGCGGCGTGCCGGGCTTGTCGGTTTGTAGTTCTTGAGTGCCATTGTTCTATCCTAGTCCCTTGGCCTCAGAGCCCGCTGGTGACGTCGATCGAGTCACCTTCGGCCAGCGTAACGATCGCCTTCTTGACGTCCGTGCGCTTGTACGGCTTGCCCTTCCAGCGCTTCGACTTGCCCTTCTGGACGAGCGTGTTCACGCCGGTAACCTTGACATCGAACAGAGCTTCAACCGCTTCCTTGATCTGCGGCTTGGTCGCTTCGTTCGCTACCTTGAAGACGACGGCGTTGTGTTCCGACGCCAGGGTCGACTTCTCGGTAATGTGCGGTGCCACGATCACATCGTAGTGACGCGCGTCGATTTCCTGCTTCTTAGCCATTGAAGCGCGCCTCCAGCTTTTCGACCGCGTCCTTGGTCAGGACGAGCGTGTCGTGGTTGAGGATGTCGTAGACGTTGGCGCCCATGGCCGGCAGCACGTTCACGCCCGGCAGGTTGCCGGCGGCCTTCTTGAAGGCGTCGTTCACGCTTTCGCCGTCGATCACCAGGACCTTGCCGTTGAAGCCGGCCTTGTCGAAGTGACCCTTGAGAGCCTTGGTCTTGGCGTCCTTGAGTTCGAGGCTGTCGACGACGACGAGGCCGTCCTTCGCCTTGCTCGAAAGCGCCATCTTGAGACCGAGGGCACGGATCTTCTTGTTCAGCGACTGCTCGAAGTCACGCTTGCGCGCACCATGAGCCTTACCGCCGCCGATGAAGATCGGAGCGCCGCGGTCGCCGTGACGAGCGCCGCCCGAACCCTTCTGCTTGCCGAACTTCTTGCCCGTGCGCGCAACGTCGGAACGTTCGCGGGTCGGACGAGCCGTACCGCGGCGGTTCTCGAGCTGCCAGGTGACGACGCGGTGCAGGATGTCTGCACGCGGCTCGACACCGAACACGGCATCGTTGAGCTCGATATCGCCCGACGCCTTACCGTCGATTTTCTGGACCTTGACCTTCACGATCAGGACTCCTCGTTCTTAGCATTCGGATCGGCTTCGGGGGTGCCGCTTTCGGTACCCACGCCCGCGTCCTGCTGCTGAGCCAGCTTTTCCTGCTGTTCTGCAGAAACTTCGGTGCCGACTTCGTGCTCGGCCGCGCTCTCGACGAGGCCGGCGTCAGCGTCTTCCGATTTGAATTCGTCTTCGTTGCGACGCATCGCACCCGGGAACGGCAGATCGGCGTGCGAAACCTTCACGGCATCGCGAACGACGAGCCAGCCATTCTTGTGGCCGGGGACCGAACCCTTGACGAAGATCAGACCGCGGTCGGCGTCGGTGCGCACGACTTCGAGGTTCTGCTGGGTACGCTGGCGATCACCCATGTGACCAGCCATCTTCTTACCCTTGAAGACCTTGCCCGGATCCTGGTTCTGACCGGTCGAACCGTGCGAACGGTGGCTGATCGAGACACCGTGCGATGCACGAAGACCCCCGAAGCCCCAACGCTTCATTGCACCGGCGAAACCCTTACCCTGGGTGTGACCGGTGATGTCGACCTTCTGGCCTGCGACGAAGTGTTCCGCGCTGATCCGCGCGCCGACCGGAAGCAGTGCTTCTTCGCTGTCGACGCGGAATTCCGCGACCTTCATCTTCAGCGGAACTTCGGCTTTCGCGAAGTGCTCACGCTGCGGCTTGTTGACGTTCTTCTGCTTGGCTTCACCCGAACCGACCTGCAGGGCGAAGTAGCCATCGCGGTCTGCGGTACGGTGGGAAACAACCTGGCAGTCTTCCAGAGCGAGAACGGTCACGGGAACGTGACGTCCGTCCTCCTGGAACAGGCGGGTCATCCCGACTTTCTTTGCGATTACGCCGGTGCGCATCGTCAAAACTCCTAACACAGAGGCACCCCGGCCCATCCGAGGTGCTTGCCAGCCCGTTTTGTGATGCGTCGCCCCGTCCGGGCTGAGTGCTCGCAAGACCGGAATTGGTCCGTTGAGCTAGACGGGGGACGCAGCCCGGATAAATCCGGCGGTATCCCTATGTCTTGCCGGGAAACCAGGAAGCCTGGCGATCCGGCGGGGCCATACGGAGCCCCGAAACTCTCGGCCCGGTTTAAGGTCGGGGCCGATCGACCGGAGACAAGTGGCTTAGGCCAGCTTGATCTCGACGTTCACGCCGGCAGCGAGGTCGAGCTTCATCAGAGCGTCGACGGTCTGGGCGTTCGGCTGCACGATGTCGAGCAGACGCTTGTACGTGCGCACCTCGAACTGCTCGCGCGACTTCTTGTCGATGTGCGGGCCGCGGTTCACGGTGAACTTCTCGATACGCGTCGGCATGGGAATGGGACCACGAATAAGGGCACCCGTACGACGCGCGGTGTCTGCGATTTCGCCAGTTGCCTGGTCGAGAACGCGATGGTCGAACGCCTTGAGGCGAATGCGGATATTCTGAGCTTCCATTACCTACACCGATGCGAAAGAGCCAAATGAGCCGTTGCCGGCCCAAAAAAAGAAGGCCCGCCCTAACTGAGCCCGGTTTCCCGGAACGGGCGACCTTCCATTAATTCCGTTTGCACAGAGACGAATCTCTGTCTGTGGGCGCGCATATACGGGTGACACCCGCTTCTGGCAACCCCCGATTTCCGCCGAATTTCACGACGGATTTCCGACACGCGGCGAGCCGTGCAACGGCTACGATCTGCAGGCCGGAATTCGGCGGAAAGAAAGGGCCCGCCCCTCGAGGGAGGCGAGCCCCAATCTTTCAGCCGTGATCGACGAAGCTTACTTCGTGATCTTCGAGACGACGCCCGAGCCGACGGTACGGCCGCCTTCGCGGATTGCGAAGCGGAGACCTTCGTCCATGGCGATCGGAGCGATCAGCTTAACGTCGATCGTCACGTTGTCGCCCGGCATGACCATCTCGGTACCTTCCGGCAGGATCACTTCGCCCGTCACGTCGGTCGTGCGGAAGTAGAACTGCGGACGGTAGTTGGCGAAGAACGGCGTGTGACGGCCGCCTTCGTCCTTCGAGAGGACGTAGACTTCTGCGCTGAACTCGGTGTGCGGGTTGACCGAACCGGGCTTAGCGAGGACCTGGCCACGCTCCACGTCTTCACGGCCGATGCCGCGGATCAGGGCGCCGATGTTGTCGCCGGCTTCACCGCGATCGAGCAGCTTGCGGAACATTTCGACACCGGTGACGGTGGTCTTCTGCGTGTCCTTGATCCCGACGATTTCGACTTCGTCGCCAACGTTCACGACGCCGGTTTCGACACGGCCGGTGACAACCGTACCACGACCCGAAATCGAGAACACGTCCTCGATCGGCATCAGGAAGTCCTTGTCGACCGGACGGTCGGGCTGCGGGATGTAGGTGTCGACAGCTTCCATCAGTTCCTTGATGGAGTTCTCGCCGATTTCCGGATCGCGACCTTCGAGAGCGGCCAGAGCCGAACCCTTGATGATCGGAATATCGTCACCCGGGAAGTCGTAGTCCGAGAGAAGCTCGCGGATTTCAAGTTCGACGAGCTCGAGCAGCTCTTCATCGTCGACCTGGTCGACCTTGTTCATGTACACGACCAGAGCCGGAACGCCGACCTGACGCGCAAGCAGGATGTGCTCGCGGGTCTGCGGCATCGGGCCGTCAGCAGCGTTCACGACCAGGATGGCGCCGTCCATCTGGGCCGCACCGGTGATCATGTTCTTCACGTAGTCGGCGTGACCCGGGCAGTCGACGTGCGCGTAGTGACGTGCGTCGGTTTCGTACTCGACGTGTGCGGTCGAGATGGTGATGCCGCGCTCACGCTCTTCCGGAGCCTTGTCGATGTTTGCGAAATCGACTGCAGCGCCCTGGACCTTGGTGATAGCCGCGGTCAGCGTGGTCTTGCCGTGGTCAACGTGACCGATGGTGCCGACGTTAACGTGCGGCTTATTGCGCTCGAATTTTTCCTTCGCCATTTTCCAATAACCTCTGTCTTAAATTTGGGATTTCTGCGGGGAGGAAACGGCGCCCGCGGAATCAGGCGCCGCCCCTAGACCGTGAAGCTGGCTTACGCAAGCTTCTCCTTGACTTCCTGTGCAACGTTAGCCGGCACTTCGTCGTAGTGGCTGAACTGCATCGTGTACTGGGCGCGGCCCTGAGTGAACGAACGCAGCTCGTTGACGTAACCGAACATGTTGGCCAGCGGGACGAAAGCTTCGACCGCCTGTGCGTTGCCGCGGCTGTCGGTGCCCTGAATCTGGCCACGACGGCTGTTGAGGTCGCCGATGACGTCGCCGAGGTAATCCTCGGGGGTCACGACCTCGACCTTCATGATCGGCTCGAGCAGCTTGATGCCCGACTTCTGTGCCACTTCACGCATTGCACCGCGGCCGCAGATTTCGAACGCGATCGCGCTCGAGTCGACGTCGTGGTACGCGCCATCGACCAGACGGATGTCGAAGTCGATGATCGGGAAGCCGACGAGGTAGCCGCTTTCGGCCTGCTCGCGCATGCCCTTCTCAAGAGCCGGGATGTATTCGCGCGGAATGTTACCGCCCTTGATCTCGTCGACGAAGTTGATGCCGCCGCCGCGTTCACCCGGGGTAACGACGACCTTCGCACGGCCGAACTGACCCGAACCACCCGACTGCTTCTTGTGGGTGTAGTCGACTTCGACTTCACGGGCGAGCGACTCGCGGTATGCCACCTGCGGCGCACCGACGTTCGCTTCGACCTTGAACTCGCGCTTCATGCGATCGACGAGGATGTCGAGGTGAAGCTCGCCCATGCCCTTGATGATCGTCTGGCCCGATTCGTGATCGGTCGAGACGCGGAAGGACGGATCCTCGGCAGCCAGGCGGTTGAGCGCAACGCCCATCTTTTCCTGGTCGGCCTTGGTCTTCGGTTCGACCGACAGCTCGATAACCGGCTCAGGGAATTCCATACGCTCGAGAATGATCGGAGCGCTCGGGGCACACAGCGTGTCGCCCGTCGTGGTTTCCTTGAGGCCGGCAATAGCGACGATGTCGCCAGCGAATGCTTCTTCGATGTCCTCGCGGTTGTTCGAGTGCATCAGCAGCATACGGCCGATCTTTTCCTTCTTGTCCTTCACCGAGTTCAGGACCGAGCCCTTGGAGAGCTTGCCCGAGTAGATGCGCGTGAAGGTGAGCGAGCCGACGAACGGGTCGTTCATGATCTTGAAGGCCAGCGCCGAGAACGGCTCGTCGTCGGACGACGGACGGGTCGCTTCTTCGTCGCTGTCGGGCAGGACGCCCTTGATCGCCGGAACGTCGAGCGGCGACGGCATGTAGTCGACGACCGCGTCGAGCAGGGGCTGGACGCCCTTGTTCTTGAACGCCGAACCACACAGGACCGGAACGAACGCGCGTTCCATGGTGCCCTTGCGGATGAGCTTCTTCAGCGTTGCCGCGTCCGGAGCTTCACCGGTTTCGAGATACGCTTCCATCGCATCGTCGTCCTGCTCGACGGCAGTTTCGACGAGCTTTTCGCGATACTCGGCAGCCTTGTCGGCCAGGTCTTCCGGAATGTCGACGTAGTTGAAGCTTGCGCCGAGGCTTTCGTCTTCCCAGACGATGCCGCGCATGTTCACGAGATCGACGACACCCTTGAGGTCGCTTTCCGCGCCGATCGGCAGGTAAAGCACCAGCGGGGTCGCGCCGAGGCGGTCGACGATCGACTGGACGCAGTAGTAGAAGTCGGCACCGGTGCGGTCGAGCTTGTTGATGAAGCACATCCGCGGGACCTTGTACTTGTCGGCCTGGCGCCAGACGGTCTCGGACTGCGGCTCCACGCCGGCAACGCCGTCGAACACCGCGACCGCGCCGTCGAGGACGCGCAGCGAACGTTCGACTTCGATGGTGAAGTCGACGTGGCCGGGGGTGTCGATGATGTTGATCCGGTGCTCTTCACCCTTGCCGTCTTCAGCGCGCCAGAACGTGGTCGTCGCTGCCGAGGTGATGGTGATGCCGCGTTCCTGCTCCTGCTCCATCCAGTCCATGGTAGCGGCGCCGTCGTGGACTTCGCCGATCTTGTAGGACTTGCCGGTGTAGTAGAGGATACGCTCGGTCGTGGTGGTCTTGCCGGCATCGATGTGGGCCATGATGCCGATATTGCGATAACGCTCCAGCGGATAATCGCGGGCCATGTTGAATTCCTCGTTTCGGGGTTGGCGAGTGCTCGCGCCCCATATGGTGAGTTGTGTGACCGGTTAAAGACAGCCCGCCCCGCCTGCGGAGCGGACTGCCCGAAAACCGGCAATTACCAGCGGTAGTGGCTGAACGCGCGGTTCGCGTCGGCCATGCGGTGCGTGTCTTCACGCTTCTTGACCGCATTGCCGCGATTGTTCGCCGCATCCATCAGCTCGCCCGAGAGACGGGCAGCCATGGTGGTTTCAGCGCGGCCACGCGCGGCCGAGATCAGCCAGCGGATCGCGAGGGCCTGGGCACGCTCGGGGCGAACCTCGACCGGAACCTGGTAGGTCGCACCACCGACGCGGCGGCTGCGAACTTCGACCTGCGGCTTCACATTGTTCAGCGCATCGTGGAACAGCTGGACCGGATCGGTCTTCGCCTTGGTTTCGACCGTGTCGAGCGCGCCGTAGACGATACGCTCTGCAACGGACTTCTTACCGTCCAGCATCAGGTTGTTCATGAATTTCGAAAGGACCTGATCACCGAACTTGGGATCAGGCAGGATTTCCCGCTTCTCGGGACGACGACGACGTGACATGTTTAAAACTCCTTTGGAGTGGCCGCTCACATCCGTGAGCGTCCTAGCGGCTCCGGCCCGCTCCCCCACCCTTCCACCCGGAGTATATCCTTATGGGTGGAAAGGTGGGGGAACGGTCCAGACCCGCGCCAAACTTACTTCGGACGCTTCGCGCCGTACTTCGAGCGCGACTGCTTGCGATCCTTCACGCCCTGCGTGTCGAGCACGCCGCGAAGGACGTGGTAGCGCACGCCCGGAAGGTCGCGCACACGGCCGCCGCGGATGAGCACGACGGAGTGCTCCTGCAGGTTGTGGCCTTCACCGGGGATGTAGGAGATGACTTCGCGCTGGTTGGTCAGGCGAACCTTGGCAACTTTACGCAGAGCCGAGTTCGGCTTCTTCGGGGTCGTCGTATAGACGCGGGTGCAGACACCGCGCTTCTGCGGGTTCTGCTCCATTGCAGGGACCTTGCTCTTGGCCTTCTGCGGAACGCGGCCCTTGCGGACCAGCTGGTTGATCGTCGGCATTGAGTTCTCTCTTCACCGTGTGGGAGCGTTACGATGACGGATGGAGAGATGCGGGACCGTGCTGCCGTCATCCCCGCAACAGCGGGGAGCCAGCGAGGCAAGCACGCCCGCGAAGCGGACATCTTGACCTGCACGAGCCTGAAACGCTCCACCCGCCGCGAACGCCGGGTTACTTTGACGGCTGCCCCTCAGAAGGCCCCGCGTGGGGGACCATCCCAATAGAAAAGAGCCACGTCGCAACAGCGACTGGCCCCCGGGACATGACCGGCAATGTTCAGCTCTATTGACCGACGCGGGCCAGGAGCCTGCGTTGGTTGGGCGCGCACTTAGTGGGGTTTGGGAACGGGGTCAAGGGGAGGCTGTGCTAGAACCTCTTATCATATTCCTGCGAAATACGCAGGAGTGCAGCTCCATACTCGTTCGTAACCTTGGTGGAATCGGGCCAGCCAAATCTAAACGGCGCTGCGTTGGTAGCTTCGAACGGTAGGATTATAAGTTCGTCGAAAAGAGGGGCAACTCTCTGGCGTATCCGTTTCTCAGCTTCGACGCACTCATCGATTGGGTGACGATACTTGGCTGTCCCATCAGTTGGATAGGATCGATTGCCTTCATGAGAGATATAATGTGGAGCCTGGTTTATACCCACGATAGCGACGCAAATCGGATTGCCGTTTGCGCGAAAAACCCGTGCTTGATTTTCGAGATCAGACATGACCCTGTCGACCTGCTTGATCATCGCCTTCGCTAGGATTTTGGTTTCAACGCCAATTTCAATATTAGCGATCGGGCCGCGAGGCACATTGTATCCAGGCAGATAATTCGGCGTGAGATGCGGTAGCAACGCTCCGAAGCTTCCGTCGCCCCTTCTGTTTTCTTTTCCGGTGATAAGGTTTTTCGTATTTACGACTTTATCATCAGCCTTAACGCCGTGCACGAATTTAGGAGACTTTCCGAGATCGAGAAGATCCTCAAACAGCTCCAACGCGACCTTGTCGCCGTTGTTATGCGCCCGGTGCCGATATACGACCCCGTTAAATAGGGACTGAAACCTTTTCAGCACCTTGTACGTCATCGCAATTTCGCTCCTTATTCAAGCCAGATTGCGTAACATCGATCAGATGGGCGTCAATGGCGCCAACTTTTCGCTTTGTGGATACTGCCTTAGTCAAATTCGACCTTGCGATATCAATGTAGGCGCTTTCGATATCAAGGCTAATAGAATTCCGTCCGGAGTTAAGAGCTGCCACCGCGGTGCTGCCGGTACCGCCAAATGGATCGAGAACGATATCTCCAGCGAACGAAAACATCCTAATCAAGCGCTCGGCCAACGCTGGTGGATACGGAGCAGGGTGCCCCCGCCGTGTGGAGGCTCCTCTAATATCCGTCCATATACTCCGCCACCAACTTTGCATTTCTTGCTTTGTCAGCATTGACAGTGCTTTTTGTAGGGGGTCGACTTTACGGTACCCCCCCCCTTTTCTCATGAAAAGAATATATTCAATGTCGTTTTTCACCACTGCTCCGGGCTGGTATGGTTTTCCGTAAAAGCCAGCACCGTTACCTTCAGCTTCAGTGACCCCATTGGCAATTTTATGCCACATTATTGGCGTCAGACAGTCTAGTCCAACGCCACGCGCTCGCACTTGGATATCTGCATGAAGAGGCATTACGTAGTGCCTGCCCCCCTTTTTTCGAGGGACGCAAACATCACCGACAACACACACAATTCGACCACCAGGAACTAATACCCGCGCACATTCCCTCCAAACCTTGTCGAGTTCGTCCAAAAACTCCTCATAATCCTCGACATCACCCATTTGACCTTCAGAACCTTCGTATTGCTTCAAGGTCCAGTACGGCGGTGAAGTGACCACTAGGTGCACCGAGGCGTCTTCTAGAAAAGACAAATTCCGGGCATCCCCCAATCGAAGTTCGTGGTTGGTTGAAGAGTATGGTGCTGGCCAAGGAACTTCTCGGAACCTTTCGTTCGCTGCCCTGAAGATTTTGAGCGCTTCCGAGCTGTTGTCAGCAAGCGGTAACTCTATCTCTTCGCCGTGGAGTTTGACGACCCTACCCATGCAATCTGTTCCCGTTTTATTCACAAACCCTCAATGACAATGCGAAGGCTAATTTGCAACGAAGGATCGCACTACTGTCCCCAGAATGGATCTATCGCTGTAGGCTGGTCGAAGCGTATCTGAACTACAATGCCTCATGGCGCGCTATACGCGCATTGTACCCTGATAGCGAAAACCATTATCCACTTCGCAGTTTCTTGCATCGCCTCTCAAACGCCGGGCGCGACGCGTCCGCGTCGCTTGGCTTCCTCGCGTGAGCTCGGGCGGGAAGTCGCCCTTGCCTCGCCTGCGGCTCGATGATTTCGCCGGCTAGAAACCATTTTCCTACTCCGCCGGAATGTGCATCCTGCGCGCGGTCATGTCCTCCGACCACCCTACCCCTACCCGCGCCACTCCCCGCCAGGCCACCAGCGCCGTTGCGCATGTCGCTCCGCTGCCCGAGGATGGCGATCCGCTGCTTGCCTTCGCGCCCTTCATCCATTCCGCGCCGCGGCGTAACTCCATCACGCCCGATCTCCAGCGCCGGTTCATCGCCACGCTCGCGGCGACGGGAATCGTTGCCCAGGCCGCGCGCTCGATCGGGAAGAGCATGGAGGCGCTCTACAAGCTGCGCGCGCGGGTCGGGGCGGAGGGGTTTGCACAGGCCTGGGACGCGGCGCTCGAGCGCGGGGTGCAGCGGCTCGAGGATTGTGCGCTCGAACGCGCCATACAGGGCACGCCCACGCCCATCGTCTCGGGCGGCGAGATCCTCGGCACGTGGGACAAGCCGGACAACACGCTGCTGCGCTTTCTCCTCCAGCATCGCCTGCCGGAGAAATACGGCATCCACCGCATCGGCCCGGGCCATCCGGTCTACCAGTCGATCCGCAAGGAGGTGGAGGAGGAGCTTGCGGCGAAGAACCGGATGAGCGCGAAGGAGGCGCGCGCGGTGATCGATGCGAAGCTCGAGGAGCTGCGCCAGCGCGTCATCGCCAAGCGCCAGCGCCGCGGCCATGTCGAACAGCACATGCCGGGCGAAATCGACGGTTCGGGGATCTAGCCCCGCGCGGCCTGCCACTCGCTTTTCAGGAGCCCGTAGAGCAGCACGTCGCGCAGGCCGATATGGGTCGTCTCGTGCTCGCGAAGATGCGCCTCGCGGGTAAAGCCGAGCTTTTCGAGCAGGCGGATCGAGGGGGTGTTGTCGACATCGACCTCGGCAGTGAGCTTGCGGTGGTCTTCCGCTGCGAAGAGGTGGTCGATGAGCGCGGCGGTGCATTCGCTCGCGACGCCCTCGCCCTGCCGCGCGATCACGGTGATCCAGCCGAGTTCGGCCACCCCATCCTCATGCGCAGGGACCGCGACGAAGCGCGCGGCGACCTCGCCGCTCGTCTTGTCCTCGGCAATCCAGGTGCGGCCGTTCCAGTCGGGGTCGAACAGCCATCCGGCGAGCTCTTCCTCGCTGTCGAACTTCGGGCGGGTGAGATAGCGGCACTGCGCCTCGTCGCCGAGCGTCGTCAGCAGCGCAGGCGTGTCCGACGGCTCGATGGCGCGCAGGGTGAAGCGCGGCGTTTCGAGAGTGGGGACCGGGGTCATTCCTCGGTCAGGAAGGCGACGAGGCTCTTGACCTTCTTCTGCCGCCACTGGGGCAGCGGCGCGACTAGCCAGTAGGCGCGGCGCCCTTCGTCCGGTCCTTCGAGGATCTGCAGCTTGTCCGCCTTCAGCGATTCCTCGACCAGCAGGTAGGGCAGGATCGCCTTGCCCATGCCGGCGACCGCGCTGGAGAGCGCCTGCCCCGCATTGCCGACCTGCACGCAGGGCTGCGCGCCTTCGGGAAGCGGGGCGCCGGGCCAGTCGATCCACGTCTCGAGCACCTCTTCCGGTGCATCCTTCGCGGCCACGACCACGCGGCGCGCGGGCGCGAGTTCGACCCCTTCGAGGTCGCCCGGCCCGTCGACCAGCCGCACGGCAAGGTCGAGGTTCGCCTCGGTGAAGTCGGCATTCTCGTTCTCGACCAGCTGGTACTGCACCCCCGGCGTCGCCTTGCGGAATGCGGCGAGGCGCGGGGCGAGCCACTGGGCGTAGAATTCGCGCGGCGCGGCGATGGTGTAGCGATCGCTCGCCTGGCCAGCCTGCATCGCCTGCACGCTTTCCTCGAACTTGAGGAAACCTTCGCGCAGCGCATCGAGGCCCGCGCGCCCTTCCTCGGTCAGCTCGAGCCCCTTGGACGTGCGGCGGAACAGCACCGTCCCGAGGTGATCTTCCAGCGCACGGATCTGCTGGCCGACCGCAGCCGGCGTCACCGCCAGCTCGTCCGCCGCGCGGGTGAACGAGAGGTGCCGGGCCGCCGCGTCATAGACGCGCAGGGCATTCAAAGGCAGGTGCGTACGCTTCATGGGAGCGCGGGTTTAGGGCGCGTTACGCTGCGTTGCAATATAATCAATTCGCCTCGGCGGGCGCGGCGAGCGGGAAGAAGGGAATGCGCACCTCGAGCGGTTCTCCGCCCTCGTCGGTGAAGGTGTAGAAGCCTTCCATCGTGCCATGCGGCGTCGCCAGCGGGCAGCCGGAGACGTAGTCGTGGCTCTTGCCCGGCGCGAGGACCGGCTGTTCGCCGACCACGCCTTCGCCATCGACATGGTTCACCATCCCGCGCGCATCGGTGATCCGCCAATGGCGTGTGCGCAGCTGCAGCGTCTCGTCAGAACCGTTCTCGATCCGGATGTGATACACCCAGAACCACTTCCCCGCTTCAGGCTGCGATTGCTCGGGCAGGAAGTTGACGGCGACCCTCACGGTGACGCCTTCGGTGGTGGCTGCGTGCTGGAACAGTTCCTTCATGACGCCCACAAGGTAACAACGCGCAGGCGAATGCACAATTGCGCGGGCATCAACTTATCCCACGCGCGGTGCAATCCTCACTCGGCCGGATTGTGCTTCGCGAGGAAGGCGACCAGCGCATCGTACCACGCCTTCTCGTTTTCCGGCTTCGAGAAGCTGTGCCCCTCGTCCTCGATCACGAGCTCGGTCACCTCGGCATCGCTGCCCTTGAGCGCGCGCTGCATCTTGCGGAACTGGCTGAACGGCACGACCGAATCGTCCTTGCCGTGTGCGAGCAGGATCGGGCGGGTCAGCTTTTCCGCATTGTTCGCCGGCGAAACCAGGTCGAGGTCGAAATCCTCCTCGCCCTCGACCCGCTGGCGCCAGCGGTTGCTGCCCTTTCGCGAGAAGAACTGCTTGTCGTATTTGAGCTGCGCATCGAGGTCGGTGACCCCTGCCCAGCTGGCCGCGCAGCGATAGCGTTCGGGATTGCGGGTCGCGGCCCACAAAGCCGCGTAGCCGCCATAGGAGCCGCCGACCACGCACACGCGGTGCTTGTCGGCCACGCCCTGTGCGACCGCCCAGTCCATCGCGTCGTCGAGATCGTCCTGCATCTTGCGCCCGATCTGCCCACGACCAAGGTTGCTGAACCGGTCGCCATAGCCCGAGGAACCGCGGAAGTTGGGCTGCAGCACGGCATAGCCACGATTGGCGAGCAGCTGGACCTCGTCGTTATATTCCAGCTTGTCGCGCACGCCGTAAGGTCCGCCATGCGGCATGATAATGAGCGGCAGACCGGTGCCCGCCCGGCCGCGCGGCAGGGTGAGATAGGCACGGATCGTTTCGCCGTCGCGCGCTTCGTAGCTCACCGCCATGGGCCGGGCGAGCGTGCGGAAATCGATGTTCGGCCGCAGCTCGGCGAACTGGTCGAGCCGGCCTTCGTTCGCGGTGAGGACATACATCGCACCCGGATCGTTCTCGCCGCCGGCATAGACCAGCATGCGGTCGCCATCGCGGTCGCTCGACGTGATCCAGACCTGCTCTTCCTTGAGCGCGCTTTCGAGCATGCCCTGGTATTTCTTACGCTGCTCGTCGAACCACACGACGCGTTCGCGGTCGTCGGTGTAATAGACCGCGAAAGGCTCGCCCTTCAGGAAGGTCGCCTCGTCGATATCCCACTCGGGATGCTCGTAGACCGTCTCGATCACCTCTTCCTTGAGGAAGTCGAACTTGCGCAGGCCGACACGGCCGCTTTCGCCTTCGGTCAGGACATAGCCTTCGTCGCTGCCGCTCTTGATGATCGACACTTCCCAGAAGGTGTCCCTGCGATCTTCTTCACGGACCTTGGCGGCCATTTCGAGGTCGCCGGTCGCATCGCTGCGGTAATAGACGCGCAGGCGATTGCGGTACCAGCCCGAGCCGAGGCGGACGACGCCCGCATCATCGGCATACCAGTTCCACACGCCGTCCTTCGGGCCCTGCACTTCCGATATGTCGCCGCCCGGATACAGGTCGAAACGATAGACCGACGGGTAATCGCGGATCGTGCGCTGCATCGATACGAGCGCGAAGTTCCCGTTATCGTCGAGATGAATCAAATTGTCGCCATCGACGATCGATTCCCGGCGCCCTGCCCGCTTCAGTTCGAGATAGCGGCTGTCGCCCGTGTCGATATTGGCGAGGAACAGGCGGGTATAGAGCACGTCGTCGCCGAAGAATTTGCCCGGCTGCGAAATCGAGACGATGAGCTTGCTGTTGCCGGCCCAGCGCAGCCACTCGATATCGGCCGGCTCCTCGATACCGAATTTCGACACCGGCTGGCGGGTCGAAGCGTCGAAAATGACGACATTTGTCACGCCTTCCACTTCGACCATCGCGGCCATCCGGCTTCCGTCGGGAGAGAGCTTCGCGCTCTTCAACTGGCTGCGCCCGGCGAAAGCGGCGGTCGGGATGATCGGCGGCTTGCTATCGGCCGTTGCGGCAGAGGCATTCGCCTCCTGCGCGCCCGTTTCCTGCGCCAAAGCCTGCGGCGCGATACTCAACCCTGCCGTCGCCAGTGCGACAGCAAAAATGCGACCCGTCATGTACAACCCCTGCTGGTACGATCCTCCTGCCAACCTACCCAATGACGTCCGACGCGCAATGTATACGAGCGACATATGAACCGGTGCGGCGGGCGGGGAAATTTTCTCGCAGGGCCGATTTTAGGCCCGAATTAACCGTGGTGACCCGCAGTTCTCCGACACCCTCGCTCCCTGCTCCGAATTACGAATAAACCACGAGCAGACATGGTTAAATTCGAGTGAACCGTGAATGCTTGAGAATCCTTAGCTATCGGGGGCCGAATTCACGTCATCGTAACCAAATGCGGGGGCGTGCGTGATGATCGAAAAGCTGCGCAAATTGTGGCAGGACCGCCGTGGCAACGTGCTGATGATATCGGCAATCGGGGCTGCATCGATGGTCGGCGCTGCCGGCATCGGCGTCGATACCGTCCAGTGGTATTTGTGGAACCGCCAGTTGCAGCAGGCCGTCGATTCAGGTGCCATGGCAGGTGCATACGGCCTCCACTACGGCACCGACGTTACCAACACGGCGACCGGCGAAATCGATCGGAACTTCGTCGATGCGTTCAACGTCATTCGCATCGTCCACCCACCGCAGGAAGGCGCCTATACCGGCGATACCGGGGCAGTCGAAATCGTGGCGACGACAAGCCAGAGCCTGCCCTTCTCCAGCCTGTTCATGGACACCCCGCCGACAATTCGAGTCCGTTCGGTCGCAGCCACGGTCGCGGGCGGGGAACACTGCGTGATCGCGCTCGCCGAGAACGGGACGGGCATCTACGTCCACGGTAATGCCGATGTGAACCTCGGCTGCGGTGCGGCGGCGAACTCGCGGGTCACCAGCGCGGTCGACCTGACCGGTACCAGCTGGCTCAATGCCGACCCGATCAGCGCGGTCGGCGGGATCAGCTATTCCGACCGGAACATTCCCGACGATGCGACCCTGCTGCCCTACGGCCTGCCGGTCGAGGATCCGCTGGCCTCGCGCGGTCTCGACGTTCCGACGAGCCCGGCGGGCTGCACCTACAACAACTTCACCGTCCAGCCGAACCGCACGGAGACGATCTTCCCGGGCCGCTACTGCAATGGCATCGCACTGAAGGGCAATGTGACGATGTCGCCCGGCGTCTACATCATCGATCGCGGCTTCTTCGACATCTCGAGCCAGGCGGACGTGGTCGGCGAAGGTGTGACGATCATCCTTACCGGCAACAGTTCAAGCAACATCGCCGAGCTGAAGATCAACGGCGGTGCCAAGCTCGACCTGCGCGCGCCGACGAAGCTGGAAGACCCGGACTGGTACAACATCCTGTTCTTCCAGGACCCGATGGGCTCGAGTGTCGAAAACGTGATCAACGGCGGCTCCGACCTCAAGTTCAAGGGCGTGGTCTACCTGCCCAACGGCAACGTGCGCTTCAACGGCAATGCAGGTCAGAATGCGGAATGCCTGCTGCTGGTCGCACACCGGGTCAATTTCTCGGGCACGAGCGCGCTCGATAACGACTGCCCCGCCGATTACGACGATGTGCAGACGCGCTCGCGCATCATCCGCGTAGTGGAGTAACGACGATGAGCCTCAACTCTCTCCTCGCACAGCTGCGCCGCGACCGGAAAGGCTTCGGCGCGATGGAACTGGCGCTGGCGATGCCCTTCCTCATCCTCCTCGGCCTCGGCACGGTCGATGCCTCGAAGCTGATCTCCACCAAGATCGATTTCGAGCAGGCCGCCCAGCGCGGCACCGACTTCGCGCTCGCCAAGCGGCCCAACGGCAGCGACGGCAGCTACATCCAGGCCGAAGTGGCCTCGATGGCCGGGATCGACGCGCAGGATGTGACCGTCACCATCTTCCTCGAATGCAACGGCGTGAAGCAGACGAATTTCGCAACCGTCTGCGCCGCCGGCCAGAGCCCCGCCCGCTTCGTCAGCGTCGAGGTCCGCAAGGACGTCGCGACCGAATTCGACTGGAGCTTCTTCGGCCGCATGTTCGACATAAAGGCCTTCGACAGCACCGTCAGCGTCGCGGGCGACAGCCTGGTGAGGTTCCAGTGATGCTGCGCGCGCTTACCGCCGATCGCGAGGGTTCGAGCACGGTCGACTTCGCCTATGCGCTGCCCGTGCTGGTCGCCTTCATGCTCGGCATCGTCCAGATGGGCGTGACACTGCATTCCTCGGGTGCGCTGCGCCATGCCGCGGGCGAAGGGGTACGCCTCGCCAAGGTCAATCCCGACGCGACCGAGACCGAAGTGCTCGACCGCGTTCGCAGCGAACTGACCGCGATGGACAGGGACAAGATCACCTCGCTCACATTCGAGAGAGGCACCTCCGACGGGGCCGACTATGGCCGCGTCTCGATCAATTACGAGGTCGAGCCGATCGTGCCTTTCCTGCCGATCCCGACGATCACCCTGTCGGAATCCAAACAGGCCTACCTGCCCAAATAAGGGGGTCTGGCGACGAATCGGCCCCCGTTCGATTCGCCGCCAGTCCGGCTAACCGGGTTAACCGCCGAGCGGTATCGCCCGTGCCGGAATACGCATCATGCGGCGGCGCGAAAGGCGCTCGCCGGCAGGTTCGACCGTATTGCCGCCCTTCGCCTTGGCGAGTTTGAGCGCCAGTTCCGCATTGTTGAGCGTCACGTCGAGGCTCGCCCCGATCTCGGCAAGGCCGATGCTGATCGTCGGCTGGGCACTATCGCGAGAGCCCAGACCGCGCCATTTCTCCACCAAGTGCGTCGCCCAGCCGGTCGCCTCGTCCTGCGACATCATCGGCATGAGCAGGCCGAAACTGTCGCTGCTGGCGCGCGAGATCGTGGTGCAATTGGGCATCGTCCCGCGCAGGAAATCGGCGAATGCGACGAGCAGCCGGTCACCTTCGGTCAGGCCATGCTTGCGGTTCACCTGCCGCAGCCCGTCGATCGCGACGAGCGCCAGCGTGCCGCCCGATCCGCGCTCGACCAAATGGCCGAGCATAGAGAGGAATGCGCGGCGATTGGTCGCCTCGGTCAGCGGATCGGTCATCTCGCTCTTGAACACCCGCTCCTCGAGCCGCTTGGCCTGTTCGATATTGCGCAAATGGCCGAGCACGCCGCACACCCCGCCCTGCCCGTCGCCGATGGCGCGCAGGCGGAACCTGAACCACTGGCCGACGCGCCGCGCCCTGAACTCGCCCTCGCAGCCGAGTTGGCGCCCCTTGAGCGTTGCGCGCAGCGAGCTTGCCAGCGGATCGGCGGTTGCCGGCTCCGCCAGGTCGAGCACATGCGGCCCGATCAGCAGGTCGCCCAGCGCAAAGCCCAGCGCTTCGAAACTGCGCTGCGCCTGCACCACGAACCCGCGCCTGTCGGCGGTGAACACGATATCTTCCGAACTGTCCGCGAGCAGGCCGTACAACGCCCTAAGCTCGCGCTTTGCGAACCCGAGATCCCCCAAGGTTTTTGCCCCCTGCTTGGGAGCCGGCCGCAAGACTTCCCGGCGCGAAGCGCACTCGCCATCGCGCCGGGAAGCGCCCCTCGCGCCCGGCAACCCGAATTGACCCAATGAAAATCTGCCCCCTGTTCGCCTTGCGTTAGTTCTGTTAGCTAACACATTGCTTTTTCAGCATATTTTCACATCCCGTTTACCATAAATCGGCAGGATGTGAAGGCACTTGGCTGTTCGCGGGGGTGCGAAGTGTCAGAGTTCTATGAGGATCTTGACCTGGTCGGGCCGGATGCCGATCGAGCGCGCAATGCTCTCGCGGCTCTCGGCGAGTATCCCGGTCAGGCGCGGGTCGGACCAGTCGCTTTCGAGGTCGTTCGCCGTTGCTCCGAGCAGTTTTGCTAGCGCGTCGAGATGGCCCTGCGTCGGGCGCGCCTTCTCGTGCTCCCACGCCCAGACCGTCGGCTTGCTGACACCGATCCGCTCGGCAACCGCATCGAGCGTCAGGCCCGCTTCACCGCGCAGGCGCCGGATCCGTTCGCCGAAACTTTCGCCCGGGATCGCGAGGCCGCCGCTCCTGAGCGTAACATCGTTCTCCACCGCGCTGCGCAGCTCCGCCGCGCTCAACACGGCCTGCGACACCGGTTCGCGGAATTCGCAGCCGAACAGCCTGCCGCTCGCCCATACCACCCGCGCCTCGCGTTCGCCGACTTCGGGCAGTTCGACGATCAGCCCATCGCCTTCCGCCAGCTCCAGCCCGGTCTGGATCAGCAGGCCGGTGCTCGAGGCATTGTGGATTTCGACATTCGCGCTTTCCCCGCTCGGCAGGCTGCCACGCGTGGCGAGCCGCAGCCGCCTGCGCGCATCACGCGTGCGCGGGGAATCGGAAATACTGTCGAGATAGGCCGATACGGACAGGGGTCGCGCTCCTTTGCGATTGGGACATCCTGAATCGGCCCGAGAAAGTTAACATCTGGTTGAGAAACGGCGGAGCGCACCGCGTTTGAGACGGGGTGACGAGGCCCGCGTTTCCTGCAACATACCGCGCAGAAAAAAGACACGGCTGAAGAGGAGAGAGCCATGCCATTTGCGCCATTCGACCTGACCGGGAAAGTCGCCCTAGTGACCGGCGGCAACGGAGGCATCGGCCTCGGCATGGCGGAAGGCCTTGCCCAGGCAGGGGCCGATGTCGCGATCTGGGGCCGCAATGCCGACAAGATGGCGAGCGCGAAGGAAAAGCTCAATGCCACCGGTGTAAAGGTTCTCGCCCAGCAGGTCGACGTGACGGACGAAAAGGCCGTCGATGCCGCGATGCAGGAAATCGCCGACACCTTCGGGCGGCTCGACTGCTGCATAGCCAATGCCGGGACCGGCTTCGGGCGTTCGCGCTTCGAGGAAATGCCGACCGAGCTGTGGAAGAAGACGATGGAGACCAATCTCGACAGCGCCTTCTACACGCTGCGCGCCGCCTCGCGCCTGATGGTCGAGCGCGCGAGGGGCGGCGAGCCGGGCGGTTCGCTGGTCGCGATCTCCTCCATGTCTGCCGTGTCGGGCGCGCCGGGCAACCAGCCCTATGCGACGACGAAATCGGCGATGACCGGCATGATGAAGGGCATCGCGGTCGAATACGGCCGCTACGGCATTCGCGCGAACACCGTGCTGCCAGGCTGGACCATGACCGACCTCGCCGCGCCCGCGCTGGAATCGGAAGGGTTCGAAAAACACGTCCTCCCGCGCGTTCCCGTCAAACGCTGGGGCACGCCAGAGGATTTCGCCGGCATCGCGGTCTATCTCGCGAGCGATGCCTCGTCCTATTTCACCGGCCAGGAAGTGATGATCGACGGCGGCTACATCGTCTTCTGACGAGGCGGCAGGCCGATAGATATCTTGCTAGGTATTCGAACGCGTGTTCGCCACGTATCCCAGAGTCTCGCTCGTCCCGTCGCCTACGAAGGACGACTTGATCGCATGGTCGGCGCCGAAGGAATCTTTGTACTCAGCCTCGATGGTAGCGTTTACCTGCGTGCCCCCAGTCTGAAGAGCCAAGTACTCACCCTGAGAAACAGTGAATGAGGTATTCCTGCCCCATTCGTCATGCGGCATGATGGCACCCAGCCCGGACAATTTCTCGCTCGCTCCCTTGATGCGCTGCTTTGTCGCGGATTCGGTAAGCTCGAAGTCGATGTTTAAAGCGAGCTGGTCAGCAGGTGTGTTGCCAAAGTTCTTCAACTCGATCCTTAGCTGACATTGTACCGGCTGGTCCGGCATCTGCGGCTTACAAACGAACTTCACGCCGTTGAAGTCGAGGTACGCGCGATTGAGGCGCTGGGTCGATTCTACCGCAATCTCATTCGCCTCCGATGCCGTCATGTAGGCGCGGAATGCGAAAAACGCGGCAACACCGGCGACGGCCATCCCCAACAAACCAAGCCAAAAACTGCTCGTTGCGGCGCTCGACGCAATATCGACCGCCGCCCACGCTGCTTCGGCACTACAAATCTCCGCCGAAATATCCGGCGAGCAGTTGGCGACTTGCTCGGACATGACCGGATTATACGAAACGCCCCTTAAAAATACAGCACATTACTTTATCAATGCTCGGCCAGCATTTCCTCCATCTGGCCGAGGCGTTCCTTGCCGAAGAACATTTCCTCGCCGATGTAGAAAGTCGGGATGCCGAAGGCGCCGCGGTTCACTGCGTCCTCCGTGCTGTCGATCAGCGCCTGCTTGATTGCCGGGTCCTGCGACTGGGCGAGCAGGCTTTCGCCATTGAAGCCTGCTGCGCCAAGCGCCGCCCCGACCTGTTCGGCATCGGTGACGTCAAGGCCGCGCTCCCAGATCGGTGGCAGCATCGCCTCGATGAAGTCGATCCGGTCGTCGCCCTCGAGCGCGATGAGCATGCGTTGGAGCGTGACCGAGTTGAACGGGAACTGCGGGTTCATGGTGAAGCGCTGCAAGTCGTGCCGGGCGATGAAACGGCGCATTTCGAGCATGCCGTACTCGTTCTTCCCCTTGATCCCCGCATCGCGGATCATCGGCGGCGCATTGCCGGTCAGCTTGTGCATCCCGCCGAGAAAGACCGGCGTGATCGTGAGCGACGCGCCCTGCCCGGCGAGCATTTCGCGCAAGGGATACCAGGCGAGATAGGCGTTGGGGCTTACGAAATCGAAGATGAACTCGACGGTCTTGGTCATTGCTGCGCGCCCCTTATGGCTGGATTCGCACCCGAGCGTAGTGCGCGCGGGGAAAATAGAAACCGCAAAGGGTTGACCTTGCCTTTGTTGCGAATGATTATCATTTGCATCTTGATTCGAGGAGGCCCGATTGTCCGACACCCATTCCCATCGCTGCGCCCTTCCCCTGATGCTGCCGGAGGACCGCGACGAGCGGCTGCTGCTCGTGCTCTTGAGGCGCATGGCGATCCATGGCCTGCACGATGCGCGGGCGGGCTGGATGGCGCTGGAGAATTACGGGATCGGCTTTCGCAAGCCGCTCGTCCTGATGCGCTGCTTCCTGCATGAACTGGCGAGCGCTTCCAAACGCAACATCCGCCTCGCCCCCTGCTGCGCGCCGCGCATGACGCGTGACGAAGGGCTGATGCTCGCAGCGATCGACTTGCCGAGCCTCGATGTGCTCGAAGCGTTGACCGATGCAGGCGACGTATCGCGGGTGATGTCCGCCGCCCATGCGCTGCGCGGCGAACTGGTGCGGGCGGCGAGCGCTCCTTAAAGCCCGGCTGCCTTCAGCGCGCGGTCCATGTCTTCCTTCAGGTCCTCGATATCCTCGAGGCCGACATTGATGCGCAGCATGCCTTCGGGAATGCCCATTTCCTCGCGCGCCTCGGGCCCCATGTTGGCGTGGGTCGTGCTCGCCGGGTGGCACATCAGGCTGCGCGCGTCGCCGATATTGTTGGAGATGTCGATCAGCTCCAGCGCGTCGAGGATCGCATGCGCCTGCTCGCGCCCGTCGACGATGAAGCTGAAGATCGGACCACAGGCATCCATCTGCTTCATCGCGAGCGCGTGGCGCGGATGGCTTTCGAGGCCGGGGTGGAGGATCCGGGGCACGCGGCCCTCGATGAACTTGCCGAGTTCGAGCGAGTTCTCGCTCTGCTTGTGCGCGCGCAGCGACAGCGTCTCCAGCCCCTTGTGAACCACCCAGGCGTTGAACGGCGCGATATTGGGGCCGGTGTTGCGCTGGAACGGCAGCAGCACCTCGTCGATGAACTCCTGCGAGCCGCACACGGCCCCGGCGAGCACGCGGCCCTGCCCGTCCATCAGCTTGGTCGCGCTGTAGGCGATCACATCCGCGCCGAACTCGATCGGCCGCTGTAGCGCGGCAGTGGCGAAGGCGTTGTCGACCACGGTCGTGATCCCGCGCGATTTCGCGAGGCCGCAGACGCACTCCAGATCCACGATGTCGAGCGTCGGGTTTGCCGGGCTTTCGAAGAAGAACACCTTGGTGTTGGGCCGGATCGCGGCGTCCCATTCCTCGTTCACCGCGCTGTCGATTACCGTCGTCTCGATGCCGAACTTGGGCAGGAGATTGTCGACCAGCCAGCGGCACGAACCGAATGCGGCGCGCGCGGCGACGACATGGTCGCCGGTCTGGAGCTGGCAAAGCAGCGCAGTGGTCATCGCCGCCATGCCGCTCGCCTGGGCGCGGCAGGCTTCCGCCCCTTCGAGCAGCGCGATGCGTTCTTCCAGCATCGCCACGGTCGGGTTCTGCAGGCGCGAGTAGGTCATGCCCTCGGCCTCGCCAGCGAAGCGCGCGGCGACTTCGCCTGCGGTATGGAAAGTGTAGCCCGAGGTGAGGAACAGCGCCTCGCTCGTCTCGCCATGTTCGCTTCGCCACGTGCCGCCGCGCACTGCCTGTGTCGCGGGACGCCAGTTGCGCGTGATGGAACGGTCGGTGCCGGTCGTCTTCTTCATGGGGCAAGAGGCTTAGGGACGACGCGCGGACGCGACAAGCGTCACTCGCTTTGCAGGCCGGAAAGCCCGTCTTTGCCGATGGCGCCGCGCCCGACCGCCTGGAGCATTTGCGCGCCCTCGATGAAGGTCAGCACTTCGCGCGCGCCTGCATGGGGGTCCGGGTCGCTTGCGGGCAGGTGATCGACGACCCATTCGAGCAGGCGGTCCATGATCGCCCCGGCAGCCGTCAAATAAGCCTCGTTCCCGCGCGCACAGCCGCCGACGATGTCCCACCAGATGCGGAAGAACGGCGCAAACTCCGGCCTTCCGGTGACTTCGAGTACCGTTTCGGCGCATGCACGGCGCGAGCTTGCCCGCCCCGCCGGAAAAGCCGTGTCGAGCGCAGCGGCGAACATCTCCGCCAGATGCGCAAGGACATCGGCGAGCAGCGCCTGCTTGTTGCCGAAATGATAGACCAGCATCCGGTCGCTCGTCCCCGCCGCCTTGGCAAGCGGGCGCAGGCTCGCATCGTTCAGCCCCTCCGCCAGCACATGCGCGGCAAGTTTCGGCAGGAGCGTTTCGCGGGACAGGGGCTGCTTTGCCATGAGGCACTTGTAGCGGGTGCTACATCGCGCTACAAGTGTAGCAGTCGCTACAACGAGTCGGGAGAAGTCCCATGTCCGCCTACATGATCCTGTTCCTCGCCGGTGCCGCCGTGATCGGCCCCGTCGTGCTTTATCTCGCCTTCGCGAAGGAGCCGAAAGGCAGCGCCGCATTCGCCGCCGCCATGTGCGGAGCCTTCGCCGGCTTCACCGCCGTCACGATAGGAACCGAAGGCGTGCTGCCGGTGATCGAAAACCACGCGAACAATTTGTGGGGCGTGCAGGTGTGGTACGACCTGCTGATCGCAGTGAGCATAGCGCTGCTGTTCGTGATCCCGCGCGCCCGTGCGGCAGGCATGAACGTGCCGCTTTGGGTCATCGCCGTGGGACTGACGGCAAGCATCGCGCTGCTCGCCATGGTCGCCCGCCTCTTCTGGCTCGAACATCGCCAGGCAGCGTCCGCCGAAGCGTAAGCGGCCTAGACGATCTCGCCCGTCACCGGATGGCCCGAGCGGTGCTTGCTCGGGTCTTTCTCGAAATCGAACTTGCGCCAACCCTCGCGGTCGCGGATCAGCGGCGCATTGCAACTATCGCAGCGGGTCCTGAAACTCAGCCCATCATGCCATACGCGCCGCCTGTCGACAGCATGGCCCGACAGCCGGCAAGCCAGCTTACCCAACACCGATATTCTCCTGGTTCGACCCCGAACGGCCTGAGTCGGCCCGTTCGATATCAGCCTATTACCATAGATTTCGGTTCGCATGTTAGTTTTTCCTTCGGCCTGCAAACGTATTCGCTCGGTCGAAGTTGATGCGACAAAGCCGCTTGCCGTTCGCTTGGCGGATGGTTACGCAATCGCCCGATGTCGGGGCCCAGCGAGCAACCTGTCGATCCGTGGCGCTGGTGCCTGTTGTTGGCACTGGCTTTCGTCGCGCTTTCCTTCGTCCGCCTGGCGATCCCCTCGACCCCGCTGTTCGACGAGATCCACTACCTTCCCGCCGCGCGCGAGCTGATCGCGGACTGGGGCTGGGTCAATCGCGAGCACCCGACGCTCGGCAAGCAGATCATCGCACTCTCCATGTTGCTGTTCGGCGACGACAGTTCCGGCTGGCGCGTCATGTCGGCGCTGTTCGGCGGGCTGGCGCTGTTCGCCGGAATGCGCGCGCTGTGGTTCATGACGCTCTCGCGTTTCGCGACGCTGGCCTACGGTGTGTTGCTGGCAACCGGCTTTGCGCTGTTCGTCCATGCGCGCATCGCCATGCTCGACATCTTCATGGTCGCCTTTTTCCTCGTCGCACTGTGGCAATGCGCCGCAGCCGTGCGCGAGCCGGAGACCGGCCTGTGGCGCCTTGCAATCGCAGGCGTGATGATCGGCTTCGCGATGGGATCGAAGTGGAACGTGGTGTTCCTTGCCATGGTCCCGGGCCTCGCCTTCTTCGCCTTCCGCCTCGCTGCCGGACGGCGCAGGCTGTTCACCAGCCAGCGAGGCATGCCGATCCCCGGCATCGCGCTGTGGCAGGCGGCCCTGCTGCTCGGAGCCTTGCCGCTTTTCGCCTACTGGCTCACCTATTGGCCCGCCTATCTCGCCCCGATAAACCCCTTGCGGCCCGACGGCTTCGTCGCGCTCCACCGCGAGATCATGGCGCTGCAGGAATCGGTCAAGAAGCCGCATCCCTACCAGAGCACCGTGTTCGACTGGGTCTTCAACCTGCGCGCGATCTGGTATCTCTACGAGGATGTCGACGGGGCGCAGCGCGGCATCGTCCTGCTCGGCAATCCGCTGACCATGCTGGTCGGCCTGCCCGCGATGATCTGGGCCGCATGGGCCGGCATCTTCCGGCAGCGGTGGGACGCGCTGGCGGTCTTCGTGCTTTATGCGGTGAGCCTCGGCATGTGGCTCGTCGTCAACAAGCCGATCCAGTTCTACTACCACTACTTCCTGCCGAGCTGCTTCCTGCTCGCCGCCCTCGCCCTTGCGCTGGACGAGCTGCGCACGCGCGGCTGGGGCTGGGTTTCGTGGATCGTGCTCGCCGGATCGGTCGGCTTCTTCGTCTATTTCTACCCCATCATCAGCGCGATGAAGCTCGACGGGCTCTACAGCTTCCTCGCCTGGACCTGGCTTGAAGGCTGGCGCTAACGCCTAGTAGCGCCCCCAGACGACGCGGCTCGACAGCGCGTAGTTCCACACCGCGCCGATGACGATGCCGGCCAGCGCGGCGAGCACCCAGAACACGCCCTGCCCTTTGAGGAATCCCGCTACCGCGACATTGGCGAGCGCGCCGACCGCGCAGGTCGCGCAGAAGCCGAGCCAGCCTGCAAGGATCGCGCTCGCGCCCTTCAGTCGCTGGTCGCGGTAGGTCAGCCAGTTGTTGAGCCAGAAATTGAACGTCATCGCGCCGAAGGTCGCCAGCGCCTGCGAGGGCACGAAGGCGACGGCCAGCTCGCGGAACAGAAGCGCGAGGATCGCCATGTGCACGCCGACGCCAAGCGCGCCGACCGTGCCGAACAGGGCGAAGCGGGTCGGGATGACGCGGCCGAACGTGCGCTCATACAAACCGATGAGGAATTCGAAAGCGACCGCGCGGTCGAGCTTACTCTCCCCGCAGCGCCGCTCGGCGAATTGCAGCGGGACTTCGCGAATACGCAGCCGCTCTGGCGAGGTCGCGAGGATGTCGAGCAGGATCTTGAAACCGACCCCCGACAGGCGCGGTGCGAGCGCGCGCGCGCGGCTCGTCTCGAGCAGGAAGAACCCGCTCATCGGGTCGGTGAGGTCGACGCCGGTGATGCGCCGCGCGATGCGGTTGGCCCAGCCCGATGCCTTTTCGCGCCGTGCGCTGGCGAGCCCGGCTGCGCTGCCGCCTTCGACGAAGCGGCTGGCGACGGCGACATCGGCCTCGCCCGATTTCACCGCTTCGAGCATGGTGCGCAGCAGCGCCGGGTCGTGCTGGTGGTCGGCGTCCATCACCGCCACGTAAGGAGCTGCGGTCGCGCACATGCCCTCGATCGCCGCCGAGGCGAGACCGCGCCGTCCGATGCGGTGGATCACCCGGATGCGGCTATCGGCCAGCGCCAGATTGCGCGCTGCATCAGCCGTGCCGTCGGCGCTGTCGTCGTCGACGATGACGATTTCCCAGCCCTCCGGCCCCAGCGCATCCTCGATCCGGTTGACCAGCGGCGCGATGTTCTCGCGCTCGTCCAGTGTCGGCAGGATGATGGCGAGGTCGAGCATGGCGAGCGGCCTTAAAGCCGTTCGACCACCGCGTCACCGATTTCCTTGGTCGATGCCGTCCCGCCGAGGTCTGCACCGAGCACACCGTCGGCAACCGCCTTCGCGACCGCCGCCTCGATGCGGGCGGCATCCTCCTCGCGGCCGAAGCTGTGGCGCAGCATCATCGCGGCCGAGAGGATCGTCGCCATCGGGTTGGCGATCCCCTGCCCTGCGATGTCGGGCGCGCTGCCGTGGATCGGTTCGTAGAGGCCGAAGGTGCCGTGCGCGGTCATCCGCTCGCCGAGCGAGGCGCTCGCCAGCAGGCCGATCGAGCCGACGCACATGCTCGCCTGGTCGGACAGGATATCGCCGAAGAGGTTGCCGGTGACGACGACGTCGAACTGGCCCGGATTGCGCACAAGCTGCATCGCGGCGTTGTCGACATACATGTGGCTGAGCTCGACATCGGGGTACTCGCCCGCGACCTCGCACACGACATCGCGCCACAGCTGGCTGGTTTCGAGCACGTTCGCCTTGTCGACACTGCACAGGCGGCCCTTGCGGCCCTGCGCGGCGCGGAAGGCCGTGTGGGCGATGCGCCGGACCTCGCTTTCGCTGTAGGACATCATGTCCCACCCCTCGCGCTCGCCGCCCGGCGTTTCGCGCATGCCCTTGTCGCCGAAATAGACGTCGCCATTGAGCTCGCGAACGATGAGGAGGTCGATTGCGCGGGCGACTTCGGGCTTCAGAGCGGAGGCATCCTCGAGGCCCGGAAAGACGTTCGCCGGGCGAAGGTTGGCGAACAGGCCAAGCTCGCTGCGCAGGCCGAGCACCGCCTGTTCGGGCCGCAGGTGGCGATCGAGGTTGTCGCAGGACGGATCGCCCACCGCGCCGAACAGGATCGCGTCGGCAGCGCGCGCCATGTCGAGTGTTTCTGCGGGCAGCGGATGACCATGGCGCTGGTAGGCGATCGCGCCGACATCGCCCTCGAACAGTGTCAGGCCCGGCAGGCGCAGGCTTTCGAGCACCCGCACGGCCTCGGCCATGACTTCCGTCCCGATTCCGTCGCCTGCAAAAATCGCTACTTTCATCGCACCATCCGCCCCAGTCGCTCGTACAGCATGATGCGGGCGGCCATAACATCGCCCCGCCGGTCGGCAAGAAGGTAGCGCTCGATCAGGGGGCCCTGGGCGGCAAAGATTTCCAGCAGCGGCTCAAGCTCCGCTTCGGCAGGAGGCGGACCGCCCCCGTAGCCGAGCTCGCGCAGCAGCAGCGCCTCATAAGCGATCAGCCCGCGCAGCCAGTCGCGCGCCGAGCCTGCATTACAGATCGCATCGAGCAGCGCGCCGAGCGCGCTGTAGAGCGTGGGATAGGGATTGCGTTCCGGCAGCGCGGTGGCGGTGAGCGCAGTCGCCCAGCCGATCGCGGCGGCAGGCAAAGGCTCGGCCAGCCAAGGACCACGGCTCTGCACGAGCTCGACCTTGGCGAAGGGAAGCTGGCTGTCGGATTTTGCGCGCAAGTCGACTTCGACGAGGTTGCCGGGAATGACCACCGGGCGCAGCTGCCGCCCGCGCCCGCCCGCGACATAGCCCGCGACTAGCCCATGCTCTTCGGTCAGCATCCTTGCGATGACGGCTGTCTCGCCATGCGAGCGCGCGGCGAGAAGGATGGCAGGGGCGCGCAGGTTCATCGCGCCGCGCCCTTACTTGGAAGCGAGCTTCGCCTCCAGCTCGGCGAGGCGTTCGCTGAGCTTTTCGTTTTCTTCCCGCGCCTTGGAAGCCATTTCCTTCACCGCGTCGAATTCCTCGCGGCTGACGAAATCCATTCCGCCCATCGCTTCCTTGACCCGCTCACGGGCGCTCTCGCGCGCCTCGCGGGTCATGCCGGCAAAGGTGCCAGCCGCGCTGTTGGCGAGTTTGACGAAGTCGGCGATCAAAGGGTTTTGGCTTTGCATCTCGCCCAGATGGGACGAGATGCCGTTTTTGTCTAGCCTCAAGCGCCGGCGGGGCCATCCGGCCCCTTGGCTATCCTCGCTCATGCGACCTTGCGGTCGCGTCGCTGCGGGCGGGCAGTCGCCCTTGCGGCCCTGGGCGGGCCGGGCCAGGCCTAGCCGGTCAGCAAGCCACCAACCCTTCTAAAACTCGATCCGCTGGACCGACTGGGTCGGTGCCTGTCCGTCCGCTTCCGGGTTGAGGCGCAGGAACTCGTAATTGAGCACGCTCGCGAAGCCGACCCACGCGAGATAGGGAATGAGCAGCGCCCCGGCGAGCGCACGAATGCGCCAGAAGGCGACGATAGTCGCGATCAGCGCAATTGCCAGCAGGCCGAGGACGATCAGTCCGCCGGTCATCTGGTAGGCGCCGAAGAACACCGGCGTCCACGCGATGTTGAGCGCGAATTGCACCACGAAAAGGATGATCGCCAACGTGCGCCCCTTCGCCCCCCAGGCCGCGCAGATCAGCGCCAGTGCAAGGCCCATCATCACGTAGAGGATCGTCCACACGATCCCGAACCAGATCGGGTCGGGAAAGATCGAGGGCTTCACGAGCGACTGGAACCACGCGCTGTTCGGGCTGCCGAACTGGCCGGAGAGGAAACCCAGCAGCACGCAGGTCGGCACGGTGAACAGGGCCCAGCGAATGAAGCTGGCGCGCAATTGTCCTTTCGATGCGAGGACGCTCATGAATTCTCCCGGTCCGATTCGCGGAAAAAGGATATTGGCGGGGCGACAGGCGGGCCGCAATGCCGCTTACCATAGTGTTCCGCTGCGGGATGCTTGGAGATCAAACGGTTGCACCGCGGCGGGCGGAGATGAGGAACTCGACATTGCCTTCCGGCCCGGTGATCGGGCTCTGGACGATACCGTCGACCTGCCACCCCTCGCCTTCGAGCCAGTCGCGCACTTCGTCGCACACGCGCTGGTGCAGGGCCGGGTCGCTCACGACGCCCTTCTTGCCGACCTCCTCGCGCCCGACCTCGAACTGCGGCTTGATCAGCGCGACAAGCCGGCAGTCCGGCTCGGCGAGGCGAAGCGGCACTTCGAGCACTTTTTCGAGGCTGATGAAGGACGCATCGCACACCACCCAGCTATAGGGGCGGCCGATCATTTCGGACGTCAGGATACGTGCGCTGGTCTGTTCGAGCACGGTGACGCGCTCGTCCTGCCGCAGCTTCCAGGCGAGCTGGTTGGTTCCGCTGTCGACCGCGATCACATGCGCCGCGCCCTTCGTCAGCAGCACATCGGTGAAGCCGCCGGTCGAGCTGCCGACATCCATCGCGGTCACCCCGGCCGGGTCGAGGCCGAACTCCTCCAGCGCATGCGCTAGCTTGATCCCGCCGCGGCTAACCCACGGGTGATCGCGCCCGCGCACTTCGAGCGGTGCGTCCTCGGGCAATTGCTGACCGGGCTTCGACATCTTGGTCTCACCCGAGAACACCACGCCCGCCATCACCAGCGCCTGCGCGCGTGTGCGGCTTTCCACCAGCCCCCGCTGGACAAGCATTTGGTCGAGACGTGCCTTGCGCGCCATGCGAGCGCCGATAGAAGGGCACAGGCGTTCTTGCCAAGCGAAAGCGGCATGCTCGCGGAACTTTGCCGGTGTGAAAGGATTCGAAGAGGCAACAACATATGGCTGATCCGACGAAACTTTTCGCCCGCCGCTCGCGCATGCTGGTGGCCCTGCTCGCCCTCGGCGCTGCCTGCTGTGCGCCGCCCCCGCCGCCGATCGTGCAGGAACGCCCCCGGCCGGTCCCGACCCCGACGCCCACTCCTACGCCGCCGCCCGCAGTGGTAGAACCGGAGTACGACAACTGGGCCGACGCGCCGCAGACGCCGGGCGACTGGAGCTATGTCAGCGAACGCGGCGAGACGCTCGCCATCTACGGTGTCGCATCGAACGATCCCGCTTTCATCCTGCGCTGCAACCGGCAGACGCGGCGAGTCGGAATTGCGCGAGTCGGTGCGATCAACGTGTCCGTGCCGATGCGCATTCGCACCGAGACCGAGGAGCGCCTGCTGACCGTCACGCCGCTTCCCGGAGCAAGGGCGATGCTGACCACGGAGCTCGATCCGAACGACCGCCTGCTCGATGCGATGGCCTTCAGCCGCGGGCGCTTCGCGGTCGAGACCGCCGGGCTGCCGACGCTCTACCTGCCGTCCTGGCCGGAAGTGACGCGGGTGATCGAGGATTGTCGCTAGGCATTAAAAAGGCCGCACATTTCTGCGCGGCCACAATCATCAATTCTGACGTGGGAAAACTTTTTTTCAAGCCTTGTTTTCACATCCCATCCGACTCAAATTGACACTTGAGTTCAGCGGCGAACGCGAAACTCGGCCCCCGGTGATACGGACTGGGTCTTGGCTCTACAGCGCGAAAGGAGGTGATCCGATGTCTCATGGTTCAGCAGAGAGGTCGGCAAGTTTCCGCACGGAGCACTATCGGTAATTCCATACCCTTAGAGGCTTCGTGAGCGGCACTTCCTGGCCGCTGACCATGCGAAAGGCGGTACCTCCTACGGGCGAGGGCCGCCTTTCTCATTTCTGTGTTACGCGCCCCATCCGGGGCGCGATTTCCTCGCTCATGCGACCTGAAGGTCGCGTCGCTGCGGGCGGCCGGTCGGCCTTGCGGTCGCTGAGCGACCGTTTCCCCCTTTCAGACACGGTCTCGACGGGCACAGCGCCCCTCCGGATGGGGTGCGCAAAAAACAAACCCACCTCCAAACCAGCCACCGCTTGCGGAAAGCGAGCGCAGGATTTAACCGCGCAACATGGAATTCCAGACGATACCCCACCCCGCCCCCGTTCCGGGCGAGACGCGCCAGCAGGCTATTGCCGATCCGGGCTTCGGCACGCTGTTTACCGACCACATGGTCGAAATCGACTACGACGAAGCGAAGGGCGGCTGGTTCAGCGCCAAGGTCGGGCCGCGCCAGCCGATCACGCTCGATCCCGCTGCCGCGGTACTGCATTACGCGCAGGAAATCTTCGAGGGCATGAAAGCCTACCAGTACGAGGAAGGCGGTCTCGCCCTCTTCCGTCCGGAGGCGAATGCGCAGCGCTTCAATGCGAGCGCGCGCCGCATGGCGATGCCCGAACTGCCCGAAGAGCTGTTCCTCGAATCGATCCGCCAGCTGGTCGCGGTCGATCGCGAGTGGGTTCCGACTATCCCGGGCGGCGCGCTTTACCTGCGCCCCTTCATGTTCGCGACCGAGGCCTTCCTCGGCGTGCGCCCGGCCAAGCAGTACAAGTACCTGCTGATCGCCTCGCCGGTCGGCGGCTATTTCAAGTCGGGCCACTCGGCGGTGAAGATCTGGGTCAGCCGCAACTACACCCGCGCAGCCCCCGGCGGCACCGGCGCGGCGAAGACCGGCGGCAATTACGCGGCCAGCCTCGTCCCCCAGGCCGAAGGCATCGCCAACGGCTGCGACCAAGTCGTCTTCCTCGACGCGGTCGAGAAGAAGTGGATCGAGGAACTGGGTGGCATGAACCTGTTCTTCGTGTTCGACGACGGCACGGTCATCACCCCGCCGCTCACCGGCACGATCCTGCCGGGCATCACCCGCGACAGCCTGATCGCCCTGCTGCGCGAAGAAGGCCTCAACGTGCGCGAGGAGCCCTACAGCATCGACCAGTGGCGCGCCGATGCGACCAAGGGCAATCTCGTCGAGACGATGGCCTGCGGCACTGCTGCGGTCGTCACCCCGGTCGGCACGGTCGTCGGCCCGGATGGCGAGTTCACCATCGGCTCGGGCAGCGCCGGCCAGATCACCTCCAAGCTGCGCGAGCGCCTCGTCGGTATCCAGACCGGCAAGATCGCCGACAGCCACGGCTGGGTCACGAAGCTTCCCTGATATGACCGATCCGTCGCCGATCACCGTTGCGGCGCTCTACCAGTTCACGCCGTTCGAGGACCCGGCAGCGCTGCGTGAGCCGCTGCTCGCCCTGTGCGAGGAAGTGGGCGTGCGCGGCACGCTGCTGCTCGCCAGGGAAGGCATCAACGGCACGATCGCGGGCAGCGAGAACGCGATCGCCCGCGTGCTCGGCCATATCCGCTCGCTTCCCGGCTGCGCCGATCTCGACGTGAAGTTTTCCGGCGCGGACGAGATGCCCTTCAATCGCACCAAGGTCCGGCTGAAGCGCGAGATCGTCACCATGGGAGAGCCCGATATCGACCCGCGCGAAAGCGTCGGGCGCTATGTCGCGCCGGAGGACTGGAACGCGCTGATCGCCGATCCCGACACGCTCGTGATCGATACGCGCAACGATTACGAAGTCGCCATCGGCACCTTCCGCGGCGCGGTCGATCCCAAGACCGCGAGCTTCCGCGACTTCCCCGAATGGTTCCGCGCCCACCGCGAGGAATTGCTCGAGGGGAAGAAGAAGGTCGCGATGTTCTGCACCGGCGGTATCCGGTGCGAGAAATCGACCAGCTTCCTGCGTTCCGAAGGCGTGGACGAGGTCTATCACCTCAAGGGCGGCATCCTGAAATATCTCGAGGACGTGCCGGCCGAGAAAAGCCTGTGGGACGGTGAATGCTTCGTCTTCGACGAGCGCGTCGCAGTCGGCCACGGGCTTGAACAGGGCACCCATGCGCTGTGTCGCGCGTGCCGCAGGCCGGTCAGCGAAGAGGACATGGCCTCGCCCGCCTGGGTCGAAGGCGTCAGCTGCCCGCACTGCATCGACGAACGCGACGAAGCCCAGCGCGCCCGCTATGCCGAGCGCCAACGGCAGGAAGCGCTCGCGCGGAAGCGCGGCGATGCGCATGTCGGCAAGCGCCTGCCGACCAGCGGCTGAGCCTCCCGCCCAGCCGATAAGCCTAGTCGATACGCCTAGTCGATCCGGGGCCTGACCCGCTCGTCGTTCGCGAGGCTGGCGGCGATCTTCTCGTAATATTCCGGCCGGCGCGGATAGCGCACGGTGAGAAGCAGCACGAGGCTCGCCACCATGCCCGATCCGACAACGAGGAAGATGCTCTGCAGGCCGCCCATGCTCTCCGCGCGGCCGAGCATGAAGGCGCCGAAGGAAATGCCGAAATTGCTCACCGCCATGTAGATGGTGAACTGCGTCGCGGCGACCTTCGCATCGCATAGCCGCATCGAGACCGGTAGCAGCGCGACCGTCAGCAGCAGGTCGAGCGCGATCCACGCATAGACGAAGCCGATGAACAGCGCCGGATCGCTCCAGTACGGCATGGAGAGATACATCGTCCCGGCCATGAACAGCTGCACGACGAGCCAGCCGATCCCGGTCCGCTTGGCGCCGAACTTGTCGCCGAGCCAGCCGCCGAGCGTCAGGCAGAGCACGCCGGCGACAAGACCCGCAGTCGCGGTCAGCGCGGCGATTTCGCTCTCGTTCCAGCCGACATATTGCGCGCCGATCAGCGGCGTCACGCCGGTCATGCCGCCATAGAGCATCCCCCGGCCGAACAGCACCGGGAGCCACAGCAGGCTCTGCGATTTCACCAGTGACAGGAAGGTCGATTTGAGGATCGGCCACCATGCATCGGCCTGGATAGCGAGGTTGCGTTCATGCGCGGTGCCCTTGGTCCAAGGCAAGCGGCGCTCCCCTTCCCGCTCGCGGAACGCGATGATGTAGAGGCACAGCAGGAAGACCAGCGCGGCCACCAGCACATAGGCTGCCGGAGCGCCGTATGTCCCGATGACCGCGCCCGCCACCGCGGTCCCCGTCGCGATGCCGATGGATTGCCCGCCGAACATCATCCCGCTGCCGCGCGCGCGCTCGTCCTCTTCCATGATATCGACCGCGAGCCCGTCGACCGCGACATCCTGGAATGTCGTCGCGACGTTCAGCGCAAAGCCGATCCCGCCCAGCAGTGCCACGTCCGTATAGGTCGGGTTGAGGGCGATCGCGCCGAGCAGGACGAGGATCATCGCGCCCTGCGCACCGATCAGCCACACCCTGCGCCGTCCCATCGCGAGGAAGGTGTAGCGGTCCATGAAGAAGCCGTTCACCAGCTTGAGCGACCACGGCAGCGCGGTCAGCGCGACGACCGATCCGATGTCCGCCGCGCTTGCGCCATTGGCTGCCATCCACGCGGGTATCGCAAACCAGCTCAGCCCGATCGGCAGGCCCTGTCCGACATAGAGAATGAATAGCGTGAACAGCCGCAGCGGCCTGCTCCGCGATAGGATCAACGATTGCATGTGTCCGTCCCCTCGACACTGCGCGACCGCTGGAAGGGAGGAAACCGCGAACCGGGCCCGATGGATTGTATGGAAGCGACAGGGGCCGCTTTAAGTCGCCCCGCGCACCGCGAGCCCCGCATCGCATTTGCCCAGCCGCTCGCGGAAAGTGTCAATCAGCCAACTGGTCGCAGGGCCCGGCCTGCGGTCGCGCCGCCATAGCGCGCTGAGCGTATAATCGGCGCCGGGCTTCTCGGGCAGGTCGAGTTCGACAAGACGCCCTTCGGCGAGGTCGGCAGAGACCATGTGACGCGGCATGTTGCCCCAGCCGATGCCCTCGCGCAGCAGCGAATGCTTCGCGCCGAGGTCGGCGAGCCGCCAGCTTAGCGGGCTGAGGACCGAGAACTCGCGTCCCTCGGTCAGCTTCGAACGGTCTGACAGGATGAGCTGGAGATGCTCGCGGCTTTCTCCGGGCTTCACGCCCTTGCGCGCCAGCGGATGGTCGGGCGCGGCGACGGGTACGAGCTCGACCGCGCCGATCGCCTGGCGTTCGAGGTCGGGATGGTCGCCGAGCACCGGTCCACCCACCGCCAGTTCCGCCTCGCCGTCGAGCAGGCATGCCGCCACTGCGCCCAGCCCCTCGACATGGAGGCGCAGCGACACGGTCGGATACATCGTGCGAAATTCGCGCAGCACCTGCGCGGTCACTTCGCCGGGAAACATCACGTCGAGGACCAGCGAAACCTCGCTTTCAAGGCCCGCATGCAGGCTACGTGTCTTGGCGACCAGCGCATCGACCCCATCGGCGACCGCGCGTGCTTCGGGCAGCAGCCCCTCGCCCGCATCGGTCAGCACCGGCTTCTTCGATCCCTCGCGCTCGAACAGGGTCACGCCGAGCTGTGCCTCCATCTGCGCGATGCCGTAGCTGACGGCGGAAACCGCCCGCCCCATGCGCCGCGCAGCCGCGCCGAAGCTGCCTTCCTCCGCCACAGCGAGGAAGATGCGCAATTGGTCGAGGCTCGGCTCGCCCAGCTTCACTGTTCAGCTTTCTTGAACATTTCGAGCGATTTTATCTCACTTATCCGTTGGAACGACAAGGCCTATCTCGGCGTCGGAAAGCAAGACACTCCAACAGGAGATACGCCATGATCGAACTGCGACCCTTTGAAAGCCTCGGCGCCGCCAACCACGGCTGGCTCGATGCGCGCCACCACTTCTCCTTCGCCGGCTACCACGATCCCTCGCGGGTGAACTGGGGTGCGCTGCGCGTCTGGAACGACGACAAGATCGCCCCGAAGTCGGGCTTCCCGACCCATCCGCACAGCGACATGGAAATCATCACCTACGTCCGCAGCGGCGCGATCACGCACCGCGACAGCATGGGCAACGAAGGCCGTACCGAAGCGGGCGACGTGCAGGTGATGAGCGCGGGCAACGGCGTCCAGCACTCGGAATTCAACCTGGAGGACGAGGAAACCACGCTCTTCCAGATCTGGATCATCCCGAGCGAGCGCGGCGGCAGCCCGAGCTGGGGTGCGCGCAAGTTCCCCAAGGACGACCGCGCCGGCCAGTTCGTGCCCCTCGCCAGCGGCGCGGCGAACGACGATGACGCCCTTCCCATCCGCACCGATGCCCGTGTACTCGGTGCCACGGTGAAGGCCGGCGAAAGCGTGACCTACACGCCGCGCGATCCCTCGCGGCATCTCTACCTCGTCCCCGCGACCGGCAAGATCCGCGTCGAGAACGTCGAGGCGAAGGCGCGCGACGGTATCGCCATCACCCAGCAGGAAAGCGTGACCATCACCGCGATCGAGGACAGCGAACTCGTCCTCGTCGACGCGGCCTGACGCAAACGCGGAATACCCCGACGCTCCCCCTCCGATCCCCTCCTCCAACCCTTCGGAGGGGGAGCACCCCCAAGATTCACCAAGGAGCCACCACTCATGTCGAACATTCTCCACATCACCGCCAGCATCCGCGGCGCCGAATCCGTCTCCCGCTCGCTCAGCTCGACCATCGTTGCCGGCCTGCGCGACAAGACCGGCGCAACTGTCGTCGAGCGCGACCTGTCGGCCAACGACCTGCCCTTCGTCGATGCGGAGCGCTTCGCGGCGAACCTCGCTCCCTATGCCGAGCGCACGCCCGAACAGCAGGAACTGGCAGCCATCGCCGACCAGCTTATCGACGAACTGCAGCAGGCCGACACCATCGTCTTCGGCGTGCCGGTCTACAATTTCTCGGTTCCCGCTACCGTGAAGGCCTGGGCCGACCTCGTCGCCCGCGCTGGCACGACGTTCAAATACACGGAGAACGGCCCGGTCGGCCTGCTCGACGGGAAGAAGGTCTATATCGCGATCGCTTCGGGCGGGACGCCGGTCGATAGCGAGATCGACTTCATGACCCCGTGGCTGCGCCACTTCCTCGGCTTCCTCGGCATCACCGACATCGAGACCGTCGCAGCCGACGCGATCATGGGCGCAGGCGGCGAAGAGCGTATCGCCGAAGCCAGCGCCGAAGCGCAGAAGCTGGCCGCCTGACAGCGGCTCGATAGTTCGAAAGAGAGGGCCGGGGCGATGCTCCGGCCCTTTTTCATGTGCGCTAATCCTGCGGCGGGTTCACGACATTGTATTCGAGCGCTTCGGCCGGGCTGAGGCAGTAGCGTTCGCCATCACCGCCCTTCCCGCCGGTCGCGAGTTGCCGGTACATGATATCGGTCAGCAGCTTGCGGCTGAGGCCCATCCTGATGAGGAAATCATTGTCCTCGCTCGCCAGCAGGGCGGAGAGCTGCTCGATCTCGCCGATCAGCTCGACCGTGTCCTCCGTCCCCTTGTCGACCGATTCCGCGATGACTTCGCGCTGGCCGGTATGGGTGAACATGTGGACCATGAAGATCCCGCCCGGTTCGATTTCCCGGCTGAGCCCGCCCATGAAAACGAAGTTGCACGCGGAGAAGCATGTCCAGCCACTCGGAATGCGGGTCGGCAGGAACAGTTCGCGAATGACCTTGCCCGCCTCGTTCCCGGCACGTGCATCCCCGCCGCGCGAGCGGACCCAGACTTCCTCGATCGTCTCGTCTGCCGAGAGCACGTCGTAGAGGCGGTCGGGCAGGACCGGATCGATCACGCCTTCGGCCAGCAGCACGCGTTTCCCGTCGCGCTCGACCGGGGTCAGCTTCATCGGGCTGGCCGGACCCCAGTTCGGCTCTTTCGGGCAGGTCGGATTGTCCGGGTCCTTCGCGCCCGCGTTCGACATGAGCAGCAGCGCCGCTGCCAGAACTGCGGGAATGCGACCGGACCGGATCATGCGACGATCGAATAGCGCCGCGAGCCCGGCGGACGGCACATACGCTTGTTTGCCTTCGTCTCTTCCCCGTTCACGATGATGACGTCGGTCACCGTTATGCAGTCGAGCTCGCTGCCGGTATCCTCGCGCGAGGTCACGGTCGACGTGCCGCTCACCCCGTCGCGCGTTTCCGATTTCCACGATGCGGACGAACCGATAGCCGGGCGGCTTTCGACCGGGTCGCCGCCATCCTCGTCTTCGCCATCGGGCAGGACCGATCGCGTGGCGCGCAGGGTCGCATCGGCGGCGAGCTTCTGCTCTTCGGGATCGAGCTTGCAGGCGATTTCGGTGCTGATCTGGTCGGAGAATTCGCCCACGGGCGCAAATCTCGAGAGGCCGGTTTCATTGCCGGCGCGACGTGCGGTCCGCCCGAATATGCCCCCGAGGATTCGGCTGCCGGCGGACTTTTTCTCGCCCTCTTGCGCGCAGCCATCGTCGCTCGCCCTGGCATCGTCGACCACATTGCGCACGTCGCGCGGCAGGAGTCCGCCGAACTGCGCCTGTGCCGGAGCGGCCGTCATGGCCGCTACCGCGAGCCAAGCAAGGCTCAAGCGCAGTGTCCTCATCGAATTGCGAAGCATCGGTTCGCTGCCTCCCAAACACATGATATTTCACATGGCGGGGGTCGCGACTTGGAAAAAGCCGACACTTTTGCCGCTTTTGCCCGCTCAGCTGTCGGGCAGGCCGTCCTTCAGTTCCTGCAGCCAGAGATCGGCCACGGCATCGCTCGGCGCGCGCCAGTCGCCGCGTGGCGAGAGCGCCCCGCCCGCGCTCACCTTCGGCCCGTTCGGCAGCGCGCTGCGCTTGAACTGGCTGAACTGGAAGAAGCGCCAGAGGAATTTCTCGAGCCAGTGGCGGATCGTCGCGAGGTCGTATTCGCCCTTGCGTTCGTCCGGGAAACCCTCGGGCCATTCGCCCGCCTTCACATCGTGCCATGCATGCCAGGCGAGGAAGGCGACATGGCTCGGCTTCTGCCCCCAGCGGATGATGTGGTGGAGGAAGAAGTCGTTGAGCGCATAGGGGCCGATGGTGCTCTCGGTGCTCTGGATTTCGCCGTCCGCACCGGCGGGCACGAGCTCGGGCGAAATCTCGGTATCGAGGATCGAGAGCAGGATTTCATCGGTCGCATCGTCGAACTGGTGCGTCGTGGTGGTCCAGCGGATGAGATACTGGATCAGCGTCTTCGGCACGCCCGAATTGACGTTGTAGTGGCTCATCTGGTCGCCCACGCCATAGGTGCACCAGCCGAGCGCGAGTTCGGAAAGGTCGCCCGTCCCGATAACCCAGCCGCCATGCTGGCCCGACAGGCGGAACAGGTAATCGGTGCGCAGGCCCGCCTGCACATTCTCGAAGGTCACGTCGTAAACCGGCTCGCCATCGGCGAAGGGGTGGCCGATGTTCTCCAGCATCATCGTCGCGGTCGGCTTGATGTCGATTTCCTCGGCGGTGATGCCGAGCGCTTCCATCAGCTTCCACGCGTTCGACCTGGTAAGATCCGAAGTGCCGAAACCCGGCATGGTATAGCCGCGGATCGTAGTGCGCGGCAGGCCAAGCTCGTCGCATGCCTTGGCCGCGACGATCAGCGCATGGGTGCTGTCTAGCCCGCCGGAAATGCCGATAACGAGCGACTTCGGGTTGGTCGCCTCGATCCGGCGGATGAGGCCGGAGACCTGGATGTTGAACGCCTCGTAGCAATCCTCGTCCAGCTTGTGCTGGCGGTTGGGCACGAAGGGATAGCGCCGTACGGGGCGCTCTAGCCCGATATCGCCGCCTGCCGGTTCGTGGTCGAAGCTGACCGTGCGATACCAGTCTTCCGGCCTGCCATCGGCTTCGGCGGCATCGTTGAACGTGCCCATCCGCATGCGTTCATTGAGGATGCGCTGGCAGTCGACATCGGCGATGCAGAGTTCGGGCCGGCGGTCGAAGCGCACGCTTTCGACCAGCTCGTCGCCAAGTTCAAAGATCATGCCCTGCCCGTCCCACGCCATGTCGGTCGTGCTCTCGCCATAGCCGCTCGCCGAATAGGCATAGGCGCACGCGCCGCGCGCGCTGCTTGCACGGCACAACAGGTGGCGCTCGTCCGACTTGCCGATGGTGATGTTGGAGGCCGAGAGGTTGAGGACGATGGTCGCACCGGCCAGCGCGGCACGGATGCCGGGCGGGTTCGGAGCCCAGTAATCCTCGCAAATCTCGATCCCGAAGCTGAAACCGGGGATGGTCGGATGGGCGAAGATCACGTCGGTCCCGAAGGGCACGCTCGCCCCGCAGATGTCGAGTGTCAGCCCGATGCATTCGTGACCGCGCGCGAACCAGCGCTTCTCGTAATACTCGCGGTAGTTCGGCAGGAAGCTCTTGGGCACGATGCCGAGGATTTCGCCGCGGCAGATCGCCAGCGCGCAATTGTAGACCCGGCCGTTGCGGCGCAGCGGCGCGCCGATGACGAGTACGGTCGCTATCTCCCGGCTTGCCTCGACGATATTCGCCAGATGCGTCTCGACCGCTTCGAGCAGCGCGGTCTGCATGTGCAAATCGTCGATCGCGTAGGAGGACAGGCACAGCTCGGGATAGAGCAGCAGGTCGACGTTCTGCGCGTCCGCCTTGCGCGCTTCCTCGAGTATCCCTTCGGCGTTGTAGGCCACGTCGGCGGTGCGCACCTTGGGCGTGCTCGTCGCGACGCGGACGAAGCCGTGGGTATGCAAATCGTAGAACGGATGGGTGTCGCTCATTCGCGAGGGGCCTTTCGCTTTGCGAGGCGTGGTTCGGTCCGCCGGTTCGAGCCAGTCGGCTGGCTCGCAAATACCGAGATCGGCGAGGCGTTTCTGCACGGCGGCGCGGGCGATCTTGCCCTTCGCCTCCCAGCCGTAGACCGTTCGGCTCGGCCAGGGCTTCGGCTCGCCATAGCGCGCGCCGAATTCTTCCGCCGAAAGCGGCGGCTTTTTCGCCTCGCGCCAATGGCGGATTTTCTGGCCGGCCTTATGCATGCACCTCTAGTATCCTGAAAGGATACCGGCGGTCAATCAGGCTGCGAGCAATTCCTGCGCGGCGGGCGCTTCATGCAGCAATTCGATCAGCCCGCGTTCGTGCCGCGTCTGGTATTTCGTCTTGCGCGGAAGGACCAGACCCTCGCGCCATTCCTCGAAGCCGTTGCTGCGCGAGAGAATGTCGATCACCGCCGGGTGGATGTAGCTCTTGCGAGCGATAGCGGGCGTGTTGCCGAGCTTGTCGGAAACTTCCTCCAGCATGGCGCTGATCGTCGGCTCCTCCTTCGCCTCGCACAGCAGGCCGAAGCCGAGGACGCTGGCGTGCCAGGTGCGGAAGTTCTTGGCCGTGAATTCCTCGCCCATTGTTTCGCGCAGGTAAGCGTTGACGTCGCTGCTGCAGAGTTCGCAGCGGTTTCCGTCGGCGTCGTAGTACTGGAACAGGTGCTGTCCCGGCACGTCGCGCGCATCCTGCACCGCGCGCGCCAAATGCTCGTCGACCAGCGTCACGTCGCGTTCCTTGCCGCCCTTGCCGACGAAGTGGAAGCGCACCGTGTCGCCTTCGATCAGCGCATGTCGGTCGCGCAGAGTGGTCGCGCCGAAGCTCTTGTTGGTCTTCTTGTAAATCTGGTTGCCGATCCGCACGAAGCCCATGTCGAGCAGGCGCACGACAGCCGCCAGCACGCGCTCGCGGGTGGGACGGTCGCCCTTGATGTCTTCTTCCACCCGCTTGCGCACAAGTGGCAGGAGTTCGCCGAAGGCGAGGCACCCGTCGAACTTCTCGCCTTCCTTCATGACGCGGAAATCGGGGTGGTAGCGGTACTGCTTGCGCCCCTTGTCGTCATAGCCGGTGGCGAGGATGTGACCGTTCGGCGCGGGGCAAAACCATGCGTCGGTATAGGCAGGCGGCAGTGCGATCGCATTGAGCCGGTCGCGCTCCTTGCTGTCTTTGATAAGCGCTCCCTTGGGATCGTAATAGGACCAGCCGGTGCCCGAGCGCTTGCGGCTGATGCCTGGCAGGCTGTCATCGACGAAGATGAGATCGGAAGGGTCAGACGCCATGGCGCATCAACTGCCTGAAAGCGCAGCCGGTTCCTTCGGTTCGTCGCAATTTGCTCCCGTGAAGTTCGGCCACCCGGCCTGAAAGCAATCCTGCGCGCGCTTGCGCTTGCGGTAGCAAACCGCCACCCCAAGTCGAACAGCCTTGCACAGCCAAGCCGACAGGAGCGCAAACGACGATGGCCGATCCCACCTACACCCCGCCCAAGGTCTGGACCCACGATGCCGAGAACGGCGGGCGCTTCGCCAGCATCAACCGGCCGACCGCCGGTGCGCGCGAGGACAAGGACCTGCCGGTCGGCGAACACGACTTCCAGCTCTACTCGCTCGCCACGCCCAACGGGGTGAAGGCGACGGTCATGTTCGAGGAATTGCTCGAAGCCGGTTTTTCGGATGCCGAATACGATGCGTGGACGGTCAATATCGGCGACGGGGTGCAGTTCACCTCCGGCTTCGTCGACCTCAACCCCAACAGCAAGATCCCGACCATGCTCGACCGCAGCGGCGATGAACCCGTTCGCGTGTTCGAAAGCGGGGCGATCCTGATGCACCTCGCCGAGAAGTTCGGCGCCTTCCTGCCAACCGATCACACGCGCGCCGAAGTGCTGAGCTGGCTGTTTTGGCAGGTCGGCAGCGCGCCCTTCATCGGGGGCGGTTTCGGCCATTTCTACGCCTATGCGCCGGAGAAATACGAGTACCCGATCAACCGCTACGCGATGGAAACCAAGCGCCTGTTCGACGTCGCCGACCAGCGTCTCGCCAGGTCGCAATATCTCGGCGGCGACGAATACACGATCGCCGACATCGCGACCTTCCCGTGGCTCGCACCCTTTGTGACCGGCGGGATCTACAACGACGCGAAGACCTTCCTCTCGATCGACGAATACGAGCATGTCGGACGCTGGGCGCGCGAAATCCTTGACCGCCCGGCCGTGCGCCGCGGCCGCATCGTCAACAAGGCCTGGGGCGAGGAGGACGAGCAACTGCTCGAGCGCCACTCGGCCGCCGATTTCGAAGGCAAGAAAATCTGACCGGCGGCGCGGGCGGTTGACAGCAACGCCCGCATCGCTTCCTCTCGGACTTGAGGAGAAGCCTTTGGCCGAGAGGTCGCACGAGAAGATCGGGATCGGCGAAAAGCTGGGCTACGGCGTCGCGGACCTGTCGTCGGGCCTCTACCTCAATTTCTTCGGCTTCTTCCTGCTCTATTTCTTCGTCGACCTCGGAGGGCTGGCACCCGCGGCCATCGGCCTCATGCTGTTCCTGACCAAGCTGGTCGATGCCGTGACCGACCCGATGATGGGCGCGATCGCGGACCGCACGCGCACGCGCTGGGGCCGCTACCGCCCCTATCTGTTGTGGGGAGCGCTGCCCTTCGGCGCATGCGGCGCGCTGGTCTTCGCCGCGCCCGACCTCAGTCCGGCGATGACGCTGGTGTGGGCCTATGCGACCTACACGCTGGCGATGCTCGCATACACGGCGGTCAACGTGCCCTACTCCGGCCTGCTCGGCGTGATCTCGCCCTCGGCGCACGAACGGGCGAGCGTCACCGCCTATCGCATGGTCTTCTCCTCGCTGGCCGGTATCACGATCGGCATCCTCGGCACGACGATGGTGCGAGAGCTCGGCGGCGGCGACGAGGCACTTGGCATCTTGCTGACGATGAGCTGCATTGCCGCCTTCTCGGTCTTCTGCATCCTCACGACCTTCTTCACGACGAAGGAGCGCATCCCGCCGGCTCCGCAGCGCGGATCGATCAGGCAGGACCTCGCCGCACTCGTCCGCACCCCGCCATGGATCGCGCTCGCCATAGCAGCGATCCTCGGCGTTCTCGCGATCGCTTCGCGCGCCGGGAGCGCATTGTTCTGGTTCAAATACGTCGCGCAGGATCAGGGCACGCCGGTGCTGCTGTTCCTCGACCGGGTCGCGCTGTTCTACACCGCGCTCGCGCTCGGGCAGGTTAGCGGCGTGGTCCTCGGCAATTTGCTGCAGCGCCGGTTCGAGAAGCGCGACATCATCCTCTTCGGCGGCATGCTCAAGGTCGCGGGCATTCTCGCGTTCTACCTCTTCCCGATCGACGCAGTGGTGCCGCAAACCTTCGCGCAGCTGTTCGTCGGCATCGGCTTCGGGTTGCTGATGGTGATGTCGTTCTCGATGTTCACCGACATTGCCGAGTTCGTCGACTGGAAGTCCGGCCTGCAGATGACCGGGCTGGTTGTCGCCGCGTCGATCTTCGCGGTGAAGGCAGGCATCGCGTTCGGCTCGGCCGTTCCGGGCTTCGTGCTCGACCTGACGGGCTTCGTCGCGGGCGAGGTGCAGAGCGAGACCGCCATGCTCGGGATCGAGCTGTCCTTCGCGGTCATCCCCGCCCTGTCGCTCGTCCCGGCGATGATCGCGATGTTGTTCTACCGCCTCGACCACAAAACGATTGCGCGGGTCGAGGCCGACCTCGGCATTCGCCGCGCAGAAAACGCCTGACGGGCCTTCACAAGCCGGTTTGACGCGTTATAGGGAGCGCCCGCTGCTGGGGTGTAGCCAAGCGGTAAGGCAGCGGTTTTTGGTACCGCCATGCGCAGGTTCGAATCCTGCCACCCCAGCCAGCCTTTCCCGAACAATTGTCAGCTGAGGATCGAACCTGCTCCCGCAGGGATTGCAGGTCGAAGCCGAAGCGCGTCAGCGCGCAGGCGACGCCGGAGGCGGCAATCCTGCCACCCCAGCCAGCCTTTCCCGGACGAGTTTTCGCTTATTCGGCTTCGTCGCTCTCGGCGTCGGCCTCTGCGGCTTCTTCGATCGCCGGCGCCTCGCTCGGCATGCGCGAGGTCAGGCGGTCGAGCGTCGCCTGGCGCAGGTCTGCAATGCGCTCGGCATTCACGCCGAGGTCGCTCAGGCCCACGCGCGAGGTCGAGCGGAAATCGACCTTCGAGCCGTTCTCGGTCGGTCGCACGCGGGCAACCACGTCGTCGAGGAAGCCGTACCAGAATACCTTGTCGGTCCCCTCGACTATGCCCGTCTCGGCATTGGCGGTGATGTTCTTGTAGCCGCGCATTTCCATCGCGGCCTCGATCACCGCGACGACCTCGTCGACCGGTTCTTCGACATAGAGCGTCGAGAGGTCGAGATCGGGGTAACCCGTGGCGATCAGGTCGGCGAGCGTCTTGCCCGCGACGGATTCCTGCCCCTGGTATTCCTCCAGCGTGTCGAGCGGCACGTCGAACGGGTGGAGCGCGTTCTTCGCCTCGTCGGCTTCGCGCGCGGCGACCATTTCGTCGGAGAACTGCGGCGGATCGGCGGTGTCGGTCGCGACGTCATGGATGAACGGCACGCTCTGCGCCTGGTTGCGGAGGCCGATCAGCCCGGCGAACAGCGCCACGGGGATCGCCAGCGCGACCAGCGCCGAGAACCAGCCCGTGCGCGGCTTCTTCGCCAGCGTCGCGACAAGCGCGGCGAGCGCGATCACCCCGAGCAGCGTCGGCAGCAGCGGCAGCGGCAGGCTGGGCGGCGCGATCGGGCGCATGGCGCTCATCGTCAGGGTCGAGAAACCGGTGAGCGGCTTCCAAAGCCCGGCGGTGGCGCCGAACATGGCGATGGCGAACCACAGGATGCTCAGCACCGAGAGGGCGAGCGCAAGGCGGGCGAAACGGGCGCGTTTGGTCATGGACGCGATTGATGCCGCAGCGCGCGCGTCACGGCAAGCGCGTTAAGACTCGCTCCACTCCACCGCAGGCTGCGGATTGTTGGGCACGAGGATCAGCGTGTTGTCCTCCACCCGCCAGCTCTTGAGCCGCGAGAGGAGGTTCATGCCGATGACGTTCGTATCGCCCAGATTGGGCGCGATGACCGCGTCGAGCCCGCGCGCCGCGACATTGCCGAAGCGCAGTTCCTCGACCGTCGCGACCTTGGCGGAGATCGTGCCGTTCGCCGTATTGAGGCGGATTGGCAGGCCGCCGGGACGCGGCTCGAGGCCGATGCGGCTTGCGGTCCGGTCCGACAGGGCAGTCAGCGTCGCGCCGGTATCGATCATGAAATTGACCGGCTCGCCATTGACCTCGGCCTGCAGCCAGAAATGCCCGTCGCGCGCCATCGGGATGCGCGTTTCCCCGCCCTCGACCACCTGTTCGGGCAGGCCAACCTGCGGAACGGCCATTTCGAGGCGCGGGTCGAAGCGCGACAGTTGCAGCACGACGAGGATCAGGATGCCGCCGAGCACCATAGTGCTCGCACCGCGGATGAAGCGGCCGAACGCCATGTCGCGCCCGGCCATGATCGCACCGACCCAGCCGACGAGGACTGCGGCAATCGTGGCGATCAGCAGGCCCGATCGCGGCACTTCCGCGATGACGCCCGAGACGGCCTCGATGATCTGCGATTCATCCATGCAGGCAATATAGGGAGCGGCCCCCTGCCCGTCCATGAACCGCACGCATCAGCGAGTGCCGAGGATGGCCCGCGCGAGCGAAAGGCCCGATTTGAAGGCGCCCTCGACCCGCGCCTGCACCAGCCAGTCGCCGCATACGCCGAGGCGCTCGCCTGCATCCCACAGGCACGGCGCATCGCCGACCGGATCGGCCTGCGCATAGCGCCAGCGGTGGGCGGCAAGGTGATCGGGCTCCACCGGCGCGATACCCGCGAACTCGAAGAAGTCTGCAAGGACGAGCCGCGCGGCTTCCTCCTGCTCGCATTCGAGGATTTCGCGCGAGCGGTCGGGCGAGGCATGCACGACCCAGCTCTCGCTGCCATCGCGCCCCGGTTTTGCGCCGTTGCGCGCGGCCCAGCCGATCGGTCCGGTCTTGCTGCGCAGCGTGTCGCTTTCGATCGCGAGCGCTTGCGGGAAGTGCGCCATGATCGCCCAGCACGGGTCCGACTGCGATCCGGCGGCGAGCGTAGCGTGATGAGGCGCGGCGCTCTCCAGCAGCACGGCGGCCTGCTCGGCAGGGATGGCGCAGATGATGGTCCGCGCGTGCAGCACGTCGCTCTCCGTATGCAGGGTCCAGTCATTATCGCCGCGTTCGATCCTCTCGATGCGCGTGCCCCATTGGACGTCGAGGTCGTCCGCCATCGCCCTGATCGGCGCGTTCATGCCCGGCGTGCCGACCCAGGCCTCGTCCCCGGCGGCCGGCCAGCGCGCGACGACGCCCGCCTGCTCCCAAGCCTCGACCGCCGCGAGAAAATCGGGATCACGCGCGGTGAAGTATTGCGCGCCGTGATCGAAGCGCAGGGTCTCGCCGCCCACTTCCGCGCGACGTGTCGCCATGCGTCCGCCGGGCCCGCGTCCCTTGTCGAAGACCACGGGCGCATGTCCGGCGCAGGCGAGTTCGGTTGCACAGGCGAGGCCGGCCATGCCGCCGCCGATGATGGCAATGTCTATCGATTTTCCGTCCATGCCGCGCCAACGCGCGCGCAAAGGGAAGGTTTCAGGGCGCGCTGCGCGGAATGGTCGCCTCGGCCAGGATGAGCGAGAACAGCCCCCTGTTGTCAAGCCAGCGCTCTACCGGGGTCCAGCCCCCGGCGAGCAGCAGAGCATTCCCGCTGCGCTTGCCGAACTTGTGGCTGTTCTCCGTGTGGATCGTCTCGCCCGCCTCCATCGTGAAGCTGCGTCCGGCGACCTCGAACGCGATATCTTCGAGAGCTACGAGATGCATTTCGATGCGCGCGAAGTCGTCGTTCCAGCGCGCCTCGTGGCGCAGTTTCTCGACCGGGATAGTACCGTCGAGCTCGCGATTGATCCGCCGCGCGAGGTTGAGATTGAACTCGGCGGTCACGCCTTTCGCATCGTCATACGCCGCTTCGAGCACGGCGCGGTCCTTGATCAGGTCCATGCCGATCAGCAGCATCGAACCCTCGCCCAGCGTCTCGCGCATGGTGCGCAGCAGGTCGACCGCGGTGCGCGGAACCATGTTGCCGATGGTCGAGCCGGGGAAGAAGCCGAGCTTGGGCATGTCCGCCACTTCCGACGGCAATTCGACCCGGCGCATGAAATCCGCCTCGACCGGATGGACCGGCAGGCCCGGAAACTTGGCGGAGAGGTCGGCTGCCGCCGAGCGAAGGAAGTCGCCCGAAATGTCGAGCGGGACATAAGCCGCAGGCTCGATGCATTTCAGCAGCAGCGGCGTCTTGACCGAGGATCCGCTGCCGAATTCGACCACCGCGCGGCCACGGCCGATGGCGCTCGCAAAATCGGCGCAGCGATCGCGCAGGATCTCTGTCTCGGCGCGGGTCGGGTAATATTCCTCCACCTGCGTAATGTCCTCGAACAGCTGCGACCCGGCATCGTCGTAGAGCCAGCGTGCGGGGATCGCTTTCTGCGGCTCGGACAGCCCTTCCAGCACGTCGGCGCGGAAGGCCCGGTCGACACCGTCGGCATCGAGGTCGACAAGGGCGAGACCCTTCTTGGAATTCATCGAATATCCTTCGCGAGCCGCAGTCCGGTGAACTGCCAGCGCTGGTGGGGGTAGAAGAAATTGCGGTAGCTCGGGCGCGAATGGCCGCGCACGGTCGAGCAGCTTGCGCCGCGCAGGACGAACTGCCCGCTCATGAACTTGCCGTTGTATTCGCCCACCGCGCCCTCGGCGATCCGGAAGCGAGGGTACGGCAGGTAGGCCGAGCGGGTGAATTGCCAGCAATCGCCGAACAGCCCTCCGCCGCCTTCGGGCAGCAGGTGGAGCGTGTCGGCCAGCTGGTTGCCGCCGGCCGGATCGTGCGCGGGTTCGGGGCTGTCGCCCTGTCCGCGCGCGACGGCTTCCCATTCGAATTCGGTCGGCAGGCGCATACCCGCCCAGCTCGCATAGGCATCGGCCTCGAAATAGGAGATGTGGGTGACCGGCGCGTGCGGATCGCGCTCTACCCAGCCGTAGTGGCTGAACTGCTCGCCCTCGTGCCAGTAGAGCGGCGCCGAGATGCCCTCGCGCTGGACCCAGGTCCAGCCGTCGGACAGCCAGTGGCGCGGTTCGCTATAGCCGCCATCGTCGATGAATTCCTGCCACTCGCCATTGGTCACCAGCCGGTCGGCGAGCGCGAAAGGCTCGAGCAGCACGCGGTGGCGCGGACCTTCGTTGTCGTAGGCAAAGCCCTCGCCCGAATGGCCGATCATGGCGATGCCGCCGGGATGCTCGTGCCAGCCCAAGGCGCGCCCGTGCGAGGCGCTTGCAACCCGCTCCTCGAACATCGCCGGGCCGAGCGGGTTCTGGAAGAGGGCGTGCTTGATATCGGTCAGCAGCAGTTCCTGGTGCTGCTGTTCGTGCGCAATGCCGAGCTCGATCAGTTCGGCAAGCGCGGGATCGTCCAGCAGCGCTTCCATCGCATCGTCCACCACGGCGCGCCATTCAAGAATCGCATCGACGGTGGGACGCGAAAGCATCCCGCGTGAGAAGCGGGCAATGCGCGATCCTTCCGCCTCGTAATAGCTGTTGAACAGGAACGGCCACTGCTCGTCATGCAGCGCGTAACCGCCCGCATGGTCGCGCAGCAGGAAAGTCTCGAAGAACCAGTTGGTATGGCCGAGGTGCCATTTCGCGGGCGATGCGTCCTCCATCGACTGGATGGTCGCATCGGCATCCGACAGCGGCGCAAGCAGCGCTTCGGTCAGCGCACGCGTCGCGCGATAGCGATCGGCAAGCGAGCCGCCGCGCGGCATCGGCAATTCGGCAGTGGCAGTCGGCACGCTCGATCTCCCTGTCGCGTCCGGCCACGCCAACATGGCGTAATCACAAGTCTTTTTAAAGACCCGCTACCGGAAACGGTCCCAGGAGAATGATACGCGGCCCGGCAGGCGCGGTTCCGCGCCGCCCTGCCTGCGCAATCGTCAGGCGGCCTGTGCCTGCTGCTCCTTCGCTGCGAGTTGCAGCATTTCGGCGATGGCGAAGGCCAGCTCGATCGACTGCGCGGCGTTGAGGCGCGGGTCGCAATGGGTGTGATAGCGATCGCCCAGCGCGTCGTGGCTGATCGCCACCGCGCCGCCGACGCATTCGGTCACGTCCTGCCCGGTCATTTCGAGGTGGATGCCGCCCGGATGCGTGCCTTCCGCGCGGTGTACGTCGAAGAAGCCGCGCACCTCGTTCATGATCCGATCGAAGGGACGAGTCTTGTAGCCGGAATTCGACTTGATCACGTTGCCGTGCATCGGGTCGCAGCTCCACACCACCGGGTGGCCTTCGCGGGTCACGGCGCGAACCAGCGGCGGCAGGCCCTGTTCGACCTTGTCGTCGCCGAAGCGCGCGATCAGCGTGATCCGCCCCGCTTCGCGCGAAGGGTTGAGCGTGTCGAGCAGCTTGAGCAGCACGTCGGGATCGAGGCTCGGCCCGCATTTCACGCCGAGCGGATTGATGATGCCGCGCGCGAATTCGATATGCGCGCTGCCTTCAAAGCGGGTGCGGTCGCCGATCCAGATCATGTGGCCGCTGGTATCGACCCACTGCCCGCTGTTGAGCGAATCCTCGCGGGTCAGCGCCTGCTCGTAAGGAAGCAGCAGCCCTTCGTGGCTGGTGTAGAAGCTCGTGCCCTGCAATTGCGGGACGGTCGCCGGATCGACGCCGCACGCTTCCATGAAGTCGAGCGCTTCGCTGATACGGTCGGCGGTTTCCGCGAACTTGTCCGCCCACGGCGAACGGCCCATGAAGTCGAGCGTCCACTGGTGCACCTGGCGCAGGTTCGCATAGCCGCCGCCGGCGAAGGCGCGCAGCAGGTTGAGCGTCGCGGCAGCCTGCGAATAGGCCTTCACCATCCGCTCCGGATCGTTGCGGCGCTGCGCCGGATCGAACTCGATGCCGTTCACATTGTCGCCGAAGTAGCTCGGCAGCGTTACATCGCCCTGCGTTTCGGTGTCCGAGCTGCGCGGCTTGGCGAACTGGCCGGCCATGCGCCCGACCTTCACCACCGGCAGCTTGCCCGCGAAGGTCAGCACGACGGCCATCTGCAGGATGACGCGGAAGGTGTCGCGGATGTTGTTCGGGTGGAATTCGGCGAAGCTTTCCGCGCAGTCGCCGCCCTGCAGCAGGAACGCCTTGCCCGCCGCGACTTCGGCGAGGTCGCGCTTCAGCGCGCGCGCTTCGCCTGCGAAGACCAGCGGCGGATAGGAGGCAAGCGTCGCTTCCGCAGCGGCCAGCGCCGCCGCATCGTCATAGGACGGCAGGTGCCGTGCCTCGAACGATTTCCAGCTATCGGGTTGCCAATTATTTGCCACGTCTTCGCCTTAACTTGTCTGCGGGGCGCGCAGATACGCCCTCATGGGTAGAAGAGCAAACGCCGCGCCTGCGCGCAAGGACAGGAATGGTTCGGTCGCGCCAAGCGTGGCTTAGCGCCCGAGCAGCCCGTCCACACCGCCCGTCGGCTGCGATGCGAGCTCCTGCCCCTGCGGGATGACCGCGATCTTGAGCCCCTCGCCGCTGCCGAAATAGCGTTCCGCGAGAGCCCGCATCCTTTCCGGCGTGGTCCGGGTATAGTCGCCGAGCAGCGTGCGCACGGCAGGCACGCGGCGCGGATCGTCGGTCGAACCTTCCAGCTGGTAGAGCCAGAAAGTATTGCCGGTCGATGCGCGGCGGATCGCCTGGTCGAGCGGGCTGGTCACGCGCGCCAGCTCGTCCGCTCCGGGCGGGTTCGTGGCGAGATCGCGCGCGATCGCCTCGGCCGCCTCGAAGAAGATCGGCACGTCCTTGGGCTGCAGCTGCGCGATGGCGGTGATCGAGCCGCCCGCCTCGATCTCGGTCGGCCAGCGCGAGCCCACCTGCGGCGAATAGCTCGCCCCCGCCCGTTCGCGCATCGCGTCGATCAGGCGGTTGTTGAACAGGTTCACGAGGATTTCGAGCTGGCGGGATTCCTGCACGCGGGCGAAGCCGCCACCGGTCTCCCATGCCACGACGGCTGCCGCCTGGTTGTCGTCACCGCGATGGGTGAGGATGACCGGCTCGCCCGTCTCGTCGGGGAAGCTCGGCACCTTCGCTGCCATGTCCGCAGGAATTTCGACGCGCGGCGGAAGCGCGCCGATGGTGCGCTTGAGCGCTTTGAGCGCCTCTTCCTTGTCGAACTCGCCGAAGATCAGCACTTCGACATCGCCCTGCGCGAGCAGCGGCTCCCACACTTCGCGGAAACCTTCGGGTGTCGCCGCCTCGATTTCGGCCAGCGACGGCGCGGCGAAACGGCGGTCGCGGTCGTTGAGGATGAATTCGAGGTCGCGGCCGAGCACGCCGCCCGGGCTCGTTTCCATGCTTTCATAGCTCAGGCGCTGGGCAGCCTTGCCGCGCAGCACCGGATTGGGATCCCAGCCCGGCATCGCAAGCTTGCCTGCAAACAGGTAGAGCTGGTCGGCAAGGTCGGCAGCGCGCGTCTGGGCGGACAGGGTGAAGACGGCATCGTCAATCCCGAATTCGAGACCCATGCGCCGACCGGTGGTGATCCGGTCTAGCTCTTCCTGCCCCAGTTCGCCGATGCCCGAACTGACCAGCGCCTGCTGGCCGAGCGCGATATAGACGGCATCGTCCTGCTCGAATGCGCGGTAGCCTGCGCCGAAGCGCATCTTGACCGCCACGCGGCCCGGTTCGGCATCGTTCGACCACAGGATCGCGCTGGCGCCGTTGGAAAACTCGACCCGCTCGATACCCGGATCGATTTCCGGCAGGCCGATCGACTGGCGCGAGACGACCTCGCCCGGCTCGCCGATCGGCGGGAGCTCGTCGAAGGAAATGGACTTGGCGGCCAGCCGCGCATTGGGATCGGCGGCGACTTCGCTCGCGAGCGCCAGCTTGAGATCGCCCGCTTCCGCCTCGCCGATGGCCGGCGTGACGTAGAAGCCGCGCGTCACCTCGCCCTCGAACAGGCCCTTGGTGCGCTCGAACACGGCTTCCGGCGTGATCTTGGCGGTCATCCCGCGGAACACCTCGAGCACGGTTTCCGGCGCAGCGACGGTCTCGCGAATGTCGACCGCGTTGACGATGTCGTCGGCGAGGCGCGAACCCGCCTGGACGGCGCGCTGTTCGACACTGCTGACGAAGATCGCTTCGAACTCGGCAACTTCGCGGTCGATCTCTTCCTGCGTCGGCGGGGTCGCGAGCGCATCGGCGATCACTCCGCGCACGTCGCGCATGGCAGTTTGCCAGTCGTTGTCGAGCGGCGCGAAGGAAACGAAGGTCGCATCGGCCGAGCGGCTCACGTCGTCCTGCTGGACCTGTGCGTAGAGGAACGAGCCCCCGGCGCGCGCACGCGCTTCGAGGCGGCGGTTGATGATCGCCTGGGCAAGCGAATCCATCAGCAGGCCCTCGTTATAAACGATGGTGTCCTGCACCTGCCGCCACGGGCGCATGATGGCATAGGTCATTGTGCGCGGCAGGTCGGGTTCGACCACGACGACCGTCTCGCCCACCGGCGGGTCGCCTGCGGCACCTACCGGTGCGACCGGATCACCGAAATCGGGAGCCGGTACCGGCTCGCCCTTGCCTTGCCAGTCGCCGAAATACTTCTCGACCAGCGAGGCAAAGATCGTCGGCGGGGCATCGCCTGCGACGACGATCACGGTGTTTTCAGGGCGATACCAGCGTTCGTGGAATGCCTGCATCGCTTCCGCACTTGCGCCGAGCAGCGTTTCCTCGCGCCCGATCGGCAGGCGCGATGCAAGGCGCTGGCCGGCGAACAGCGTCTCGCGCGATTTCTCCGCGACCCGCAGCGGCGCGCCGCCGCGCTCGCGCTTTTCGGCGAGCACGATGGGGACTTCCGCCTTGAGGTTGGCTTCCGAGAGGACCGGTTCGCGGATCATGCCCGAAAGCAACTTGAAGCTTTCCTCCAGCGATTCCGGCGTCGCGCCGGGCAGGTCGAGCTTGTAGACCGTGTGCGTCGGGCTGGTTTCGGCATTGGTGTCGCTGCCGAAGGTCGCGCCGAGACGCTGCCACGTCGGGATCGCCTCCGAAACGCCGAGATACTTGCTCTCGCGGAAAGACAGGTGCTCGAGGAGATGCGCGAAGCCCTGCTCGCTGTCCGTTTCGTGGAGCGAGCCGGCATCGATGCGGATACGGATCGAGACCTGTCCCGGCGGCACGCCATTGTCGCGCACGGCATAGCGCAGCCCGTTGTCCATCTCGCCGAACAGCCATTCGCGGTCGCGCGGGACATCGCTGCCCTCGTAGATCCACGGCGTTTCCTCGCCCGTCTGCAGCGCCTTGGGCGCGGGCAGCGGCTCGGCCTGCTGCGTGGGAAGCGGGGCAACGTTCTGCGCCTGCAGGCTGGTGGCGAGCAGGGTGATTGCGGCGAAAGCGGAAATACGCCGGATGGCGCGCGGTTTGACTGTCATGGGGCAAATATAGTGCGCCGAGGTCTGAAGGGATAGTGAATGCCACAAAAGCAATGCGCGCTTGCCCCTCCGCCCCGCGCTACCTAGATGCGCTGCCATGTTCATCGAGACCGAAACCACCCCGAACCCCGCCGCGCTCAAATTCCTGCCCGGCCGCCAGGTCATGCCCTCGGGCACGCGCGAATTCGCGACCCCCGAAGATGGCGAGGCGAGCCCGCTGGCGCAGGCGATTTTCGATACCGGCGAAGTGGTCAACGTCTTCTTCGGCGGTGATTTCGTCAGCGTGACTGCCGCACCGGGCGTTAGCTGGACCGACCTCAAGCCGCAGGTCGTCGCTATCCTGCTCGACCATTTCGTATCCGAGGCCCCGCTGTTCGCCGGTGGCACCGCCGCAGGCATTTCCGTTCCGGCCGAAGACGATCTGATGGTCGAGGAAAACCCGGACGATGCGGATATCGTCGCGCAGATCAACGAACTGCTCGAAACCCGCGTGCGCCCGGCAGTCGCGGGCGACGGCGGCGATATCGCCTATCGCGGCTTCAAGGACGGCATCGTCTACCTGACGCTCCAGGGCGCATGCTCGGGCTGCCCCTCCTCCACCGCGACGCTCAAGCACGGCATCGAAGGCCTGCTGAAACATTATGTGCCCGAGGTCGTTGAAGTCCGCGCAGCCTGAATTTCCCGCTTCGACTTCAACACCCAGACAAGGGACCCACATGACCAAGCAATTCCACGACACCGTCCTGTCGGCCGACGCACTCGACCAGATTTTCCGCGAAGCGCGCAGCTACAACGACTGGCTCGACAAGGAAGTGTCGGACGACCAGATCCGCCAGATCTACGAATTGCTCAAGATGGCCCCGACCTCCGCCAACATGCAGCCTGCGCGCATCGTGTGGGTGAAATCGGACGAGGCGAAGGCGAAGCTCCTCGACTGCGTGTCGGAAGGCAATCACGACAAGGTGAAGGCCGCGCCGGTCACCGCGATCATCGGCTACGACATCGACTTCCACGAGGAGCTGCCCTGGCTCTTCCCGCACACCGATGCGAAAAGCTGGTTCGAGGGCGACGAGGAAGGCCGCAAGGAAGGCGCGTTTCGCAATTCCTCGCTGCAGGGTGCCTACCTGATGCTCGCCGCCCGCTCCATCGGCCTCGACTGCGGTCCGATGTCGGGCTTCGACAACGAAAAGGTCGACAAGGTCTTCTTCGGCGACCAGCCGCGCCACCGGAGCAACTTCATCTGCTCGATCGGCTACGGCGATGTCGAAAGCATTTTCGAGCGCAGCCCGCGGCCCGACTTCGAAAAGTTCAACCGCATCGCCTGACCCGTCTTGAACCGCTCGCGGGCCGATGGCATCGCGAGCGGCATGACTAGGTCACGCCCTGCAGGAACGCGCTGACATGCGCACGCTCGCGATAGATTGCGCGACGGAGGCCTGTTCGGTCGCCCTGTTCGAGGACGGCAGGCTGCTGGCCAACCGTCACGAAGTGCTCGGGCGCGGTCATGCCGAGCGGCTGGTCCCGATGATTGCCGAATTGCCCGAGAAGGGACGCGCCGACCGAATCCTCGTCTCGCGCGGCCCCGGCAGCTTTACCGGCGTGCGAATCGGTATCGCCACTGCGAGGGCGCTGGCTTTCGCATGGAAGGCCGAGTGCCTCGGCTACCCCACCCTCGCCCTTGTCGCGGCGCAGAGCTGGCAGCCCCAGCCGCGCCCGGTCACCGTGTGCATGCACGGCGGGCACGGCGAATGGTTCGTGCAGAATTTCGGCGCGGACATGCTGCCCGAGGACACGGTCTCCTCGCTGGCTCCGGAAGCGGCGAGAGAAGCTTGCCGGCACAAGGCCATCGCGGGCAACCGCGCGGACCAGCTCGCCGCGCTGTTCGGCGAAGGGTCGGACCGCATAGCGATCGACATGCTTCCCGACGCGCGTCATTCGCACTTGCTGCGCGATGAGCATCTTACGACAGAGGTCGGCGCGATTTACGGCCGAGCGCCGGACGCGAAGCCGGCGGCTGCTGCAGGACAGGCGCGATGATCGACGATCTAGACCGGATCATGGCGATCATGGAAACCGCCTTCGACCCGCAATGGGGGGAGGCATGGACCCGCGCCCAGGTGGCAGGCTCGCTCTCGCTTCCCACCACCTATTACTACTTCGTGCGGGCAAACGAAGAAGAAGAACCGGTCGGCTTCGCCCTGGTAAGGGCCGCACCCGGCGAAGAAGAACTCCTGCTTATAGCCGTCCAGCCGGAATTTCGCGGCGCAGGATTGGCGAAGCGATTGCTCGAACAATTTACCGAAGCAGCACGAGAGCGCGGGGCGGAGCGTATTTTCTTGGAAATGCGGGAAAACAACCCGGCAGAGAAACTTTATCGCACCTTCGGGTTCGAAACCATTGGTCGGCGACCGAAGTATTACTCAAAACCCGACGGTAGCAGGATCGACGCAATTACCTTCGGACTCTGTATTTAAAGTAAATATTTTCCTACGACTTATCCACTTCAGGCAAAAGCGATGCCGGTTGCCCCTTGCAACTGTTGTATAAATGCGTCATGGATGGGACCCATGGGGGACTAGAAAAATCTGGCCTCCATTTGGATGAGGACACCGCTATGGAAAATATCGAACACGATATGGCGGAAACGCTTATTACATTGACGTCGGATATTGTCGCTGCGCACGTCAGCAACAATGACGTCGATGTAGACGCGGTTCCGTCACTGATTACCAATGTGTACGAAGCGCTTTCGGGTCTCGGGAAGGGCCAGAAAGAAGAAGAGGATCCGCCTGAACCGGCCGTTTCTATTCGCGCCTCGATCAAGCCGGACTACATCGTCTGTCTCGAAGACGGCAAGAAGCTGAAAATGCTCAAGCGCTATCTCCGGACCAATTACGACATGAGCCCGGAAGAATATCGCGCGCGTTGGAACCTGCCCGCCGACTACCCGATGGTGGCACCCAACTACGCCGAGAAGCGTCGCGAACTCGCGAAGAAGATCGGCCTGGGCCGCAAGCCCGGCCAGAAACGCGGACGTCGCAAGAAGGCCGCATAAATAGCTTCGCTTCAACTTGAGAAGAACGCCCCGCGCCTCTAAGGCAGCGGGGCGTTTTCATTTTGCGAGGATCATCTTGGAACAGCGGATCGACCTGGAACAGCTTTGTGCCGAGCGTGGCCTGCGGATTACCGAGCAGCGCCGCGTAATCGCGAAAGTCCTGTCCGAAAGCGACGATCACCCGGATGTGGAGATGCTCCACGAACGTGCATCCAAGATCGATCCGAAGATCTCGATCGCGACGGTCTATCGCACCGTCCGCCTGTTCGAGGAGGCCGGCATTCTCGACCGCCACGATTTCGGCGACGGCCGCGCCCGCTACGAAGCGGCACCCGAGGCGCATCACGACCACCTTATCGACGTCGAAAGCGGCAATGTCGTCGAATTCGTCGATCCCGAACTCGAAGCATTGCAGAAGCAGATCGCCGAGAAGCTCGGCTATCGCCTCGTCGACCACCGGATGGAGCTTTACGGCGTGAAGCTCGACCGGAAGAGCGACAAGAACGGCTGATGTCGCCCGAACTGCGCGAGGCGGCAGCGCGCGGTGAACTCACCCCGCTCACCTTTACCGAGAGGCTGCGCTTCTTCGTCCGCGTGCTCGGGCTGATCGGCCTGCTGGTCGTCTTCGTCCCGCTGCATTACCTCTACCGCGTCTTCGCCTACGGCTCGCCCTTCCCGATGCTGTTCCTGCGCTATGCCGGACGCATCGCCGGAGCGCGCGTGACCAAGATCGGCGTGCCGCTGCGCAAGGACGTGTTCTTCATCGCCAACCACATTTCGTGGATCGACATTCTGACACTGGCAGGCGCGAGCGGAACGGCCTTTGTCGCCAAGCACGAATTGTCGCAGGTCCCCGTGATCAACTGGCTGTGCAGACTCAACCGCACGGTCTTCGTGAAGCGCGAGAACCGCCTTGGCGTCGCCGAGCAGATCAATGCCCTGCGCGAGGCGCTCGACGACAATTGGTCGGTCACCGTCTTCCCCGAAGGCACGACGACCGACGGCCAGTCGCTCCTGCCGTTCAAGACCAGCATGCTGAGCGTGCTCGAACCGCCGCCCAAGGACGTGCTCGTCCAGCCGGTGCTGATCGACTACGGCGAGGTGGGCGAGGAACTGGGCTGGATCGGCGATGAAAGCGGCCTCAACAATGCGCGCCGCGTGCTTGGTCGCAAGGGCACGTTCGAGTTGAAGCTGCATTTCCTCGAGCCGTTCAGCCCGGAAGAATTCGTCGGCCGCAAGGCTATAGGTGCACGCGCCCGTGCCGCGATCGAAGCGGCCCTGCTCACCGCGCTCGGCAAGCCGCTGCGCGAGTTCAAGCACGATGTCGTGCCGGTGCGCTACGCCGCGCCCAAGGGGCCGACCCCGATCGAGTAGTCGAACGCGGACGTTCCCGCCTCGTCGCGACTGGTTCACCATTCAACCGCCGCGTTGAAATGCGCCCACGATTGGCCTAAAGGCGCGAGCCTCATGAAACCGACCGCATCCCCCAAGACCTACCGGGTCAAGAGCTTCGGCTGCCAGATGAACGTCTATGACGGCGAGCGCATGGCCGAACTGCTTGCCGAAAAGGGCATCACGCCCGCTCCCGAAGGCGAGGATGCGGACCTCGTCGTGCTCAACACCTGCCACATCCGCGAAAAGGCGGCGGAGAAGGTCTATTCCGACATCGGCCGGCTGGTGAAGGCGGGCGACGAGCGCGGGCAGAAGCCGCTGATCGCCGTCGCAGGCTGCGTCGCACAGGCCGAGGGCGAGGAAATCATGGCGCGCGCGCCGGCAGTGTCGATGGTCGTCGGCCCGCAAGCCTACCACCGCCTGCCCGACATGCTCGACAAGGCGGTGCGCGGCGAGCGCGCGACCGATACCGACATGCCGCCGATCGCGAAGTTCGACGCCCTGCCGGAGCGTCGCAAGATCGGCCCTACCGCATTCCTCACCGTGCAGGAAGGGTGCGACAAGTTCTGCACCTATTGCGTGGTGCCCTACACCCGCGGCGCGGAAATCTCGCGTCCCTTCAGCGACCTCGTGACCGAAGCGCACAAGCTGGTCGAAGCGGGCGCGCGCGAGATCACCCTGCTGGGCCAGAACGTCAGCGCATGGAGCGGCGAGAACGAGACCGGTCACACGGTCGGCCTTGCCGGGCTTATCCGCACGCTCGCCAGGATCGATGGGCTGGAGCGAATTCGCTACACTACTTCGCACCCGGCCGACATGGACGACGACCTGATCGCCGCCCATGGCGATACGCCCAAGCTGATGCCCTATCTCCACTTGCCGGTGCAGTCGGGCAACGACCGCGTGCTGAGGGCGATGAACCGCAGTCACACGGCGGAAAGCTATCTCCGCCTGCTCGAACGCTTCCGCGCTGCGCGGCCCGACCTCGCGCTATCGGGAGACTTCATCGTCGGCTTCCCGGGCGAGACCGAGGCGGAGTTCGAGGATACGCTGAAGATCGTCGACGAGGTCCGCTACGCACAGGCATTCAGCTTCAAGTATTCGCCCCGCCCCGGCACGCCCGCCGCCTCGATGGACGGCCAGGTCGCGAAAGAGGTGATGGACGAGCGCCTGCAGCGCCTGCAGGCCGCGCTCAACCGCGACCAGCTTGCCTTCAACGAGGCGAGTGTCGGGAAGACCTGCACCGTGCTGGTCGAGCGCAAGGGCAAGCACCCGGGCCAGTGGCTCGGGAAGACGCCGTGGCTGCAGAGTGCATGGTTCGAAGCCGACGTCGCGATCGGCGACCTGGTCGAAGTCGAACTGCTCGAAGCCGGGCCGAACTCGCTGGCCGCCCGGCTGCGCGAGCCCGTTACCGCCTAGTCCTCGGAAATTTCGGGGACTTCTTCGGCATATTTGTAGCGGCGCACCGCGGCGGAGATGATTTCTCCGTCGAGGCTGTTCGCCGGAAGCTCGTAGAGCGCGGCAAGATAGGACCGGTCGAATTCGGTCAGCCCTTCAGGCGCGAAGCCGGGGCCGAAAAGCTCGAGGATCGTCGGGACGCCAGCCGGATTGCTCGAAATCTCGTCGGTCGTCGAAGCGAGGATGCGCACCGTCGCGTAATCGGCCAGCTGGCGGAAGGTCTTTTCCTTCAGCTCGCCGGTCTCGACCAGCACCACCGCACCCGCCATGTCGACCCGCAGCTGGTTGCGCCGCGAGGCCTTCTCGACCCGGTTGATGAGATCGTTGATCGAACCGCCCGGACGCGATCCGGGGATCGAGGTGCCGTCGATGTTTCGCACATCGAACAGGTGCCATGCGCGTACCGCGCTCGAACCTTTGTAGATCCGGTCGATCTGGTAATCGAGCAGCCCTTCGAAGAGCCACTTTTCGTCCTTGCGCAGCTTGTCGACCGTGCTGTCGACGCCGTTGAGCACGCCGACGAATGCATTGGGGCTGCACCCTTCCTCCGCCACGTCCACGCCGCGGATGAGGGAAATGTTCTCAGCGATACGGTCCTCGACCAGTTCCGCCATCTCGGCGGGCATGCCCGACACCTTGACGCAGACCGGCGCATTGAAACGAGCGACCGGCTTGCCGGCCCGCGAAGGACGCACGACTGCCCGGCCAAGCGCTTCGACCGCCGGCGGGTCGATCTTGCCGGTCACGACGATCGCCTCTTCGGTCTCGGGTTCGGCATCCTGTGCCGCAACGGTGAACGGAGTGGCGAGAAGCGCGACGGCTGCCAGCGATTTCAGTGATTTCATAGACATGCGACGACCCAAGGGAATTGGCGCGGCATAACAAGCCGCGTCCGACCTAAGACAAAATGCGTTCGACGAACGGTGTAGCAGCGGGAATATTGCGCCTTGCTGACACCGCCCGGCAGTGAATTCTTCAGCGAGCGAGCAAGTTGCGACGGCTCGACTTATTCCGCGGGCGTATCCTTCGGCTCTTCCTCGGGCGTGGCGACGCTGAAGACAGGTTCTTCCGAAATCAGCACCTCGCCGCCTGCGTCGACCATCTCGGCCGGAGCGACCGTGGGGTTCGAGGGATAGGCCTCGCCATCGAAGGCCAGCTTCGCGATGCCGGAAACGCCGCCCCCGCCGCCGATTTCGACGGTCAGGTCTTTCCAGCCGCCAGTTTCGCTTTCGAGCACGGTGATCGGCGTGCGCGAGACCGAGATATCGCCGACCTTGCGCCACATCGGCCCGGCCGGGGTCAGCACCAGCGTATTGCACCCGCCGCTTCCGCACAGCATCGGCGAGACGACGTGGACGATCGCTTCCTGCGCTCCGTCACCGTCAAGATCGTAGAGCGCGAGGGCGTAGCGCAGTTCGCCCATGTCGGGATATTCCTGCAGGAGGAAGTGACGGATGTCCTCTTCCGCCGCGGCAAACTCGGCGGTTCGCTCCGCATCGGCTGCCGCAACCGTTTCGGCCACATCGTCGGCGGCGCTATCCGCGGCCGGTTCTGCAGTGTCTCCGCAAGCCACCAGACCGAGTACTGCCAGAGATACGAACACGTGCTTCATCACCATACTCCCGCTTTATTTACCGCGATTTGCCGATGCTATGTCGAAGCCGGATGCGTTACAAGCGAATGACTATCCACCGCCTTGATGGGCACCCTTTCTTGCTTCCGGCGCGTTCTGTCCTAGATTCCGACTCGCAACACGAAGGAGCTGCATGGGACGCAAACCCACTCGCGCAACGCCGGCGCTCAGTCCGCCGCCCTCCCCGACCAGGGAAATCCGCCGCGCGCAACTCGACATGAGTTTCGAGGACCAATCGCTCCTCGTCCCCCTGTTCGGCGAGTTCGACGCCAATCTCGTGCAGGTCGAAAACCGCCTCGGTGTCTTCATATCCGCACGCGGCGACAAGCTGCACATCGAAGGGCCGGAAGATTCCGTCGCACGGGCACGCGACGTGCTCCAGACGATGTATGACCGGCTCGCCATGGGGCAGGATCTCGATGCGGGCGCGATAGAATCGCTCATTGCCATGTCGAACGAGCCGACCTTGGACGGCATCGTTACCGGCGAGCCCGAGACGCCCCCGATCATGATCCGCACGCGGCGCAAGACCATCGTGCCGCGCAGCGCGACGCAGGCGAGCTACATGCGCCAGCTCAGCCGCGACGACATCATCTTCGCGCTCGGCCCGGCGGGCACCGGCAAGACCTATGTCGCGGTCGCCCAGGCGGTCAGCCAGCTGATCACGGGCAGCGTGCAGCGTCTCATCCTCAGCCGCCCTGCGGTCGAGGCGGGCGAGCGGCTCGGCTTCCTGCCCGGCGACATGAAGGAGAAGGTCGATCCCTATCTCCGCCCGCTCTACGACGCGCTCTACGACTGCATGCCGCCCGAACAGGTCGATCGCCGGATCGCCAGCGGCGAGATCGAGATCGCGCCCATCGCCTTCATGCGCGGCCGCACGCTGGCCGACGCCTTCGTCATCCTCGACGAGGCGCAGAACACCACGCGCGAGCAGATGAAGATGTTCCTCACCCGCTTCGGCCAGAACAGCCGGATGGTGGTGTGCGGCGACCCCAAGCAGGTCGACATCCCGGGCGGCAACAGCCAGTCGGGCCTCGCCGATGCCGTCGGAAGGCTCGAAGGCGTCGACGGAATCGCCGTCACCCGCTTCACCGCCGCCGACGTGGTCCGCCACCCGATCGTGGGACGGATCGTCGAAGCTTACGAGGGCAAGGCGGAGTAGGCCTTTTTGGAACTCGACATCGCCATCGAAGACTGGCCTTCCGGTGATTGGGAGGCCCTTGCCGAGCGTGCCGCACAGGCGGCGAGCGAGGTCGAGCCGCTGCTCGCCAACGCGCGCCTTTCCGCCAGCATGCTGTTCACCACCGACGAGGAGGTGCACGCGCTCAACCGCGAATGGCGCGGGCGCGACAAGCCGACGAATGTCCTGTCCTTCCCGATGCTTGAGCGCGAAAGCTTGCAGGTTCTCGAAGAGGATGGCCCGCCCGAAATGCTCGGCGATATCGCCCTGGCGCATGAAACCTGCGCCCGCGAGGCGGCCGAGAAAGGCATCGCGCTGGATCAGCACGCAACCCACCTAATCGTTCACGGCCTGCTCCATCTCGCCGGGCACGACCACGTCGATTCCGACGAACAGGCCGAAGCAATGGAGGCGCTCGAAATCAGGGCGCTTGCAAAACTGGGTATCCCGGACCCATATGGGGACCGCGACCTTCAGGAGGAACCACACTAGGGCCATGCCCGACACCGACCAGACCGCCGGAGAGGCGGAGAGTAGCAGCGGCCTGCTGGGCGCTGTCAGACGACTTCTCGATCCGCGGGGGCACGAACGCTCGCTGCGCGAACAGCTCGAAGACGCAATCGACGAGCACGAGGACGAGAACCCCGAAAGCGAGGAAACGCCGAACGGCAATGGCGACCTGTCGCCGGTCGAGCGGCAGATGCTGCGCAACCTGCTGCATTTCAGCGAGCACGATGCCGACGACGTCGCGATCCCGCGCGGGGAAATCGTCGCGGTGGAAGCGAGCGTCAGCTGGGACCAGCTGGTCGAGACTTTCTCCGAAAACGGTCATTCGCGCATGCCGGTCTACCGCGACCAGCTCGACGACGTGATCGGCATGATCCACATCAAGGACGTCTTCACCTTCCTCGCGAACGGCAAGGAACCGCCGGCCGACTGGACGGTGCTGATGCGCCAGCCGCTTTACGTGCCGCAGGCGCGCGGCGCGCTCGACGTGCTGGCCGACATGCGCTCGCGCCGCACCCACCTCGCCATCGTGCTCGACGAGTTTTCCGGGACCGACGGGATTATCACCATCGAGGACCTCGTCGAGGAAATCGTCGGCGAGATCGAGGACGAGCATGACGACCTGCCCGAAGAACTGATCTCGCCCATCGGCGAAGGCATGTGGGACTGCGATGCCCGCGCCGAGCTCGACGATGTGGCCGAACGGATCGACCCGCGCCTCGCCGAAGTCGAGGAATCGGTCGATACGCTGGGCGGCCTGACTTTCGTGCTCGCCGAACAGATTCCGCCGATCGGAACGGTGGTCGAACACCCCAGCGGATGGCGGATCGAGGTCCTTTCTGCGGACAAGACCCGGGTAAAAAGGCTCCGTTTGCACGAGCCGGTTGCATCCAACGAGGCAATTGGCGAGTAGCTTCCCTACCCGCTTCGATTTTTTGCAACCATCCGGCGGGACGGGCGTTGTGCCCGAAACGAGAGGATTGTCATGGCTACCCGTCGTCTTCCGCCCCTCCGCGCGCTGGAAGCTTTCATGCGAACCGTCCGCCTCGGCTCCGCCCGCGCGGCGGCCGAAGAGCTCGGGCTGAGCCCGTCGGCCCTGTCGCGCCGGATTGCCAATCTCGAAGAGTTCACCGGCAAGAAGCTGTTCACCCGCGCCAAGCAGTCGATGCGCCTGACCGACGAAGGCCAGGCATTCCACGACGCTGTCGCGCCGCATCTCGAAGCGCTGGCGACCGCGATCGAGAACCAGTCGGAGAATCTCTCGCTGCTGCGGCTGCGTCTCGGCGTGCTGCCGCTGTTCGGCAGCCAGCGCCTGTTCCCGCGCCTGTCCGAACTGCGCGAGCGGCATCCGCTGCTGCATATCGATATCGATACCGGCCCGCATCTCGAAGACCGTGTCGGCGACACGCTCGATGCCGCGATCATCCTGTCACGCGGCCCGTCTAGCGGCGTGCATGCCGTGCGGCTCGACCACAACATGGTCCGCGCGATCTGCAATACGGCAACGGCAGAAAAGCTCGGCGACACGCCGGACAAGGACAATCTCGGCAAGCAGACCTTCCTGATCCACAACGAGCTTCCGGAAAGCTTCCAGGCATGGAAGCGCGAACTGGGCCTCGAACAGCTCGAACCGGCTGCGATCGACCATTACGATTCAGGCCAGCTGATGCTCGAAGCGGCTGCGCAAGGCCTCGGCATCGCGATCATGCATGACGACCACATGAAGCGCGCTGCCGACAGCCGTCTCGCGACGCTCTACGATGCGGAAGTCGAAAGCCCCTATAGCTACTGGTTCGTATGCAAGCCGCAGGCGCTCGAAGCGCGCCCGGTACGCCTCTTCCACGACTGGCTGGTGCGCGCCGGGCTCTAGCTTTTTACGCGCGGTGAGTGGGTGCAAACCGCGCCGCGCTCGCCGCCGAGACCGGGGTGCGCCTTGTCGGGCGCGCCGCATTCGACCTCGGGCTTTGCGATCGCATTGGGCGCGACGAGTGCCAGCGCCTCGGCGTCCTCGTAAGCGGCAATCCAGGTCAGGCAGTCGGCGAGGCTGCGGATACCGTGCTTCTCGCCCGCCCCTGCGCTCGGACGGCAATTGATGATGACGCTGTCGGCGGCCGACGCAGTGCTGTAGCGCCGCAGGATGCGCAGGAATTCGCCATATTCGGCGATTGCCATGCGGTTTTCCGCATTCGTCGCAGGATCGCCCTGGAACAGCGGCGAGGTGTTGAAGGCGTAGGAGCGAACGCTCGCATCCTCGATCGACAATTGCGTCGCCAGCGCCCCGCCGAGCGAATGGCCGGTCAACTCGATCGGCACGTCCTCTTGTCCCGCCCGCGCAAGCTCCCCGCGTTCGACCGCCAGCACCTTGCGCGCCAGTTCGATCTGGCTGGTGCCGAAAGAACCCGAGAAGATGTCCTTGCGCGAACCGAAGTCGGTCCCGCGAAAGGCGATGATCCGGGCGAGCAGCTTGCCCTTGCGCCCGCCGTCCATCTCGAAATGATCATAGACGTGGTATGCGAGGCCGGTTTCCTCGTCGTTGGCATTCTCGCGCCGCTCGAAACCCGGCGGCAGTTCGGTGTACGTATCCTCGTCGTCATACGCGTTGCTCGAAAGCATGGCGTAGGGATAGGCGACGACGGCCGCCTCGCGCACGAAATCGCACCACCCGCCCGGCTCGGTCATGCACGGGCTGCGGCTTTGCGAAATATCGGGAATGGGGGTGATGCAGCCGCCCAGCGAAAGGGCAAGGGCGGCTGCAGCAAGGCGCTTCATCGTGCGTGAAGCCGTTTCGCTCAGGAAACGGTTGCCTTGGTGATCGTGCCCGGGTTTGCCGGCGGCTCGCCCTTGGGCAGCGCGTCGACATGCTCCATGCCGCTCTCGACCTGGCCCCAGACGGTGTATTGGCCGTCGAGGAAGTGGGCATCGTCGAAGCAGATGAAGAACTGGCTGTTGGCGCTGTCGGGAACCTGGGTGCGGGCCATCGAGCAGGTGCCGCGGCTATGCGGTTCTGCGTTGAATTCGGCCTTGAGGTCCGGCTTGTCGCTGCCGCCCATGCCGGTGCCGGTCGGATCGCCGCCCTGCGCCATGAAGCCCGGGATCACGCGGTGGAAAACAACGCCGTCGTAAAAGCCTTCCTTGGCGAGCGTCGTGATGCGCTCGACATGGCCCGGCGCGAGGTCCGGGCGCAGCTTGATGACGACATCGCCGCCCTTTCCGTCTCCGCAATCGAGGGTGAGGGTCAGCTTGCTGTCAGCCATGAAATCAATCTCCTGTTGAATATGCGCCCCCGTATAGGGATTGCGCCGTCAAAGTCACCCCGCAGCGCGTCTGGCGGCTTGCTTTTCGACGTGGCCGCCCTAGAGCGGCGTTCATGGGGATGGACACGCGCCAGGACGAAGAACTGATGCTGGCCGATGCGCCGGCTGACGAAGGCGTTCGCCCCGACGACCGCATCGACGACGAGCGTCTCGACGAGGAAAACACCCTCAAGGCAGACTTCGTCCGTCAGGTGCGCGATGCCCTCGACGATGGCGACGACGGCGCGGTCTACGACCTCGTCGAACCACTCCACCCGGCCGATATCGCCGACCTCGTCGAATTGTTCGAGCGCGACGACCGCGCGCGCTTCGCCGCGGCGATAACCGACCTGATGAGCTCGGAAGTGATTGCCGAGCTCAACGACTTCGTGCGCGAGGACATGATGGAGGCGCTGCCCGCAGACGCAGTCGCCGCCATCGCCGAACAGCTCGAAACCGACGACGCCGTCCAGCTGATCGAAGACCTCGACGAGCCGGACCAGCAGGCGGTCCTCGCCGAGCTCGACGACGAAGACCGCGTCGCGATCGAAAGCGCGCTCGCCTATCCCGAAGAAACCGCCGGCCGCCTGATGAGCCGCGAGTTCGTCGCGGTGCCGGAACACCTAACGGTCGGCGACCTGATCGACTACCTGCGCGAACGCGGCGATGTCGGCAGCGAGTTCTTCGAAGTCTTCGTGGTCGACCACAAGCATCACCCGGTCGGCACCTGCGCGCTCGCATGGATCCTCACGACGCCGCGCAACATCGCGCTGACCGACGTGATGAAGCGCGACCAGACCCTGATCCCGGTCATGCTCGACCAGGAAGAGGTCGCGCTGATGTTCCAGAAATACGGCCTGATCTCCGCCGCCGTAGTGGACGAAAGCGGCCGTCTCGTCGGGCAGATGACAGTGGACGACGTGGTCCACATCATTTCCGAAGAGGCGCAGGAAGACGCCATGCTCCTGTCCGGTGCGGGCGAAGGCGACATCAACGAGCCGATCCGCGAGGCCTATGGCGCGCGCGTTCGCTGGTTGATCGCCAACCTCGGCACCGCGCTGGTCGGCAGTGCCATCATCGCCATGTTCGGCGCCGCGATCGAGAAACTCGTGGCTCTCGCCGTGCTCATGCCGATCGTCGCGAGCATCGGCGGCAATGCCGGCACGCAGACCATGGCGGTCGCCGTGCGCGCAATCGCGATGAACCAGCTGACCGAGGCGAACACGACCCGCATCCTGTGGCGCGAACTGCGCGTCGCGGTGCTCAACGGCGCGACCGTCGCCGTGCTGATCGGCATCGGCACCGCATTGGTCTTCACCCCCATGCTCGGCGCAGTGATCGCGCTGGCGATGATCATCAACATCGTTACCGCAGGGCTTGCCGGCGTGCTCGTCCCGGTGATCTTCGAGCGGCTGAAGCAGGACCCGGCGGTCGCGAGCAGCGTGTTCGTGACCATGATCACCGACTCGATGGGCTTCTTCGCCTTCCTCGGCCTCGCAGTCGCGGCCGGCCTCGCGGGTTGAGCCATTCGCGATAATCCCTATGTCTCTCGCCGATGGCCGAGAGACGCCCCCTCAATCTGACCAAGATCGCTTTCGGCGCGCGGAGCTATGGCGATATCGAGAACTGGTATGCCGCCCGGCGCAGCCCGCACCTGACGACGCGCTATCGCCCGACGCGGTGGAAGGAATGCATCGGCGGTTCGCTGTTCTGGATACACCAGCACAATCTCGTCGCGCGCAGCCCGATCCTCGGTTTCAGCGAGACGGCCGACGGGCGCTGGTCGATCGACCTCGAACCGCGCCTCATCCGCGTGATGCCCGTCCCCAAGCGCGCCCACCAGGGCTGGCGCTATCTCAAGGGCGAACCGCCGCGCGACCTCGAGGACGGCGAGGATATCGGCGACGTCATGCCGGGGCGTCTTGCGGGCAAGTTGCAGAAATTGGGGCTGATTTAGCCGGAACAAGCAGGGTGCCCTGCCCGTTTCTCCTGATGAAAGGAGATTGTTTATGCCCGAGCGTCAATCGCTCCACCCCGACAACGAACTGATCGAGGAACTGACCGAGGAAAAGACCCCCTCGTTCCAGGGTTCCGCCGATGGCGAGGTCAATCGCCGCGTCGGCAAGCGCGCCGAACTCAACGCCGCGACGAACCCCGACAATCGCGAGCCGACCGTCGGCTCCGACAATCCTGAACAGGATGCGATGAAGGGTCCCAAGACCATGCTCGCAATCAAGCAGGGCGAAGCGAACTAGCCTTCCGCTTTCTGCAATGCGGCGATCACCGTCCGCACATCATGCGCGTCGTCGCCCTCGTGGCGCGGCGCGTATTTTTCGTAGGAAGCCATCAATTCGCCGATCCGCTCCGCAATGCGAACGGCGTTGTAGGAGTGGCTGACCACGAACCGTTCACGCGCTAGGATCTGTGGAACGACGATCTTCGCATAGTCGCCGACTTCCATGCCGAACTGCATGAAGCGTTCCGGGCCGAGCGGAGTGAACACCCAGCCGGGAATGATGAGGCCCGCGTGGACATGGTCCGGCAGGTCGCAGCGCAGCGCCTCGGTCAGTCCGAGAACCGCGTGCTTGGCAGCGATATAGGCGGGCGAGCCGTCCATCGCGCAGAAGAAGCTATTTTCGCTGCCCGTGTTGTAGATCGCGCTCGGGCCGTCCTGTTCGACCAATCGTTTCGCGAAGGCGCGGCAGCCGTTCCAGACGCCCCAGAAATTGATATCGAAATGCGCGCGAGCGTCTTCTGCGGACATCTCCCATACGGGGCCGCGCGGCCCGCCGACACCGGCATTGTTGAGGACCAGGTCGACCTGTCCGAATTGCTCGAATGCCTGATCGGCCAGTGCTTCGACTGCCTCGCTGTCCGACACATCGACACGCCGGATCGTCGCGCTTTCGCCCAGCGCCTTTGCAGCTTCGGCCAGAGCGTCTTCGTTGCGATCTGCGATCAGCAACGGGATACCGCGACCGGCAAGCTCTTTGGCGATGGCAAGGCCGATCCCGCTTGCGCCGCCGGTGACGACGGCATTGCGGGGCGACCAGTCGCTCAAGCCGCCGTCCTCTCGGCCACGCGGCGCAGCACGTTGACGTAGCTTTCCGGGGGCTGCGCGCCGGGAATCATGAACTTCTCCTCGATCACCATCGCGGGCACGCCCATGATGTTGTTCTCCCGCGCGACGAACTGGTCGAGCCGCACACGCTCGGCGATCGCCTCGTCCTCGAAAGCCTCGACCGCCTGTGCAGGGTCGATCCCGATTTCCCCGGCAATGGCGAGAAGTTCATCCTGCTCCCCGATCGGGCGGCGATCGTTGAAATGCGCCTTGAACAGCGCGAGTTTCAGCTCGGTCTGCTTCTCCGCCCCGTGCTTCGCGTGGACCCAGGCGAGCAGCCGGTGCGCGTCGAAGGTGTTCCACATCATTGCCGCCGGTGCGGGTTCCTCGCCCTCGTAATCGAGCGAAACCTTCGCCGCTTTGGCCGCCATGCGCATCTGGCCCTGCACGCCCTTCGATTCCTCGATCGTGCGGCCATACTTGCGCGCGATGTGCGCGGTGCGCTCCTCACCCTCGGCGGGCATGTCGGGATTGAGTTCGAAAGCGTGCCAGCGGATGTCCGCCTCGATCTCGCCCTCGAGCTCGGCAAGGCCCTGCTGCAAATTGCCCCAGCCGACGAGGCACCAGGGACACATCACGTCGGACCAGATGTCGATCGAGAGTTTGCGCGGCATAGCGTCGGTCATTGTTCCAGCCACCAGTTTAGCAAATGGTTTGCGATTGCCTGCTTCGGCGGCGTGTTCATCGGAGCGTCGGGCGCGCCTTCCATCGAGGCCCGCACCTCGTCGCGGGTGAACCAGCGCGCGTCGGCCAGCTCGGTTTCGTCGAGCGTGATTTCCGGGGCAATGGCATAGGCATGGCAGCCGAGCATCAATTGCGAGGGGAACGGCCACGGCTGGCTCGCGATGTAACGCGCATCGCGCACGGTTATCCCGACTTCCTCCAGCACTTCGCGCGCCACGCCCTCCTCGATGCTCTCGCCCGGTTCGACGAAACCGGCCAGCGCGGAATAGGCGCGTTCGGGCCAGCCCTTGCCCCGTCCGAGGAGCAGCTTGCCGTCATGCTCCACCAGCATGATCGTAACCGGGTCGGTGCGCGGGAAATGCTGCGTGCCACAGGCAGTGCAATTGCGCTGCCAGCCGCCCTTGGCGATCTGCGTCCCGCTGCCGCACTGGGCGCAGAACCGGTGCCGCGCGTGCCAGTCGGTAATGCTGCGCGCTTCGCCATAGATCGCGAGATCGTCGGGCGCGAGTGCCTGCATCAGGCCCCACAGCCGCGGGTTCGCCATGCGCGGGCTGGCATCGCCCTGCGGCGGAACGGCGGCAAAGCAGGGCTTGCCGTCATCCAGGCCTAGGAACACCAGCTCGGCATCTTCCGGCGCATCGGCCAGCGTGCCCCAGACCAGGCCGTTGGTGTCGTCGAGTTCGGGCATCAGTCCCTCGAGCTTGAGGAACTTCGCCCGCCAGTTCATCATCCCGGCAAGCGCATCGGGATCGGCACGCAGGTTGTCCGCGCGGTCGAGCCGCGATCCGGTGAAAGCGAGCGGAGCTTTCCCCGCCATGCTCAACCCTCGGCCCTGAGGGCGAGATCCTTCATCACGATATCGGGGAAGCCCCGCTGGATGGGATAGGCATCGGACGGCATGTATTGCGTGTAATTGGCTGCGCGCAGCCCGCTCGCCATGTCGATGAAACCGGCGGTGCCTGCCGCGCCGCCCCAGCCGAATGCAGTGCCCTGCACGCGGCCGCCCGCGCCGAACAGCTGGCCCTCGACCCATGTGCCCTTGAGATCGGCACCTTCGGGCAGCAGGTTGGAGGTCGCCATTTTCACGGCCGCTTCACCCATGACGCGGTTGCCGTCGATCATCCCCTTGCCAACCAGCATGCGCAGGAAGCGGTCGTAGTCGTTCGGGCTGGAGACGAGACCCGCCCCGCCGAAGGGGAAGCCCGGCTCGTCGAGGTAGATCGAGCTTGCCGCCGGATCGATCGGGAACAGCGTGCCGTTGACCACGCCGTAGTTGGTCGTGAAGCGCGAAACTTCGCTTTCCGGCACGCGGAACCAGGTGCTCTCCATCCCGCAGGGCTTGAACAGGCGCTCGTGCAGGAACTTGTCGAACGGCATGCCCGAGGCGACCTCGATCACGCGGCCAAGCACGTCGAGACCGACCGAGTAGCTCCATTTAGTGCCCGGCTGGTAGACCAGCGGCATGGAAGCGATGCCGTCGGCGAACTTCTCGAGGCTGTCGGTCGGCGTGCCGCGGCCCATGCCGGGGATCGGGATGCGGCTGACCTGTCCGGGGATCAGGCCCTTTTCCTCGTAAGCCTTCTGGATCGGGCCACGCTGGATAATGCCGTAGCCGAGGCCCGCCGTGTGCGTCATCAGCATGCGCGCGGTGATTTGCGTCTTCGCCGGCTCGAGGTTTTCCGGACCGATGCTGCCGTCGTATTCCTTCTGGACCATCATCTCGCCGAAAGCCGGGATGAAGTCGGCGATCGGCTGGTCGAGGCCGAGCTTGCCGTCTTCGACCAGCATCATGGCGGCCACGCCGGTGATGGGCTTGGTCTGCGAATAGATGCGATAGAGGCTATCGCCATCCGCAGCAGTCGCCCCGCCCTTGGCCAGCGTGCCACGCGCGATCACGTCGGCATTGTTCTGCCCGAAGCCCATGATCGCGACCATGTTGGCGACCTTGCCGCTCGAAACATATTCCTCGACCGTCGACATCACATTCGGCCAGTGGCCCGCATGGGCAAATGCCGCACGGCCGAACGGGAGCGAGGAAAGCGCCGCGCCTGCGCCCAGCATCGCGGTCCCGCGCAGGAGAGTGCGCCGCGAAAGCACGGGGTCGGTGAAGCTGCGATAAGCCATGTCAGGTCCTCTTTCGAAATCTTGTTTGCGCATCGTGTGCTTCATGAGCCGGAGCGGGTCAATCACCTGCTTGAATGCTCGTTGTGTATTACCCATATAAGACACATGCTGAACATTCTTTCCTTCCTGATCGGCCTCGTCGCCCTGATCCTCGCCATCCCATCCGCCATCCCGCTGCTCGGCTGGGGCAACTGGATCGTCCTGCCCATCGCCGTGCTCGGCGCTGGCATCGGGGCGCTCTCGTCCAGCAACGGCGGGCGCAACTTCTGCTTCTTCGTATTCATCGTGGCGGTGATCCGTCTGTGGATCGGCGGCGGGCTGCTTTAACCGGCAGCGAGGACGAGCCGGGCTGCCTTGGCAAACAGGGTCGGTAGCCCGGCCTCCTCGATTCTTTCGAGCGGCCACCATTCGCCTTCGACAGCCGGGTCGGCGCCTTCGGTTCTGAGGACCGAGAGCTCCAGGTCGAAATGGGTGAAGGAGTGGCGCACCAGCCCCGCATTCTCCCAGTCCCCCTCGACCGGACGCGATGCCGAGCCATCTCCCTTCGCGCTCCAGCCATCGTCGGGTAGCGACCGCATCCCGCCGAGCATCCCGGTTCCGGGCCTTTTGACCAGCCACACGGCGTTATCCCGCTCGATCCAGTAGGCTTCGCCCCTGCGTAGCGGCTTCGCCTTCTTCGGCGGTTTGACCGGATAGCGCGCGGAATCGCCCTCTGCCCGCGCATCGCAATCGTTCGCGAGCGGGCACAGCAGGCACTTCGGGTCCCGAGCTGTGCAGATCGAGGAACCGAGGTCCATCATCGCCTGTGCGAAATCGCCTGCGCGTTCGTGCGGCGTGATGAGTTCCGCTTTCTCGCGGATCGCCTTGCGCGCCTTGGGTAGCGGCTCGGAAATGGCGAACAATCGCGCGACCACCCGCTCGACATTGGCATCGACCACCACGGCCCGTTCACCGAAAGCGATCGCGGCGATCGCGGCGGCAGTATAGGCGCCGAGGCCCGGTAGCTCGCGCAGCTCTGCCTCGGTGCGCGGGAAGCTGCCACGCTCCGCCAGCACTTTTGCAGCCTTCACCAGGTTGCGCGCCCGCGAGTAATATCCGAGGCCGGCCCAGGCAGCCATCACCTCCTCCTCCGGCGCGGCGGCGAGTGCGTGCACGTCCACCCAGGTCGAAGTGAACTTCGCGAAATAGGGCTTCACCGCCGCGACCGTGGTCTGCTGGAGCATTACTTCCGACAGCCACACGTGATAGGGATCGGGCGCCGGATCGCCGGGCTGCGCACGCCAGGGCAGGTCGCGCGCATGGCGGTCGTACCAGTCGAGGAGATCGCGGGAGATGTCGGCAGCGCTGGCAGTCACGCCGCGCCTATGGCATGGGCTTTGGCGCAATGGAACGGGACGCAGACCAGAAGAAGGGCTCCAAGGCCTCAAGTAGCGAAGCGGTAGGCCGCGAGAAACAACGCAAGGCCTCAAGCAGCGAAGCGGTAGGCCGCGAGAAACAAAGCAACGCCTCAAGTAGCGAAGCGGTAGGCCGCGAAAAACAACGCAAGGCCTCCTCGAAGGTCAGGCCCTATGAGCGGCCGCGCGGCGGGGCTGCGAAGCCGATTTCGGAACTCATGCCGCAGATCGGGCGAACCGCCTTCCGTCGCTTCGGTTTCGTCCAGTCGAGCGTGGTCACCCGCTGGCCCGAAATCGTCGGCGAGACCCACGCGATGGTCTGCTCGCCCGAAGCCATCCGCTTCCCGCCCGGCGAGAAGTCGGAAGGCATCCTCCAGCTTGTCGTGACCCCGGCCCATGCGCCGCTCATCCAGCACATCATCCCGGAGATTATCGAGCGGGTGAACCGCTTCTTCGGCTACAACGCCGTCTCGCGGGTCAAGATACGGCAAGGCGCGGTTAAGAAGCCAAGTGCTGAAAAGCCCAAGGCGCCTCCCTCGCTCATGCCGATACCGATGGAATTGGGGGACAGCTTGCGCGATATAGGCGACCCGGAACTGCGCACCGTGCTCGAATCGCTCGCGCGCAGCCTTGGTGGGAAAGAAGACGAGAAGGAATGACTCGGTCGATGAAACGCCTGCGTACGCTGAAGATTGCCACCATGATGGCGGCGGCGACTTTCGGAATCGCCTCCAGCTCGCCGTGGCACGCGACGATTTCGCAAAGCGACCGCGCGACCACGGTCGGCAACCCGGAAGCCGAGGTCCGGCTGACGAGCTTCGTCAGCTACACTTGCCCGCATTGCGCGACCTTCACCATCCAGGGCGAACCGGCACTGCAGCTCGCCTATATCGGCTCCGGCAAGCTGAAGATGGAAGTGCGCCCGGTGATCCGCAACCCGATCGACCTCGTGGCGACCATGCTCGTCCAGTGCGGCGATACGGACAAGTTCGTGCGCAACCACACCATGTTCATGACCACGCAGCGCAGCTGGCTGCCGATCGCCCAGCGCGCGACGCAGGTGCAGGTCGCCCGTTGGATGGTCGCCGACAAATCCGCCGCACGGCGCGCCATCGCCAACGACTTCGGATTCTACGGCCTGATGGAATCGCGCGGCTACACTCGCCCGACGATCGATCGCTGCCTTGCCGACCAGGCGCTCGCCGACCGGCTGGAGGCGAATTCGCAGGCCGATTTCGAGCAATTCGGCGTCCGCAGCACGCCCAGCTTCGCTATCGACGGCGAACGGCTAGACGGCGTGCACGGCTGGCCCGAGCTCGAAACAGCCTTGAAAACGCGTTTCTAGGCCACAAGCCTAGGGAGAAGCTGTGGAAAGCCTCCCAAATGGCTCCGCCTCTCCTTCACCACCCCCGGATCATCCGATAGCTTCGAACAATTGACCCAAGGATCAGGATTCATGACGACACTGCGCCGCATTGCCTTCACCGCCCTCGCCGCTCCCCTCGCCCTCGCGCTCGCCGCATGTGGCTCGAACGGGGAAGACGAAGTTGCCGAAGGCGATCCGATCGATCCGATCGCCGCGCCCGAAGGCACGCAGTGGACCGACACGGTCACGATCACCGAATACGACGGCTACATGCTCGGTAACCCCGATGCGCCGATCAAGGTCGTCGAATATGCCTCGCTCACCTGCCCGGCCTGTGCGGCCTTCGCCGCGAACGGCGCGGAACAGCTGAAGAGCGAATATGTCAATTCGGGCCGCGTCAGCTTCGAACTGCGCAACCAGATCCACGGCCCGCACGACCTCGCGCTGGCGACGCTGGCACGCTGCGGCACGAAGGAAGCCTTCCACCCGCTGGCCGACCAGGTGTGGACGAACCTCGAAAGCGTGCTGACCCCGATTATCGAGAACAGCGGCGCGGTCGAACAGGCGCTGACGCTGCCGCCCGAACAGCGGCTGGTGCAGGTCGCGCAGATCGGCAACTACTTCGATTTCTTCGCCGCTCGCGGGCTCAGCGCCGACCAGGCGCGCCAGTGCCTTGCCGACGAGGCCGCCTACACCAAGATCGCAGAGAACTCCGCGAACCAGTCGCGTGAGTTCGGGGTCGAAGGGACGCCGACCTTCTTCATCAACGGCAGGAAGGTCGATGCGAATAGCTGGACCTCGATCGAGCCGCTGATCCAGGCCGCTGGCGCCCGGTAAGCCGGGCGCGGAGGGGGAACGGGACCGGCGATGCTCATCAAGAAGCTCAAGTTAAGCGGCTTCAAGAGCTTCGTCGAACCTGCCGAACTGCGCATCGAACCGGGCCTGACGGGCGTCGTCGGGCCTAACGGTTGCGGCAAGTCCAACCTGCTCGAGGCAATCCGCTGGGTGATGGGCGAGAACTCGCCCAAGTCCATGCGCTCGGGCGGGATGGAAGACGTGATCTTCGCAGGGACCGAACAGCGCCCGCCGCGCGATTTTGCCGAAGTCGTCCTCCATGCAGAGGACGACTACGGCGAGGAACTGAACGTCACTCGCAGGATCGAACGCGGTGCGGGCAGCGCCTACCGCGTCAACGGGAACGACGTGCGGGCGAAGGACGTCGCGCTGACCTTTGCCGATGCCGCGACCGGTGCGCACAGCCCCGCACTCGTCAGCCAGGGCAAGATCGCACAGGTCATTGCGGCAAAGCCGGTCGAGCGGCGCCAGATGCTTGAGGAAGCAGCCGGCATCGCCGGCCTCCATGTTCGCCGCAAGGACGCCGAGAGCAAGCTGCGCCAGACCGAGGCGAACCTGGCCCGGCTCGAAGACCTCATGGCGGGGCTAGATAGCCAGATGGCCTCGTTGCGCCGCCAGGCGAAGCAGGCGGAACGCTACACCAAGCTCACCGAACAGATCACCACGGCCGAGGCGCGGCTGCTGTTTGCCCGATGGCGCGATGCCGCCGCCGCTGCCGAAGCCGCGCGCGCCGAAGCCAAGCAGGCCGAAGACGCGGTTACTAAGGCCAAGCAGGCGAGCGACGAGGCGCAGAAGGCCCAGCACGCCGCCGCGAAGGCGCTCGCCGACGCACGCGAGGAAATGCAGGACCGGCGTGACGATTCGACCGCGCACGGCCACCGCATGGCGGCGCTCACCAGCCAGCTCGAAGCCGCCGAACAGCGCCTTGCCGACCTCGACCGCCAGAAACAGCGTCTCGAGGAAGATCGCGGCGAGGCGGACCGGCTGACCAAGGATGCGGCCGAGGCGCTTGCTCGCCTCGAACGCGAGCTTTCCGCCAACGCCAGGACCCTCGAGGCGGACGAGCAGCGCCGCCCTGCCCTTGCCGCGGCCGTAGAGGATGCCGAACGCGCCAGCCGCGCTGCCGAACTGGCGCTGGCCAAGGCAACCGCGGATCATGCGGGCGTCGAGGCCGAGTGGCGCGTCGCCGAGGCAGAGATTTCGCAAGCCGACACCCGCCTCCAAAGGCTCGACGCCGAAAAGGCGCGGCTCGCGAACCAGCGCGAGGAACTGTCGGCGCAGGGCGATCCCGAAAAGCGCGTCGAGGAGGCGCGGCGAGCCAGCGAGGATGCGGGCAAGGCTCTCGGCGAAATCCGCGAGAAACTTGCTTCGATGCAGGCGAAGAAGTCCGACCTGCAGGCTGCACGCGACGAGGCCGGCGATGCGCTCGCCACCGCCCGCGCCGAGCTTGCCGGTGTCGAACGCGAATACCAGGCGCTGGTCCGCGACCGCGATGCGCGCGAGAAGCAGCGCGCCGCGCGGCAAGGCAAGCCGGTCGCACTCGACGAGCTTCGCGCCGAGCCGGGTTACGAGCGCGCGCTAGCCGCCGTCCTCGGCCGCGATGGCAAGACGCCGCTCGGCGCTCCCGAAGGCGATGCGGAAGGACGCTACTGGACCGGGAGCCAGGCGCCCTCGCCCGTGTCCGACAGCCTTGCCGACCATGTGACCGCCTGCCCCTCGCAATTGGCCGCGCGCCTCGCGCTGGTCCATGTCGCCGAAAGCGACGATGGGCGTACGCTCGCGCCGGGCGAATGGCTCGTTACGAAGGCAGGCCACCTGCGCCGGTGGGACGGCTTCGTGGCACGCGGCGAAGGGGCTGCCGAAGCGGCGCGGCTCGAAGCGGAGAACCGCCTCGCCCAGCTGGAGAAGCAACTGCCCGCCCTGCGCGATGCCGCAAAGGCCGCCGAAAAGCGCCAGTCCTCGGCCCAAGAAGACCTGTCGCAGCTCCAGCGCGACCTCGTCGCGATCGAGCGCGGCGTATCCGAGGCATCGGAGGCCGAACGCCTTGCCTTGCGCGAACTCGACCAGGCCGAAGCTGCGCGCGAGCGCCTTGCCGCCCGTCTCGAGGAACTGGCCCGCTCGGAACAGGACCTCGCCGAACAGCGCAAGCAAGCGGAGGCAGACAAGCAGTCGGCGATCGAAAAGCGCGATGCCCTGCCCGACCCGGAAGCCGGTCGCGCCTCGCTCGAAGCCACACAGGCGAAGAACGATGCCGCGCGCTCGGCCATGCAGGCGGCAACCGCGAACCTCGCCGGACACGACCAGGCGCTCGCCGTGGCACGCGAACGCGTCGCCGCGCAGCGCAGCGACAAGGCGAACTGGGAAGCGCGCTCGAGCGAGGCGGCCCGCCGCCTGTCGGACATGGCCCGCCGGTTCGAGGAAATCGAGGAAGAGCGCGCCGTCTTCGCGGCCAAGCCGGAAGGTCTGATGCGCGAGATCGAACAGGGCGACACCGTGCGCGAGAGGCTCGGCAAGGAACTTGCCGCCGCCGAAGCGGTGGTCGCGCAGGCGCAGCAGGCCTCGGACGCGGCCGACCGCGCATTTGGCGAAGCCAACGAGGCGCTGGCCACTGCGCGCGAGAGCCGCGCAGGGCTCGCCGCCCGGGCCGAGAACGAGGAAGCGCGCCGCAGCGAGATGGCCCGCGTTTCGGGCGAGCGTTTCCAGTGCCCGCCGCCGATGCTGGCCGAGAAATTCGCATTCGACCCCGAAACGATCCGCAATGCGGGCCTCGAGGGCGAGGAGCTGGAAAAGCTCAACGCCAGCCGCGAGCGGATCGGACCGGTCAACCTCGTCGCAGCCGAAGAGCTGTCGCGGATCGAGGAAGAACACGGCTCCAGCGCCGCCGAGCAAGCCGAACTTGCCGAAGCGGTCAACCGGCTGCGCGGCAGCATCGGCAGCCTCAATCGCGAAGGCCGCGAGCGGCTGAAAGCGGCTTTCGAGCAGGTCAACGAACACTTCCAGCGCCTGTTCAAGCAGCTCTTCCAGGGCGGCCAGGCGCATCTCGCGCTGATCGATAGCGACGACGTGCTCGAAGCCGGGCTTGAGATTTTCGCCCAGCCGCCGGGCAAGCGCCTCCAGTCGCTGACGCTGCTGTCGGGCGGCGAACAGGCACTGACCGCCATCGCGCTGATCTTCGCGCTGTTCCTCACCAACCCGGCGCCGATCTGCGTGCTCGACGAGGTCGACGCGCCGCTCGACGATGCCAATATCGACCGTTTCTGCGACCTGCTCGACGCGATGACGCGCGAGACCAGCACCCGCTACCTGATTGTCACACACAATGCAGTGACGATGAGCCGCATGCACCGGCTGTTCGGCGTGACCATGATCGAGAAGGGCGTCAGCCGCCTCGTCAGCGTCGACCTGGGTGCGGCGGAGGAACTGCTTGCCGCCGAGTGACGTCCCGCAGGACATTTACGATCCTGCCTATGTGAAAGGCGTGTTCGACCGGTGTTCGGGAAAATACATCGCCTTTTCCTACGTCTGTTCGATGGGCTTTACCGAGCGTTGGCGCAGGCAATGCGTTGCCATGCTCGATCTGCCCGATGGCCCGGTGAGCGGCTACGACCTGATGGCAGGAACCGGGGAAGCGTGGCCGCACCTGCTCGAACGTTTCCCGCAGGTCGATTCCATCGTCGCGGTCGATATCTCCTCGGGCATGCACAAGCGCGCTGTGGAGCGCCTCCACGCCATGCGGGCGGAGAAGATCGAATTCATCGAAGACGATGTGCTCGAAAGCAGGCTGCCAGCCGACAGCGCCGACTTCGTCCTGTCGACATTCGGCATCAAGACATTCGACCGCAGCCAGCACGCGCGTCTCGCCGCGCTTACCGCTCGTGTTCTGAAGCCGGGTGGGCAGTTCGCCTATATCGAGGCTTCCGATCCGAAAGGCTGGATCCTTCGCCCGCTTTACCTGCTGCACCTCAAATTCGTGCTGCCGCTGGTCGAGAGATTGTTCCTGCAAGGCGCGCGGGATTTTTCGATGATCGGCACTTACAGCACCAATTTCGGCGATGCGCGCGGCTTTGCGGAGGATCTCGCGGCGCAAGGCCTCGAAGTCGAGTTCCGGCGGTTCTTTTTTGGGTGCGCCAGCGGGGTTTGCGGCCGCAAGCCTGCCGGCGATTAGCTTTCGAGCGCTGCGGCCAGTTTCGCGCGGATGTCCTTCAGCTTCGCGACGACTTCGGGTGACGACGTGTCGGCGTCTGCTGCGTCACGCGTATCGGCAACCGAAGTGGCCGGTTCGCTCGGTTTGCCGAAGAAATCGGACAGTCCGCCGTCTTGTGCGACCGGCGCATCGACCACCGGGGCCGGGGCCGGTTCCACAGGCTCTTTCGCCTGCGTTACGGGAGCTGCGTCGGTAACTGCGTCGGCGCTGCCGTCCTCGATGACCTGGCGCGCGCCTTTCAGCGTGTAGCCTTGCCGATTGACCAGCCGGTCGATCGTTTCGACGAGTTCGACGTCTTCGGAACGATAGTAGCGCCGTCCGCCGCTGCGCTTGAGCGGCTGGAGCATAGGGAACTGCTGCTCCCAATAGCGCAGCACATGGGTCTTGATATCGAGCGCCTTGCTGACTTCCCCGATGGTGCGCAGCGCACCGTCGTCCTTACCGTCGTCGAACTCCGCGCTCATCTATGTCCCCTCGGCAATCAGCCCTTGGCGATTTTTTCCTTGAGGAGCTGACTAGCACGGAACGTCATCACCCGGCGCGGGGTAATCGGGACTTCTACACCGGTTTTCGGGTTGCGGCCGATGCGCTCCTTCTTGTCGCGCAGGACGAAACTGCCGAATCCGGAAATCTTGACGTTCTCGCCGCCTTCGAGCGCATTGCCCATGTGGTCGAGAATCGACTCGACCAGATCGAGCGACTCGGCGCGCGAAAAGCCCATTTTTCTATTGATGGTTTCGGCCAGATCCGCGCGGGTCAGCGTACTCATCGAACGCGTCATGTTCCCACTCCCTTTCGACGCGACCCGAAAGATGAGGCAAGCCTATCAAAATTTGTCTAATTTGCAATGGGATGGCGGCTTTTCACCAACAATTGCTAGATTCGGGCGAGCGAAGCCCCCCAGGTGAAGCCGCCGCCCATGGCTTCGAACATCACCAGATCGCCGCGCTTGATGCGCCCGTCGCGCATGCCGGCATCGAATGCGAGGGGTACCGAAGCGGCCGAAGTGTTGGCGTGCCGGTCGACCGTGACGATGACCTTTTCCGCCGGCAGCCCGAGCTTGCGAGCGGTTGCATCGAGGATGCGGGCATTGGCCTGGTGCGGAACGACCCAGTCAATATCGGCCGGCTCCATGCCCACCGCATCGAGCGTTTCGCCGAGAACATCTGCAAGGTTTACAACGGCATGACGGAAGACCTCGCGGCCCTTCATGCGCAGCTTGCCGACCGTCCCGGTAGTCGAAGGACCGCCGTCGACATAGAGCAATTCCTTGTGCTCCCCGTCGGCGTGCAGCCTGGTTGCGAGGATGCCGGGTCCGTCCTCTTCGCAGTCCTGCGCCTCGAGAACGATAGCGCCCGCACCGTCGCCGAACAGGACGCATGTGGTCCGGTCGTCCCAGTCGAGGATGCGGCTGAAGGTTTCCGCGCCGATCACCAGCGCCTTTTTCGCCATGCCGGTGCGAAGCATCGAATCGGCAGTACCCAGCGCGTAGAGGAAGCCCGAGCACACCGCATGGACATCGAAAGCGATGCCGCCGCGGCAACCCAGCGCCTTCTGCACCTGAGTCGCGCTTGCGGGGAAAGTGTGGTCGGGCGTTGCCGTGGCCAGGATGATGAGGTCGATATCGGCCGCCTCGATACCCGCCATCGCCAGCGCGTTGCGTGCCGCAGCGGTAGCGAGCGTCGAGGTCGTCTCACCCTCGCCCGCGATATAGCGCTGGCGGATACCCGTGCGCTCGACGATCCATTCGTCGCTGGTGTCGATTTGCTCGGCAAGCTCGGCGTTGGTTACCGCGCGCTCCGGCAGGGCCGAGCCGCTTCCGCGAATGACCGAGCGGATCACGCGCTTGCCCCGGCCTCTTCACCGGCGTCTGCAGACGCTGCGGCGACGGCCTTCTGGAGCTCTTCCATATCGGCAGTGATGCGCTGGGTCAGTTCGTTTTCGAGCAGGCGGGCCGCGACGGCAACGGCATTGGCGACACCGGCGGCATTCGCGCTGCCGTGGCTCTTCACGACGACCCCGTTGAGGCCGAGGAAGACCGCGCCATTGTGATTGTTCGGGTCGAGATGGTGCTTCAGCAGCTCTGTCGCCGGGCGCGACACGAGGAAGCCGATCTTCGAGCGCAGCGAGCTGGTGAAGGCGCTGCGCAGCAGGTCGGTCACGAAGCGCGCCGTGCCCTCGATCGCTTTCAGCGCGATATTGCCCGAAAAGCCGTCCGTTACAACAACGTCGACTTCACCGCGGTTGATCTTGTCGCTCTCGACGAAGCCGTCGAAGCGCATTTCGAGGCCGGTCGCTTCCTGCAGCTGGGCCGCTGCATCGCGCAGCGCCTCGGTACCCTTGATTTCCTCGGTACCGATGTTGAGCAGGCGCACGCGCGGACGGTCGAAACCTGTCAGGATGCGCGAATAGGCCGCGCCCATGATCGCGAACTGGACGAGGTTGCGCGCATCGGCCTCGGTATTGGCGCCGAGGTCGAGCATGATGACATCGTGTTCCTCGAGCGTCGGCATGACCGCGGCGAGCGCGGGCCGGTCGATCCCGGGCATGGTGCGCAGCGCGAGCTTGCTCATCGCCATCAGCGCGCCGGTATTGCCAGCGCTGACCGCGGCACCGGCATCGCCCTGCTTCACCGCGTTGACGGCAAGGCCCATCGACGTCGTCTTGGCACGGCGGATCGCGCGGCTCGGCAGCTCGTCGCCGCCGATCACGTCGTCGCAATGCAGGATTTCGGAAGCCCCGCGCATGTTGGGATGATCGTCGAGCGCCTTCTTGATGCGCGTCTCGTCACCAACGAGCAGGAACTTGAATCGATCATGGCGCCGCCGGGCTTCGGCAGCGCCATCGATCATGACGCGCACACCTTCATCACCGCCCATCGCATCGACAGCGATACGCGGCAGGCTCATGCGCTTAATCTCCGTTTATCGGCTGACGGTCAGAGACCGACGGCGATGACTTCGCGGCCGTTATAGTGACCGCAGTGCGGGCACAGATTGTGCGGGCGCTTGAGTTCGCCGCAGTTCGAGCACTCGTGGAATGCTTCCGGCTTCAGCGAATCGTGTGCACGGCGGTTGCCGCGACGGTGAGGCGTAACTTTTCTCTTAGGGACAGCCATTGCGGCACCTGTTCCTTAAATCGATCAACTCGTTGCGTAAGCCGCCCTAGGCGAAGCCTGACCGGCGCACAAGGGCGCGCGACATGATGGCTCGACCATGACGGTGAAGGCGCGCGCTATAGCGATTTCTCGCGTGCATGCAAGCCTTCCTCGAAGCCGATTGCCTCCTACCGCGCCGTGGCTTAGCACATGCGCCACCAACCGGGGGAGGAATTCATGCTGCTACCAGTAACGCTCTGCGCCGCCGCAGCGGCCGCGATCATCAACATCTGGCTGTCGATCCGCGTCGGCCAGTATCGCCAGAAGTACAAGGTGATTCACGGCGACGACGGTGGCGGCCCGCTGACCCGCCGGATGCGCGCACAGCTCAACTTCGTCGAGAACACCGCCTTCGTGCTGGTCCTCGTCGCGGCGATCGAGATTTCCGGCAAGGGCGGCGACTGGTGGCTCGCCGCGGTGGCCGGCATCTACATGCTCGCCCGCGTCGCGCACGGTATCGGCATGGATGCGGAGACCGGCACGAAACCGCGCATGTTCGGCGTGTTGGTGACGATGCTCACGCAGCTCGGCCTAGCGGTCGTTGCAGTACTGATCGCCGCGCGAGTGCTCTAGCTTAGCGCGTAGTCGCTCACGAAGGCGTTGGTCTTGCGCTCCTGGCCGAAGGTGCTGACCGGGCCGTGGCCGGGAATGAAGGTGATGTCCTCGCCCAGCGGCCAGAGCTTCTTCGTGATCGAATCGATCAGGTCCTGGTGATTGCCCATAGGGAAGTCGGTGCGCCCGATGCTCCCCTGGAACAGCACGTCGCCGACGATGGCGAACTTGCTCGGCCCATGGACGAAGACCACGTGGCCGGGCGTATGGCCCGGGCAATGGATCACGTCGAGTTCGAGCTCGCCGACGGTGACCTTGTCGCCGTCCTCCAGCCAGCGGTCGGGCTCGAACACCTGCCCGTTCACGCCGTAGCGCGCACCGTCCTCGTCGAGGCGCGAGATCCAGAAGCGGTCGGCCTCGTGCGGCCCCTCGATCGGTACGCCGAGTTCCTTGGCGAGGATGCCGCTTTCACCGCAGTGGTCGATATGACCGTGGGTGATGAGGATCTTCTCGATCTCCACCCCGGCCTTCTCGATCCCGGCGCGCAGCTTGGGCAGGTCGCCGCCCGGATCGATCAGCGCGCCCTTCATCGTCTTGGTGCACCAGATCAACGAGCAGTTCTGCTGCAACGGCGTCACCGGAAGGATGGCGGCTTTCATGGCGGGCTGTTTCGGCGTGTCGGTCATGGAGCGTGATGTGGCTTCTCGCGGCGGACAGTGCAAGGCGTCAAAGCCGTCCGCTCTTCCAAACGACGCGGCCGACGATCTCTATATCCTGTGCGTTCACTTCGAGCGGCGGATAAGCGAGGTTCTGGCTGAGCAGCGAGTAACGCCCCCCACCCTGCGCGGCGACACGTTTGACGAGCAGCGTGTCCTCCAGACGCACGACATGGATCCCGTCGCGGAAGGGCTGCGGCGAATGATCGACCAGCACCTCGTCGCCGGCGCGTAGCAGCGGCTCCATCGAATCGCCTTCGACCGTGATCGCCGACAGGTGCGAGCCGTCGAGGCCCTGTTCGCGCAGCCAGCGCTGCGAGAAGCGGAAGTTGTCGAACGGGCGCTCCTCCCCGCCGAACGCACCCGGCCCGGCAGATGCCGAGAGCGACAGGCGCGGCACGTCGACCCAGCCGCTGTCCAACGGCACTTTCCCGGGCGCCGTATAGGATTTTTCCTCCGGCCCGCCGAGTTCCGATTCGGGCACACCGAAGAAATCCGCGAGGACGCGGCGATCGCGCTCTTCCAGCTTCCTCGGACTGCCTTTCTTGATAAACTGTTGGAGATATGTTGGATTTCTGCCGATCATCTCGGACAGGCGGGCGAGGCTACTGCCCCTCTCCTGGGTCAATTCAAGCAAGCGGTCACGTGGGTTCGACATAGGGTCCTCATCGTCGATTTTTTCCTATGTAACCGATGTATTTTTCCTAGACAAGTAGGATTTCTCCCATCACGACTCGGGTCATCGGGCGACTCGGACAGCATTCGGGACGCCCGCCATTCCAGCAAAAAGGGAGTCGCATGCTCATCCGATCGATCGAGAAATTCCTGCGCCAAACGGGAATGCCGGCCACCAAGTTTGGCCGCCTCGCCACCCACGATCCACGGTTCGTCCTCGACCTGCGCAATGGCCGCATCCCGCGCGCCGGGACGCAGGCACGGGTCGGGACTTTCATGGACAGCTACCGGGGAGAGCACCATGTCGGCTGAAGCGCTGGTTTCCGTCCCCAAAGCCCCGGCCCGCCCGCGTCGCCGTACCGCGGCCGACCGCCTGCGCTGCGCGATACTGCAGCTTGCAGGCGGGCGCGGCGAGGTCATGCAGCATGACGAGCGCAGCTGGGCGAGCGTCACCTTCAGCGGCTCGCGCCATGCGCTGCGACTGGTGTTCGAGGGAGAAGAGGCCGTGGAAGCGGGCGAGGCGTTGGTGGCCGCCCTGCCCGACCACGAATTCACCCTGCCCGGTCACCTGGTCGCCGATGCGACGATTAGCGCCGTCGAGCACACGCTCGTGCCCGAGCCGCGCATGCTGGTGGAATGCGAAGTGCTGCTGCTCGAAGAGGCCTAGGTCCGCCTGACGACGAGATTCCGGATTTCGGTCATGTCTTCCATGGCAAAGCGAATACCCTCGCGGCCGATTCCGGAATCTTTCACTCCGCCGTACGGCATGTTGTCCACGCGGTAGCTCGGCACGTCGTTGATCACGATGCCGCCGACTTCGAGCCGGTCCCATGCATCGAACATCTTGAAAAGGTCGCGGGTGAAGATCCCCGCCTGAAGGCCGAACATCGAGCGGTTCACCTCGTCGAGCGCATCGTCGAAGTCGGAGAACTTCTGCAGGATCGCGAGCGGCCCGAATGCCTCCTCGTTTAGCGCGGCAGCATCGCGGTGGACGTTCTCCAGCAGCGTCGCCTCGAGCATATTGCCCTCGCGCTTGCCGCCGCACAGCAGGCTCGCCCCGCCCTCGACCGCCTCGTCGATCCAGCCCTTCAGGCGCTTCGCTTCGCCTTCGGAAATCATCGGACCGATGAAGGTGTCGCGGTTCTTCGGATCGCCGGCCACGAGCGACTTGGTCTTCTCGACCAGCATCTCCTTGAAGCGGTCGTAGACGCTTTCGTGGATGATGATCCGCTGCACCCCGATGCAGCTTTGGCCCGATTGGTAGAACGCGCCGAAGATGACCCGCTCCAGCGCGTCATCGAGATCGGCATCCTGGTCGATGATCACCGCGGCGTTGCCGCCGAGTTCGAGGACGATCTTCTTCTTCCCGCAGCGCGCCTTCAGGTCCCAGCCCACGCCCGGCGAACCGGTGAAGCTCAGCAGTTTCAGCCGCTCGTCGACGGTGAACAGGTCGGCCCCGTCGCGGCTTGCAGGCAGGACCGAGAAGGCACCCTTTGGCATATCCGTCTCGGCCAGGATTTCGCCCATGATGATCGTGCCGAGCGGGGTCTTGGACGCAGGCTTGATGATGAACGGGCAACCGACCGCAATCGCCGGCGCTATCTTGTGCGCGGCAAGGTTGAGCGGGAAGTTGAACGGCGAGATGAAGCTGCACGGCCCGATCGGATAGCGCTTCCAGATCGCCTGGTAGCCCTTCGCGCGCTCGGAAATGTCGAGCGGCATCGCCTCGCCATACATGCGTACCGATTCTTCGGCCGCAATGCGGAAGGTGTCGATCAGACGGGTGACCTCCCCCTCGCTGTCCTTGATCGGCTTGCCCGCCTCGACGCACAGCGCATAACTGAGCTCGTCGAAGCGCTCCTCGAACCGGTCGACACAGTGCTGCAGTACCGCCTGCCGCTCATAGCTCGCCATGCGCGCCATCGGTTCGGTCGCCTCGACCGCGCCGACGATCGCCTGGTCGATGATGTCGGGCGTGGCGAGCGCGGTGCGGAACGCGACCTCGTTGGTGAACTTGTCGGTCACTTCGAGATCGGTGTTCGGCTGCGCGGCCTCGTTGTTCAGGTAGAGCGGGTACGTGTCCTTGAGCTTGACCATTTGTGTCTCCGTTTCCTGAACAAGCTCAGAGCTTTGCGCTCAGTTCCTTGATTTCGTGATTGAGGATGCTGTCGTTCTCCGAATAGTCGACCGGGCAGTCGATCAGGTGCACCCCGTCGGTGGAAAGGCAGGTCGCCAGCACTTCCTTCAGGTGGTCGGCGCTTTCGACCCGGTGCCCCTTGGCGCCATAGCTTTCGGCATATTGCACGAAATCCGGGTTGCCGTAGGTCAGGCCCCAGTCCTTGAAGCCCATGTTCGCCTGCTTCCAGCGGATCATCCCGTAGGCATCGTCGCGCAGGATCAGCACGGTGACGTTGAGGCCGAGGCGCACCGCGGTTTCCATCTCCTGGCTGTTCATCATGAAACCGCCGTCGCCGCAGATCGCCATGACCTTGCGCTCGGGATAGAGCATCGCGCTCATCATCGCGCTCGGCAGGCCCGCGCCCATCGTCGCCAGCGCATTGTCGAGCAGCACGGTGTTCGGAAGGTAGGCGGTGTAATTGCGCGCGAACCAGATCTTGTAGACCCCGTTGTCGAGGCAGATGATCCCGTCTTCCGGCATCGCGCCGCGCACCTGCTGGACGAGATGCGGCGGGAAGATCGGGAAGCGGGCATCGTCCATCAGCGGCTGCGCATGCTTTTCTTCCGCGCGGCGATACTCGAGCATGTGGTCGAACTCCCACTTGCCCTGCTTCACGATGTCTTCCTTTATCTGCCAGATGGCATTGGCGATGTCGCCGATGACCTCAATCTGCGGGAAATAGACCGGGTCGACCTCTGCCGTTCGGTTCGAGATATGGACCACGGTCGCGCCGTTCGGCTTCATGAAGAAGGGCGGCTTTTCGATCACGTCATGGCCGATGTTGAGGATGCAGTCGGAATCCTCGATCGCGCGGTGGCAGAAATCGCCCGCCGACAGCGCCGCGCATCCGAGGAACAGCGGGTGGCGTTCGTCGAGCACGCCCTTGCCCATCTGCGTCGTGACGAAGGGAATGCCGGTCTTCTCGATGAACTGGTAGAGCATGCGCCCGGTCATCTTGCGGTTCGCGCCCGCGCCGATGACGAGGACCGGCGACTTCGCCTTCTCCAGCGCCTCGACAGCCAGCCGGACGGCTTTCGGCTCGGCAGAGGGACGGCGCGCCACCGAGCGCGGGATCGGCTCGGCATCGGTCATTTCCTCGGCGATATCCTCGGGGAATTCGAGATGGACCGCGCCGGGCTTTTCCTCTTCGGCAAGGCGGAAGGCCTCGCGCACGCGGCTCGGGATATTGTCGCCCGCATGCAGCTGGTAGGCGTATTTCGTGATCGGTCCCATCATGTCGACCACGTCGAGGATCTGGAAGCGGCCCTGCTTCGATTTCTTGATCGGCTTCTGGCCGGTGATCATCATCATCGGCATGCCGCCGAGCTGGGCATAGGCGCCTGCGGTAACGAAGTTCGTCGCGCCCGGGCCGAGCGTCGCGATGCACACGCCGGTCTTGCCGGTGTGCCGCCCGTAGGTCGCCGCCATAAAGCCCGCGCCCTGTTCGTGCCGGGTCAGGATCAGTTCGATCTTGTCGGAATTCGAGAGGCTTTCGAGGAAGTCGAGGTTCTCCTCGCCGGGCACGCCGAAAATATACTCGACGCCCTCTGCCTCGAGGCACTCGATAAACAGGTCTGATGCTTTTTTCTTGTCGGCCATCGCCAGTCCCCCCTCGTGGGCAGCGTGCTGGAGCTGCCCTGCTTCGTCAGGCGCGACCGTCGACGGCTCGGTTTCCCTGCCGCTCTATATGCTTGGCCTAACAAATGAGGGGCGCGGAGTCACCGCCTTTGATGGCGGTCAGTAGCCCCGCCGGGGATCGAACACCGGATGCAATTCGCCGCCTTCGAGATAGGCCTTGAGATTGGTGACGAAGCGCTCTGCCGAGCGGCGGAACATCGAGTTCTGCGCACGGCCCGACAGGTGCATGGTGATATGCGCGTTCTCGAGGCCCCACAGCGGGTGCTCGGAAGGCAGTGGTTCCGGCTCGGTCACGTCGAGCAGCGCGCCGCCGATGGCCTTCGCTTCCAGCGCCGACACCAGCGCCGGCTGATCGACCACCGCGCCGCGCGCGACATTCACCAGCACCGCGCTGTCCTTCATCGCGGCGAGTTCGTCGGCGCCAATCATTGCGTCGGTTTCCGGCGTCGCAGGCACGGCGAGGATGACCCAGTCGAACTCGCCGAGGCGCGTACGCCATTCGTCCGGGCCGAGCGCACCGTCGGCTGCAGAGCGCCGGACCGGCACGACCTCCACCCCGAAGGCTTCGAGGCGCGGCTTCACCTGCTGGCCGATCGCACCATAGCCGAGCAGCAGCGCGCGCGTGCCGGGCAGTTCGATCTTGCCGGGACTGTCGAGCAGCCATTCCTTGCGGTCCTGCGCGCGCACGACTTCGCGGTAGTTTTTGGCGTATGCGAGGATCATCATCGCGACATATTCGGCGATGGCGATGGCATTGATCCCCGCGCCGTTGGTGATCAGCACCTTGCGTTCGAGCAGCAGGTCGAGCGGCAGGAAATCGAGCCCGGCATAGATGGAATTGAGCCACTTGAGATTCTCGGCCCGCTTCACCGCCTCGATCATCGGCCCTTTCTGGTCGAGGTCGAACCAGCCGATTTCCGCCTGCGGGGCAAGCTCGTGCAGCTCGTCGACCGAGCTGTAGAACCTAGCGTCGACACCTTCGGGCAGGTGCGGTTCGAGAAGCGGGCGAACGAGTGCGCTCAATACGGCTGTCGGCATGTCTGTCTGTGTCCTCTCTTTGCGCGCCACTTGACCGAATGCATGGCGCGACCGCAAGGCTAAAACCATGCTGCCGCGCTATTCGATCATCGACGGCTTCCTCGGCGAAAGCGCTGCGGGCGAATTGCTGGAGCTTGCCCTGGCGAGCGAACATGCTGCCGAGCCGGCTGCCGTGACTGCGAAGTCAGGATATGCGATCGACGCCTCGTATCGCAGTGCGCTTTCGCTCCCGATCGACTTGACCGAAAATGCGAGCCCCTTCCGCGAGGCGATCGACCGCAGGATGCGCGAGATATTCGATAGTGTCGGTATTCGCGCGTTCGAAAACCCGGTGTTCGAACTCGAATGCGTCGCGCACCGCGACGGCGGCAAGTTCGCCGAGCATATCGACACGCTGACGGACAGTTCTCGCGGCAAGAGCGACCGTATCGTCAGTGCGGTCTACTACTTCCACCGCGAACCGCGCGGCTTCACCGGCGGCCAGCTTGCCCTCCACGGGATAGGCTCGAAGGAGCGCGTGAAGATCGAGCCCGTCCACGACCGGCTGGCAATCTTCCCGTCCTTCGCCCCGCACGAGGTCAGGCCGGTTTCGGTCCCCGGCAACGCCTTCGCCGACGCGCGCTTCTCGATCAATTGCTGGATCAGGCGCCCCCGCGCCTAGCCCAGCTTCCACTCCCAGCCGAGCGGGTCGCCGTCCATTACCTCGACGCCCTTGGCGGAGAGCTCGTCGCGGATGGCGTCGCTGGTGGCGAAGTCCTTTGCCATGCGCGCTTCCTTGCGGCGCAGCAGCTCGGCTTCGATTTCTTCCTCGGTAATCTGCGCGTTTTTCGGACGAATACGCAGGTCCTTGCGCGAAAGGCCGAACAGGTCGAGGCCGAGGACGCTGTCCATCCGTTCGATAGCCGCGCGCTTGATGCCGGCATCGACCTTCTTGACCGCGAGCGCGTCTTCCAGTGCGGTCAGCGCGATCGGCGTGTTGAGATCATCGGCCATCGCATCGGCGAATTTCTCGAGCGCCGGTGCGAACTTGGGATGGTCGGTTTTCGGGGCGGCTGGCGCATGCAGACGCTCGACCGCCATGACAATGCGCTTGAGGCGGGTCAGCGCGGCTTCGAGCCCGTCCCACGAGAACTCCAGCTCGCTACGGTAATGCGCCTGCAGGCACATCATGCGGTAGGCGAGCGGGTGGTAGCCCTTGTCGATCAGCAGCTGGAGGCGAAGGAACTCGCCCGCGCTCTTCGACATCTTCCCCGATCGTTCGACGAGGAAGTTGTTGTGCATCCAGATCTTCGCGCCTGAATGCGTCGCCACGTCCAGCCCGCCACAGCCGCAGAACGCCTGGTTCTGGGCGATTTCGTTCGGGTGGTGAATCTCGCGGTGATCGATCCCGCCGGTGTGGATGTCGAACGGGAAGCCGAGCAGCTTCTCGCCCATGACCGAGCATTCGAGGTGCCAGCCGGGTGCGCCCTTGCCCCACGGGCTGTCCCATTCCATTTGCCGCTTCTCGCCCGCCGGGGTCTTGCGCCAGATGGCGAAGTCGGCGGCGTTGCGCTTGCCTTCGACATCGCCGATGCGGCTTTCACCCTCGTCGGTTTGCGCACGCGCCAGCCGCCCGTAATCCTCGACCGTCGAGACGTCGAAATAGAGCCCGCTTTCAAGCTCGTAGCAATGCTTGTCGGCAATGCTCTTCGCGAACTCGATCATCTCGTCGATGTAATCGGTCGCGACCGACCACTTGGCCGGCTCGCGGATGTTGAGCGCCTTCACGTCGGCCCAGTAAGCCTCGGTATAGTGGCGCGCGATGTCCCAGATCGATTGCGCCTTCTGCGCCGCCATCTTCTCCATCTTGTCCTCGCCCGCATCGGCATCGTCGGTCAGGTGGCCGACATCGGTGATGTTGATGATGTGGGTGAGCTTGTAGCCCTTCCAGCTCAGCGTACGGCCGAGGATATCGGCGAAGACATAGGCACGCATGTTGCCGATATGCGGGTAGTTGTAGACCGTCGGCCCGCAGGTATAGACGCGCGCCTCGCCGGGATGGACGGGCTCGAACGTCTCGAGACTGCGGGTCAGGCTGTTGAACAGCTTGAGAGGCGTATCACTCATGGCTGCGCGCCTTGCACATGGCCGGGGTGAGCGGTCAAGCGGGCAATGCTATTCGGACGGCCCGGTTTCGCAGGGTTCGCCGTCGGCAGGATCGCACTCCGGCTCGAAACTCCACAGGTCCTCGTTGCCTGCCCCCGTCACCGGTTCGTCGATCAGCGGATCGTCGGCAGTCAGCGGGTTTTCGCGCAATTCGACCAGCATGGTGTCGAAGAAGCCCTGCCCCGACTTGTCGTTGCCGTCGGGCTTGCCGTTCTCGCGGTCGATTTCCTCGCGGGTCGGGAAGTCGTTGTCGTCGGTGATGATGCTGATGACGCAGAGCGACGGGCGCGCGATGAGGCAGCCGTTGATCGTCGAGCGGCCCGATGCGGTCACGTCGTCGAGATTGACCAGCTCCAGCGCGTCGATCCCCGTCTGGCCCGCGACGATGCCGTTGATCACGATATCGATCACGGGACCGAACACGAACACCTCGTCGGCAACGAAACCGCGGCGATCGTCGAAGGCAATGCCGTCGCCCGTGTTCTGGATAAACAGCGCATTGTCGACGCTGAAGCCGATCGTCCCGGCCTGAAAGAAGCCGTCGGGGCGGGAATTGCCCTCGCTGTCGCCGAGCCTCAGGTTGATCTGGTCGAGCGAGGCGCCGGCGATGTCGCTTCGGGCGCTGCTGCTGATCGCCTCGATCTGGAAGGCGCTCATGTCGAGGACCCCGGTGAAGGCGGAGTTGGCATCGAACAGGCCGATGTTGCCGGACAGGAAATCGACCGTGATGAGGTTCGATGCACCGATGAAGACGCCCGTATCGGACGTGGCATCCGATACGCCGAGGCTGCCGATCACATCGATGTCGCCGCCGATGATCGAAAGCGTTCCGGACTGCCCGATATTGCCGTCGGTCGCGCTCGTGCCCGCGCCTGCGATGACCGAAAGATCGTCGATGGTGACGAAGCCGTCGAGGTCGCCTGCATCGACGGTCACATCCCCGCCGGAGAAGATGCGGGAGAATTCGTCGCCGTCGAGCTCGTAGCCCGAACTGCCTCCGCTCCCGCCGAGCGTGACGTCGCTCGCAAGCGGGAGAAGGGTGATTGCGTCCGTCCGGTCGCTTTCGCCCAGCGCGCCGGCCGAACCGATGGTGATGTCCGAGGAGATCACGTCGATCAGGACGCCGCTTGCGAGTGCCTGCAATTCGACCAGGCCGCCTGCATCGATCTGCAGATTGCCGGCCACACTGACGAGGCTGTTCACGACGACGTCCACCGCAGCACCGATCAGGATGTTGCCGCCGCTGGTGGTCACCTGCTGCGTACCCTGGAAGCCCGATGGCGGGGCGGAGTCCAGCGTGAGGACGTCGTTGACGAATGTGCTGCCACCCGTGCTCACGAGACGGATATCGCCCGGTGCGCTTGCCCCCTGCACGTCGAGATTACCGCTCGTCTCGATATCGATGGTCGAAACGCTCGCGTCCGCCGTGACGGCAAGGTCATGCGTCGAGCGCAGGAATATGCTCTCGCCAAAGACCTGCAGCACGTCGTCGAGCAGGATATCGGTCGCGACCGAGACCGGGCCGGCGCTGGAAGTGAGGAAGCCGGCCCCGCTGGTCAGCGTGCCGATATCGATGCCCTGGTCGCCCGAGATCGAGACGAATTGCGGGCCTCCCGTCCCGGTCACGACATCAGCCACGGTCACCGTGCCGCCCGAGGTCACGTCCACGAAATTCCCCGCATCGAGCGTCGTCGCATCGACATCGCCCGTGGTGAAGATCGAAATCGCATCGCCCGCGACCACATCGACCATCGCGATGCTTCCGTTGATCGAGAACAGGAAGACATTGGTCCCCGCATCGATCCCGCCTGTGCCGGTAATTGCGCCGTCGGCGAAGATGTCGACAATTCCGTCTGTGCCGATGTTGTCGAAGGTGAAAGTGCCACCGCTGCTTGCACTGAAATTGCCGAGAACGTCGACCAGCGCGACCGCGATGTCGCCTGCCGCGCTCAGCGCCAGGCTGTTGCCCGGCACCGAAGTCGCGCCGACCAGCGTGTCGCCCGATAGCGTGATGCTGCCGTCGCTCGCGGTCATGCTGCTTGCGCCGTCACCCGCGGTGGTCGTGCCGCCGGAAATATTGCCGTTGCCCTGCCGCGTGTTGGGCGTGATCTGCGCGAGCAAGGTGATCGTCTCGCCCGCTGACAGGCTGACATAGTCGATCTGGCTGCCGGTCACATCGACCAGCCCCCCGGCCGAGGAATTGCCGAGATCGACGATGTCGTCGACCGAAATCACGATATCGCCGCCGGTGATGATCGAATTGAGCCCGGTCGTGAAATCGTCGCCGCCGGTTGCGAAAAGGCTGCCGGTCGCCTCGAGATGATCGACCGTAATGCTGTCCAGCGCGGAAAGCGTGACGTCGCCGTCCGCGATCAGGTTGAGCACATCGAGCGTGCCCGCATCGGCTGCAATATCGACGTCTCCGCCCGACAGCACTTCGTCCACCACGAGCACGCCGGACTGGAGCGAAACGTCCCCGGCCGCGTCCACCTGGACCCCGGTCATCAGGCCGCCAGCACTGAATTCGGCGGTGGAGCCAACAAGGTTGGCATCCTCCGCCGCGAACACGATCGAGCCAAGCTGGCCAGCAAGTGCCGGATCGAGGACGAGCGAGAAGGTATCGATCCCCGCGCCGCTGGTGCTCGCGGTATCGAACGAAACCGCGCCGCTGGCATCGATGGTGATGTCGTCGCCAGCGCCAAGGTCGCCCAGCGTCACGTCGCCGAGTGCGGCGACCGCGATATCCTCGCCGGCTGCCAGCGTTCCGCTGGAGGAGACATTGCCAGCGGCCAGCAGGGCGATGCTCGCAGCGCTCGGCACGCCTGCGCCGGTCGCTGCCGATCCGATCGACAGGTCGCGTCCGGCAGAGAGCAGGATGTCGCCGCCATCGGTCGTAACGGCTCCCACGACGATGTCGCCGGTCGCCCCGCCCGCGATCAGGCTGATACCCGCGCCCACGCCGGTGGTCGTCACGTCGCCGGGGCCGACATTGGCGCCGATCACGCCGTCCGCCGTCCGCAAGGCGATGCCGCTTGCCGACAGGAGGCTGTCGAACAGGATATCCGTCCCGCTCAGCAGGCTGATGATATTGGCCGACCCGTCGCCGATCGCAATGGAGGAGCCGGTGATCGAAAGGGTCCCGCCCGCGTCGAGGTCGCCGCCGGTCACCGCATCTCCCGCGATCAGCGTAATGTCACCGCCCGCGATCAGGTCGAGAAGATCGATGGTCGAAAGGGAATCGGCGTCGATATTGCCGCTCGCATCGATCGTCCCGAAGACGACCGAACCGCCGTCGAGCTGAACATTGGTCGCAGTGTCCGCGAAATCGAGCTGCGCAAGGCCGCCCGCGCTCAAATTGATGTCGGTCCCCGGAACCACCACCGTCCCGAGGATGATGTCGCCGCCCGCCGACACGTTGAAATTGCCGGTACCGACCGACACGGCGTCGACCACCATGCTGCCGGGCAGCGAGAAGAAGCCTTCCGGCGCGCCGCCTGCGCCCGCTGCACTGGTGATTTCGCCGCCTGCAGTGATCGAGGTGGCGAAGACGTCCTGCCCGACCGTAATCCCGACATCGCCGGTGCTCGCGATATCGGCAGTGCCAAGCAGGCTGCCGGCCGCGTCGATCACCACCAGCCCGCTCGAAATCGCCGCGTCGAACAGGTTCACATCGCCCGCGAGGCTCGTCGCGCTGAACAGGTTCGCCGCGTTGAGCGTCGTCGCGATGCCGTTGGTGCCCATGACGATATCGTCGCGGGTGGTGATCAGGATCTCGTTCGCATCGACCGTGCCCTGCTCGATGATGAGCTGGATCGTGTCATTGTTGCTCGCCTGGCCGATCTCGATGATGTTGTCCGCGACGATATTGCCGACGCAGATATTGCCTTCGAGGCAGGAGGCGGAGAGCAGCCCCGCATCGTCCGACTGTGCGAGGCCGGCATTGGGCGCATCGTTGATGTCGAGCGCGATCGAGCTGGCGATGAAGCTGCCGTCGAGGCCGTCGATCGCGTTCGCCTCGGCAATGATCGCGCTGCCCGTCGCATCGAGCGTTCCATCGACGACCAGCGAGGCGATCGGCGTCGCGGGAACCGAAATGAGGAGCGGAGCAAGCGCGCCGGCCTGCAGGTCGAGCACGGCGGAAGCGTTGAAGGGATCGGCCGGATTGGGCGCAATCGCCGGATTACGCGCCGCGATCAGCGTCGCGCCGGTTTCGACGATGATGTCGTCGCCGGTCTGGACCAGCAGGTATTCGTCCGCAGCGGTGGTCGAGCCGGTGGCAAAGACCGCGTTCCCACCCGAACGGACTTCGATGGCGGCAAAGCTGTCGACCGTGCCCGTAATGGTCGCCACGGCGGTATCGTAACTGCCCGAAAGAGCCGACTGGAAGCCTGCATCGATGAAGATGCCCGCCCCGTTGAACGGCCCCTGCGGACCGGTGGCGATGGCATCGCGGATAGTGACGTTTCCGGCGGCCTGGGCAACGATCTGCGCTTCTGCGCGAAGGTCATCGGCGTCGATATTGCCGCCCGAGATCAGGAATATCTCGCCAGCTGAGACGATGGCGCCGGGCTGGAGATCGATATTGCCGCTCGCATTGGCGAATAGCGTGAGGCCAGTATCGACCGATTCCAGCCCTGCACCATTATTGGTGTGGGTGGCTACGATGTTGCCGCCAGCGGTTAGGTTCGCGGAACCGCCAACGACGAACTGCCCGTCGCCGTCGAAATCGAACACGATGTCCCCGCCGACATTGGCGCTCGCATTGTTGAGGACGGTGATCGGGCCGGAACTGCTCTCGATGGTCAGCGACGGAGTGCCCGGCGTGGTCAGCGTGCCGGTCGCGTTGACGATCAGGTCGACCATGGTGATCAGGCCCGCAGGGTCCGCCGAGCCGTCGACGATGGTGATCGAGCCGCCAGCCGTCGAGCCGACGACCGTGCCGCCGCCCGCAAGCCCCGATGCGTTGATCGTGACGGTGCCGAGGGTCAGCACACCCGGACTGCCGTCGAGCGTCTGGATAAGCGGGGTGCCGCCATTACCTGCGCCGCCATTGCCGTCGGGTGCGCGGCCGAGATCGCCGCCCTGGCCGCCGAACCCGCCGAACCCGTTTGCATCGAGCTCGACGATCGGGGCGATTATGGTCCCGCCCGTCGCGATGATGGTCGGCGAGCCGCCGGTACCCGAACCGCCATCGCCCCCGAGCCCGGTGAACCCGCCGAGATCGATGCTGGTCCCGCCGCCAACGCCTCCGGTCCCGCCCGATCCGGTGGCTCCAAGCACGAAATTCAGGTCCGCCGTGGGAAGCAGGGTCACGGTCGCGCCGCTGCCGACCTCGATGCTAGTCGTGCCGCCGAAGCCGTCGCCGCCTGCGCCGCCATTGCCCGCCACGCCGCCAGCGGCATTGCCTGCGCCGTTGCCGGCCGCTCCGCCGAACCCGTTCGCGCTGAGCACCATGGTCTGCGGATCGACCGAGAAAGTCGCACCCGGTCCCGAGATTGCGAGGGCTGCCGTGCCGCCCGTTCCCGATCCGCCAGCACCGCCGTCGCCGCTCGCCAAGGTCGCATCGCCTGCACCGCCGTCCGTGCCCGCACCGCCGACCCCGTCAGCCTCGATGAAGATATCGGCAATTGCGCCGAGCAGCGGCCCGGTCCCCTGAACCTCGAACCGCGCAGAGCCCGCAGTGGCATTGCCGCCCGCGCCGCCATTGCCGAATTGCCCTGCAAGCCCGCCCGTTCCGCCGGTCGCATTCGCGGAAATCGACAGGTCGACGAGGTTCGGCAGGTCCACCGTGCTGACGAAGCTGATGTCACCGCCCGTCGCACTACCGCCCGCCTGGCCGGACTGTCCTGCCACGCCGTCGCCGCCGTCGCCGCCAGAGGCATTGGCCGCAAGGTCGATCAATGTCGCAGCCAGCGATGCGTTGTTGGTGAAGTCGATCGATCCCGCCTGCGCATCATAGCTCTCGCCCGCATTGGCGAGGAAGCCGTCGGTCGCACTTGCCGAGACATCGATCTGGATATCCGACGAAGCGACGATCCCGTCGGCGAAGTTGAGCACGATCGAGCCGCCGAACGCATCATTGCCTGTCTCGGGCAATGCACCTTCACCGTTGGGGTCGATCGCCGCATCGGCCGAAGCGTCGAGCGAAATCGATCCGCCGACGAAGACGCGGCTGTTCGCGCCGGTCACGTTGAAAGTGATGTCGCCGGCCGTCGCAGTTCCCGACTGGGCGAGACCGAATCCCGACTGCGCACCAGCGTTGACGACGAAATTGTTGGTCGCCACGATCTCGCCGCCCTGCGACACGTCGATATTGACCGTCCCGCCGACACCGTCGCCGCCAATGCCGCCCGCATTCAAGTCGCTTGCGCCGACACCCCGCGCCGACACCGTAAGTGTGCCGTTCACCAGCAACCCGCTGACGGCGCTGTCGTTGTCGCGCCCTGCATCGTCGACCGTGATGTTGACCGTCCCGCCGACACCGTTCGCCCCCGCGCCGAGCAGCATGGAACCGAAAGCGATGATGCTTGCCCCGCCGGTCGCCGCGACGTCGAGCGACTGTTCGCCGATGGCGATGAAATCGACCGGGTTGTTGAGGCTGCCGATCGCCAGAGTGCTGTTCTGGCCGTCGACCTTGAGCGAAAGACCGCCGCTCGCCTGCGCTACGCCGAGGGAATCGATCTGCGTGTTGCCGAACTCGATATTGCCCGTCGCATCAGCACCGTTGCTCTCGGCAGAGAGAATGACGACACCGTTCAGCACATTGGCCGCCGTCGGTTCGTCGTATCCGATGTTGCCGCCGACCAGCATGGTGATGAAATCGTCCTTGCCGACCGCGTTCATCGATATGGCGCGCAGCGTGTCAGTCGCCCCGCTCGGGCCGGAGGTCGTGCCGGTGTGGACGATACCGTTGGCATCTTCCGTGCCGACGGTGACGGTCATGTCGAACAGCGTGCCCGACACCGTCAGCTGGCCCTGCTCGGCCGCCGTATAGCTGATGTTGCCGTTCGCCCGGACCGTTCCCGCCTGCTCGATGCGCGGTGCCCACATGGCGACGTAGTTTTCGGCATCGATCGTCGCGCCGGTGCCAATCAGGATCGAGCTGTCCGGCTGCGACACGCCGAGGAAATTGAGCTGCGTCCCCGCGCTGTCGATCTGCGCGATGTCGCTCGTCGTGAGGACAAGGCTGCCGACATTGAACGCGGCGTTGTCGGTCAACAGGATGCCGCCCGGGCTGTAGAACCACACCGTCCCGCCGATCGGCCCCGCATCGACGAGGCGGCTGGTCACCGTCCCTTCGAACGCGATGCCGCGATATTCGCCGAAGGTGTCGGGCGCGGAGAAAATCCGGTTGAGGATCGTGTACTCGCCCTGCAGCCCGACGAATTCGAGCTCGGTACCCGCAGGCAGGAAATTGACCCAGCTGTCGGTCGTCGCGAGGGTATCGGTGTCGAAGGTCGTCCAGTTGACCACCGCTTCCTGCGTATTGACCTGGACCTGGTCCTTGGTCGCACTGCGACTGAAAGTCACGTTCCCGGCAACGACCGTGGGGGTGCCCTGCGCCGAAACGGTGCCGTCCTGACGAGCCGCCACGACCGGCGCTGCATCGAGCGTAACGACACTACCGGCCGAGCTGGCCATGATCTGGTGCTGGTCCCCGCTCGGGGCGCTGGGCGGCAAGCCACCGGGCTGCGGCACACCGGGAGCGCCGGAAGGCGGGAGGCTCGGCTGGCCGACGGGAATCGCAGGCTCGAGCATCATCGGTGCAGCGCGCTCGCCGACCTGCGCGTGGGCGGGCGATGCGGTGAAGGCCGCTGCGGCGACGACCGCCGCCAGTGCCGACGAGGTGCCCAGCAGCGATCGCTTGAAGCTGCTTCCAGCCGTTCTGCCCGCCTGTGAGACCGTCGTCATCATATTCTCCCTTCGCGCAGCATCGCCGGTCCCGTCAGCGGGACCACGGTGCGAGCTGCACTGTGAGGTTGATCAGGAACCGAACGTCGCCGCGCTCGAACTGAAATGGGGACCGCTCGAGCGGCACCGCGCCGAGCGCTTCGATGTAGACCCGGTTGCCGATATTCGCCCTCAGGCCGCCGCCGGCTGAGCTGATCGTCTGCGGATCGCCTGCGATGTTCTTGCTGCTCACCGCCATGACGTCGAAGAAGGCGAAGGGTTGGAAGGCATTGCCGCCCGGCGTTTGCGGAATGAGCGAGCCGTAGGCGACCTCGACGCTGCCGCCATATCCGCTGTCGCCGATGACCGAGCCCGGATCGAAGCCGCGCCCGGCCGTGTAGTTGCCGCCCGAAACCTGCTCGAAACTGAGCAGTGCGTCGGGCGAATACTGGAAGCGCGGCGCGAGCGTGAAAGCCAGCAGAGGGTTCGGCCGGTAGTCGAGCCGTGCTTCGCCGCGGATCAGGAAGCCGGTCGGATCGCCATCGAGCCGCGAGATCGGATTGCGCGAAGGATCGGCGCAGGCGATGAAGAAATCGCCGCACGGCTTGCTCGCGCCCAGCAAGTCGATCCCCTGCCGCACTTCGAGCGCGCCGGCAAAACCGAACCTAGGCTCAAGGCCGGAATAACCGCCCGCCCCGCCGATGCTCGCCTCGTCGACCTTGTTGTATTCGAGCCGCGCGAAGACCACGCGCAGGTCGTCCTCGCTCAGCGGGACTCCGGCGAAATCGGTCTGCTGCTCGATCAGGTCGAAACCGAATGTGCCGAGGAGGCTCGAGGCCTGCGAGCGCGCGAACGGATAGCGGGCATAGGCGGTTGCGATGAAGGTCTCGGATTCGAAGGCATTCGGCCCCGGCACATCGGGCTGCGACCAGGCGGCGGTTACGCCTGCGCCAAGGGTCAGCCCCTCGCCGCCGACCCTGAACTCGTGGCTGCCCTGGATAACGACCTGCTCGCTCGGATTGGCGGTCGCATATCCGCTGATCACGGTCTGGTCGCCCATGCCGGTCAGCCCGTTGAACTGCATACGGAGCAACCCGCCGAAGCGCCCGACGGCCTTGGAACCGTAGTTCTGGATGTTGGCATCCGCGACGAACGGCGTGTGGGTGACGTTGAAAATGCCGACGACATCGCCCGGCTGCGCCCCGGCCGCGCGGTCGGCAGGCTGGAGGACCATCCGCACGTCGAGCCCGGGAATGTCGCGCGCGAGCAGCAGGTAGCGCTCGGCATCGTCGATCCGGAAGACCGGCTGGCCGGTCAGCTTGTCGATATAGCGCTGGAGATGCCGCGCCGACTTGCCCGCTTCGCCGCGGACCTGCACTTCGGTCAGGCGGGCGAGAATGGCATCGAAGCGGACGACCCCGTCCTCGATCTGCTGGACCGGGACCTGCACCGCGGCGAGATAACCCGCATCGCGCAGCAGGCGCGCCGCATTGTCGCGAATGTCGCAAATCGCGCCAACCTGCAGCTCCTGCCCGATCAGGTCGGAATAGGCAGGCGCGACGATTGCGGGGTCTACCGCCTCGAGGCCGGTGAACTGCGCACCGGCGAAAGTGAAACGGACATCGGCGAACTGCTCGCTCGCCAAGGGGCACGGTGCACGTTGGGCCTCGCCCTCGACCACGACTGCCTCGCCCTGCGCGGTGAGCCGGTCTTCGAGCCGCTCGCGCTGGATTTCCTCGCGCGTGGTCGGCGCCGGCTGGGCCTGCGCCTGCGCGAGCGCAGGGTAGAATGCGGCGGCGACAAGAAGTGACGCGGCAAATGCCTTTCGCCCATTGTGGAGCATCGTGCTGGGTCCAGTTCTCATCTGCTCGCTTGTCCTGGTCATTGTGCGAGCACCGCCTCTCCGTCCGCATTGCCTGCCGCAGCGGCGTCGGCCGTCTGGGCGGGCCCGCGCGATAGTAGCAGCCGTGTCGCATCGCCGATGATTGCGAAGCCGCCCCAGTAGTAGGGGTGCGAAGTCACCGCATCGTCCATCAGCAGCTGCTGCGACTGGCGCAGCGCGGTGCCTACATCGGCCTGGCGCGCACGGCTGAACATGCCGGTCATCAGGCGCTCGGTCGCTTCGTAGTCGTCCGGCGCGGGCCAGTGGCTCGCCATGACCGAGCGGCTGCCAGCGCCGACGAAGCTGCGCACCAGCCCGTCGAGCGAGGTGCCGCCGCCGGTTGTAAGGCCCGCCGCCCGGGTTGCCTCGATGCTCGCCTCGCCCGCCGTGTCGCAGGCCGAGAGGATCACGATGTCCGCATCGAGATCGAGGTCGAAGATTTCCTCGAAAGTGAGGAGCCCGTCGGACTCGCCTTCTCCGAAAGACGTCAGCAGCGCGGGCCGTGCCGGGCATTCGGGACGCGGCGGCGCGACGAGGCCGTGGGTCGCGAAATGCAGCACGCGGAACTCGTCGAGATCGTCCTTCTGCTTGACCACCGTGTCGGAGAAACGCTGGCCGGTGATGATCTCGCTCTGCCCCTCGCCCACGATCTGTCGCGCCACGACCAGCTCGTCGTCGTCGATCGGCTGGTTCCACAATTGCGCGTTCCAGCCGCAATCGTCGCTGCCGTCGACATAGGCCGCACGGATGCTCGAACCGCGCGTATCGCCGATCGGCGCGTTCTCGCCCATGCCGAGATATTCGCGGCCCGCACTGGACCCGCCGACACGCCGTGCATCGACGAAGGACTGGGCGGAGACGGCCGTGCTGACGATCCGGTCGCGCCCGAACCAGGCGATGCCGCGGAAGTCGAACGGATCGCCCCCCGCCTCGACCCGCGCATTGTAGGTCGCGATGGAGCCGTCGTCGGTCACGAGGATGTCGAGCGGCAGCCGCAGCAGCGCACCGTCGGGTTCGAATATCAGGTGATCGACCCCGGCCAGTTCGGCTGCCAGTGGCTCGAACAGCACGCCGTAAAGCTCGCGCGCATAGTCGAGGTCGTAGGGATAGGTGTTGTACTGCCCACCCTCGTAGAGCGAGATCGAGGCGCGCAGCATGTCGACGAGGAAATCGAGATCCGCCTCCGTCGCATCGAGCTTGAAAGCACGCGCGGTATCGCGATCGGTGAAGAACATGAACGCGTCGCCGCCGATGAGCGAGAGGCGCGCATAGCCTTCGCCCGGGCGCAGCGCCTCGCGAAAGGCCGACAGTTCGAGCGCGCGCGGGGCGACGACGCGGTATTGCGGGAAATCGTTGAGCCGCACCTGCGTCTGCTGCTGCAATTGCTCGAGCCGGTCGATCTGCGCGGCAAGCTCTTCCTGCTGCTGCATGGTCGCCGCCGCCTGCTCTGCGCGGGCGAGGCGATTGTAGCGGATGCGCAGCCGCTCGATATCGCGCCCGAGGTCGAGCGACTGGCGGAACAGCCGCGCGCCTTCGTCCGAATTGGCACTCAATTCGCGCGCGAGGACGGCCTGCGTTTCCGCGACACCGGGGCGCAGCAGCACCTGCAGGGCGCGGAACAACTCGGACGCGGCCTGCGGATCGCCATCCACCTGCTCGGCGAGCTTCTCGTAATAGGGATTGAGCTGGTTGGCGAAGCCGAGGACCGCGTTCCGCTTGCCGACCGAGCGGTCGATCACGTCGCGATAGAGCGCCATCGCCTCCGCTTCGCGCCCCTGCCTCAGGAGGAAGGCAGCCAGCCGCGCCTCCGCACTGCTGACCGCGCGGCGCTCGGGATACTGGATTTCGAGGATTTCGAGCCCGTTGCGCAGCAGCGTTTCCGCCGTGCCCGTGTCGCCCCTTTGCTCTGCGAGAATGGCGAGTTCGCCCAGCACCTGCGCACGCATCCGGGCGATCGAGGTCACCCGCCCGTCGCGCACCGCGATGGCGCGGGAATAGGCATCGAGGAAATCGCGCCGCGCGCCTTCCGCATCGCCGAGGATGCGCTTGCCCGTGCCGCGCAATTGCAGCGCCTGCGCATCGATAATCTCCGCCCGCTCCTCGGGCGTCAGCTTCAGCTCGTCGACGAAGCCGAGCAGCTGCGCCGAACCGCCCGTCCGGTTGAGCCGCGAGGACAGCGGGACGGTGATCTGGAGACCACCTTCCAGTTCGTCCATGCCCGCACTCGATGCCGCAAGATCGCGGCTTACGCGGTCGACGGCCTCGAAATAGAAACCCTGGTTGAGGAGATGGAAAGCCTCGAAATTGCGCTGCAGCCGCCCCGCCACCGGATCGCCCGCGGTCAGTTCCTTCGCCTGCGAGAATAGCCGGTTCGCCTCGGAAAACTGGCCGAGATTGCTCTTCTGGAGCGCGCGGTTGATGAGGAACTCGCCGGGATTGATCGTTGCGTCGGCCTCGGCCTCGAGGCGCTCCTGCAAGGTTTCGAAATAGGCGGCAGCCTCGGCATATTCCCCGCCTAAGTTGCGGCGATAGCCTTCCCATAGGGCCTGCTCGGGCTCGAGCGTGCCGGCCTGCACCCGGGCGAAGGATAGCGGATCGACGACCGAAGTGGTCGCAATGTCGATCGTCCCCTCGGCAATGCGGTTGTCGACGACCGATTGCAGCGTGAGCAGCGTCGCATCGTCATAAACCGAGAAGCCGCGAGCGACATAGCGCATGCCGTCCGTGTCGAGCGTGAAGACGGAGTAGGTCAGGCCCGATGCGGTGTGGCGGCACTCCGCGCGGCGCAGCCCGCTCAGCCCGGCGCGGCTGGCGGAGGTAGCTGCCGGGCATTCGGCGACATCCTCGCTTGCCGAGGCAGCGAGCGTGACCGGATCGGAGACGGGCGTGCGATAAGCGAACACTTCCGCCACCGGACGGTTGGAATCGCGGCACACGACTGCCCAGCGGCGATCGAACATGGTCTGCTTGGATGGATTGTCGACGCTGCGATCCTGCACCTGGCACAGGACGCCGTTGGTATCGCCGATCGGGAAGCTGTCGCGCACGAGCACGTCCTGCCCCTGCCCCAGAGCGGTCTGCGGCAATGCCGTACCCGCCAGTAGTAATGCCGTGATTGCCGCGCCAGCTCGCATGACGAAGGCTTCCCTCCCCTCCGAACAGGGCCGGGAGAAGTCCCCGCCCTATCCATGCGACCTGATTTTCCTGTTCTTTTCTTCGGCGACCCTAGCGAGTGGCGCGAGTCGCCACTAGGAAATTTTGGACATTCGCCGAAATTCGGCAAATCAATGGGTTAACCGTCCGAAAAGCCTTCCCAGCGGACAACTTCGTCGAGGCTCGCGCGGGCCACGTCGAAGGTGTTGACCGGTGCATCCGGGTCGCGGTGACCGATTGCCATGCCGCAGAAGAAGGTGTGGTCGTCGGGAATGTCGACCACTTCGCGCACCTGCGGGCTGTAGGCGGCCCAAGCCTCCTGCGCGCAGCTGTCGAGCCCTTCCTCGCGCAGCAGCAGCATGATCGTCTGCAGCCACATGCCGATGTCGGACCACTGCGGCGGGCCCATGTATTTGGGCGTGTGGACCAGCATCAGCACCGGCGCACCGAAGGCGCGGAAGTTGTTGGCGAACCACATCAGCCGCTTCGCCTTGTCCTCGCGCGCAATGCCGAGTGCCTTGTACATATCCTCGCCGATACCGAAGCGGCGATCCTCGTAGATGCCATCGAGCTCGGGCGGATAGATGTGATACTCCGGCTTCATCGCCGCGCGGCCCTTGGGAAACTCCTGCGCGACCCGGTCGAACAACGCCTGCATCGGCTCGCCCGTGAGCATGATCGCGTTCCAAGGCTGGACATTGCCGCCCGAAGGCGAACGCTGTGCCTTCTCCAGCACGCGGGTAAGCACCTCGCGATCGACCGGCTGGTCGGTGAATGCGCGGACGGAACGGCGGGTCTGGACGGCTTCGGTTACGTTCATACTCATTCCCATTCGAAAACGACCACACCGCGCTCGGAGTGACCGGAAAAGCTGCGATAAAAGGCTTTCGCCTGTTCGTCATCGCCTTCGGCAGCGAGCCAGACGGGCCATAGTCCCTCCGCCTTGCCGAAATCGATGACGGTTTGCATCAGCCGGGTTGCGACACCTTTGCGGCGGTGGTCGGCATGCGTAGCCAGTTCATTCACGAAGAGGTGCGGGTTCTTGTCCGGATGCAGGATCTTGCTGGCGCTGACGAAGCCAATCGGCTGGACATCCTTGAAAGCGAACCAGATGAATTCGCGGTCACTCGAGAGGAAGTCTTGCGACTGATCGAGTTTCGGCGGGAAATCGAAAAGGCCTTCTGCCGACATCAGCAAGGCGAGATCGTCCGCCTGAAGCATCCTGATATCGAAACGATCGATCAATTGTGGATCACTCCACCTCGAAAAGTGCGGCCAGCTGCTCGATGATCGTGCCGCCCAATTGCTCGACATCCATGATCGTCACCGAGCGCTTGTAGTAGCGGGTCACGTCGTGGCCGATGCCGATGGCGGCGAGCTGTACCGGCGAGGCTTTCTCGATCCACTCGATCACGCGGCGCAGGTGCTGTTCGAGGTAGCCGGCGTTGTTCACGCTGAGCGTGCTGTCGTCGACCGGCGCGCCGTCGGAGATGACCATCAGGATGCGGCGGTCTTCCGAGCGGGCGAGCAGGCGCTCGTGCGCCCAGAGCAGCGCCTCGCCGTCGATGTTTTCCTTAAGCAGCCCCTCGCGCATCATCAGGCCGAGGTTGCGGCGCGCGCGGCGCCACGGTTCGTCGGCCTTCTTGTAGACGATGTGGCGCAAATCGTTGAGGCGGCCCGGATGCGGCGGCTTGCCATCGGCGAGCCAGGCCTCGCGGCTCTGCCCGCCCTTCCATGCGCGGGTGGTGAAGCCAAGGATCTCGGTCTTCACGCCGCAACGCTCCAGCGTGCGGGCGAGGATATCGGCACTGATCGCGGCGATGCTGATCGGGCGGCCACGCATCGAGCCGGAATTGTCGATCAGCAGGGTGACGATCGTGTCCTTGAACTCGGTATCGCGCTCGACCTTGTAGCTCAGCGAATGGCCCGGGCTGATGACCACGCGGGCGAGGCGCGCCGCGTCGAGCATGCCTTCTTCCTGGTCGAAATCCCAGCTGCGGTTCTGCTGCGCCATGAGGCGGCGCTGCAGGCGGTTGGCGAGCTTGGTGACGACCGATTGCAGGCCGGTCAGCTGGCTGTCGAGATAGGCGCGCAGCCGGTCCAGCTCCTCGCTGTCACACAGCTCGGGCGCTTCGATTACCTCGTCGAAGCGGTCGGTGAAATACTTGTATTCGAAGTCGTTCGGAATGTCGGTCCACGGGCGGTTCGGGCGGACCGGCAGCATGCCGTCGTCGCCTTCCTCGCCGACCTCGCCGTCGGACATTTCATCGGAGGATTCGAGCTCGGTCTCGGCCTCGCCGTCGCTCTCGCCTTCCTCCATCTCGCCGGCCATTTCGGTGGCCTGCGGATCGCCCTGGGCGCTGTCCTCGTCCTGGTCGTCCTCGTCCTGCTGTTCCTCGCCCTCGTCCTCGTCGCCGTCATCATCGTCCGATGCGCCGTCTTCCTCGGGGCGGGTGAGCTCGAGATGCTGCAACATGTCGAGCGCAAGCGACTGGAAAGCCTCCTGGTTGTCGATCGACAGGGCGAGCGCTTCGAAGTCGCCGCCGGTGCGCGCCTCGATGAACTCGCGCACCATGTCGACGCCCGCGCGGGCCTTTGCCGGGATTTCCGCACCAGTCAGCTCCTCGCGCAGCATCAGGCCGAGCGCGCTCTGCAGCGGCACCTCGTTCTCGCCCTGCGCGCGGCTGATCGGATCGGACGCGGTACGCAGTTCGACCGCGGCATCAAGGTTCTCGCGCATGCCGCTGAAATTGTTCGCCCCGAGCGCTTCGTAGCGAACCTGCTCGATCGCATCGTACACCGCCCGCGCGACCGGCTCTGCCGGGGCATTGCGGACATGCAGCGCTTCGTTGTGATGGCGCAGCTTGAGGGCGAAGCTGTCGGCAAACCCGCGCGCCTCGCTCGCCTGTTCGGGTGGCAGGCTGCGGCCCGGCAGCGGCACGCGGAAGTTCTTGCCCGAAGCGCTGGGCGCATCGGCGCTCCACGCGACCTCGACTTCCGGCTCACGCGAAATGGCGCGCGCCGTACCGGTCAGCGCGCGCTTGAAGCGGTCGAGGGGAGTTTCGTCGGCCAAGTCGCTAGATCAGATAATGCTCTGCCCGGTCGCTTCCCAGTCCTTGAGGAAGCCCTCGATGCCCTTGTCGGTCAGCACGTGGTTGAACAGCTGCTTGATGACCTTGGGCGGCGCGGTCATCACGTCGGCACCGATCAGCGCGCTTTCGAGCACATGCGTCGTATGGCGCACCGAAGCGACGAGGATTTCGGTCTCGAATAGGTAGTTGTCGTAGATCTGGCGAATGTCGCGGATGAGGTCCATGCCGTTGGTGCCGTTGTCGTCGTGACGGCCGACGAAAGGCGAGATGAAGGTCGCGCCCGCCTTCGCTGCGAGCAGCGCCTGGTTCGCGCTGAAGCACAGGGTCACATTGACCATGGTGCCATCGTCGGTCAGCGCCTTGCAGGTCTTGAGGCCGTCGATCGTCAGCGGAACCTTGATGCAGACGTTGTCCGCGATCTTGCGCAGGACTTCGGCCTCTTTCATCATCGTCTCATGATCGAGCGCGACGACTTCCGCGCTGACCGGACCATCGGTGATGCCGCAGATTTCCTTCGTCACTTCCATGAAGTCGCGGCCCGACTTCGCGATGAGCGAGGGGTTGGTGGTAACGCCGTCGAGCAGGCCGGTCGCGGCCAGTTCCTTGATGTCGTCGATTTCGGCGGTGTCGGCGAAGAATTTCATCGGTTGCGGTCTCCGGAAGAATGCGATTCCCCGGTGCTCTAACGAAGCGTGGGCGCAGCCGCTAGCCCCGCCTGTGCACTAGAGGCGCGAGCCGACCCCGAAGACGCCGATAATCAGCGGGTCGTTGGTCGCGCGCGGATTGCGGCGGATTTCCGCTTCCTCGAAGCCGATCTCGGTCCAGATCGCATCGTTGATCGAGTTCGAGAAGCGGGTCGCGACGCCCGGCACGTCGACACCGGAGAGGCGCGCGATGGCATCGCCGATGACCGGGTCGCGCGCGATGCGGATCGCATCGCCCAGTTCGGGGACCATGGCTTCGACCAGCGTATTGCCCATCTCGCCGCGCAGGAACGCGGTCGCAGCGGTCGGGCCGCCGTTCACCAGTCGCTCGGCCGCTTCGAAACCGACGACGCGCACGGCATCGGCGACCAGGGGTGCCGCTCGCTCCGCACCTTCGATGGCGAGATCGGCGAAGGCATCTTCAAGCCGCGACTTGAACAGGGTCGAAGTGAGGATCGAGGCGAGGATATCACCGCGCGTGCCGAGGATATTGCCGAGCCCGATGCGCCCGACCTGGTCGTCCCAATAGCCGCCGGGCGCGGTAAGGCGGGCGAAAGCGCGCTCGCTCGAAAGCAGGAGCAGCCGGCGAATGGCATCGGTCAGGCCGTAACCGGGAAGTCCCGCACACCCCGACAACAGGATCGCGCCGGTTGCGGCGCTGCCGCCGAGGAATGCGCGGCGTCCGATCGCATTGCTGAAATTATCGGTCATTGAAGGCTCTCCTTGCTTGCGACACAGACGCGCAAAACCCCATATTGATCCGCGAACATGAACCGCGTCCGTCTCCTTGTCTTCAACGCAGCACTCGGCCCGCTTGACTATCGTGTCCCTGACGGCATGACGGTCGAGCCGGGCTCGGTCGTCGTTGCGCCGCTCGGGCCGCGGCAGATCATCGGCATCGTCTGGGAGGAAGAACGCCTGCCTACCGAACCGGTGCCCGACAGCAAGCTGCGCCCGCTGCTCGAGGTGCTCCCCGTGCCGCCGATCAGGTCCGAACTGCGCCGCCTGATCGAATGGACTGCGGACTATTACTGCGCACCGCTGACCGCAGTTGCGCGCATGGTCATCTCCTCCGGCGGGGCGCTGCGCGGGCCGGCTACCATTACCGAGTACCGGTTGTCGGGCGGGATGCCGGAGCGCATGACGCCCAAGCGCGAACTGGCGATGGCTGCGCTCGAAGGGGAACAAGCGACCATTCGCGAGCTTGCAGAGATCGCGGGCGTATCGGACGCGGTGCTGCGCGGGCTGGTCAACCAGGGCGCGCTGGAGCCGGTGGTGGTCGACTGCGACCGCCCCTACCCCCGCGCCAATGCGGGCCACGCGACAGTCGACCTCAGCGAAGAACAGCAGGCGGTATCCGCCCGTCTGGTCGAGGCGGTCGAGGCGGAGGAGTTCGCGCCCTTCCTGCTCGACGGGGTGACCGGCTCGGGCAAGACCGAAACCTATTTCGAGCCGATGGCAGCTGCGCTCAGGGCCGACCGGCAGGTGCTCGTCCTGCTGCCTGAAATCGCGCTGACGGAGAATTTCCTGCGCCGTTTCGAAGAGCGTTTCGGCGCGCCGCCGATCGTGTGGCATTCCTCGCTGAAATCGACCGAGCGTCGCCGTGCGTGGCGCGCGATTGCGAGCGGCGAGGCGCAGGTCGTGGTCGGCGCGCGCTCGGCGCTGTTCCTGCCCTATGCCAATCTCGGCCTGATCGTCGTCGACGAGGCGCACGAGATCAGCTTCAAGCAGGACGACGGCGTGCGCTACAATGCGCGCGATGTTGCAGTCATGCGCGCCCGGTTCGAGAAGATCCCCGTCGTCCTCGCCAGTGCGACGCCGGCGCTCGAAAGCCTACAAATGGCCGAGAGCGGTATCTACGAAAAGCTCGACCTGCCGAGCCGCTACGGCGGGGCGACGCTGCCGGAAATACGCCTGCTCAACCTGACCGAGGAACCGCCAGAAAAAGGCCGCTGGCTCGCGCCCGAACTCGCGCGCGAACTCTTCGCCCGTCTCGAACGGGGCGAGCAGTCGCTGCTGTTCCTCAACCGCCGGGGCTATGCGCCGCTGACCTTGTGCCGCAACTGCGGCTACCGCTTCGAATGCTCCAACTGCAGCGCGTGGCTGGTCGAACACCGCTTCAGCCAGCGCCTCGCCTGCCACCATTGCGGCCACGAAGAGCGCGTCCCCGAAGCGTGCCCGGAATGCGCCGAGCCCGATTGCCTCGTCGCCTGCGGACCCGGCGTCGAGCGGATTGCGGACGAGGTGGCAGAGATCATGCCCGAAGCGCGCGTCGCCGTGGTCACCTCCGACACGCTCAACAGCCCGGAAAAAGCGGCCGCATTCGTCGCGCAGGCGGAAGCGAAGGCGATCGACGTGATCGTCGGCACCCAGCTCGTGACCAAGGGTTTCCACTTCCCCGAGCTGACACTGGTCGGCGTGGTCGATGCGGACCTCGGCCTCGAGGGCGGCGACCTGCGCGCGGCAGAGCGCACGTACCAGCAGGTCGCACAAGTCGCCGGTCGCGCGGGACGCGGGGCGAAGCCCGGCACGGTCCTCATCCAGACCCGCCATCCCGATGCACCGGTGATCGAGGCGCTGGCGGCAGGCGACCGCGACGCCTTTTACGAGGCGGAAACCGAAGCCCGGCGTCATGCAGGCGCGCCGCCGTTCGGTCGCTGGGCGGCGATCATCGTCTCGAGCGAAGACGAGAACGAGGCGCGCGAGGCCGCCCGCATGATCGGCGGCACCCAGCCCCGGGTGAAGGACATCGCGATCCTCGGCCCGGCGCCTGCTCCGATGTCGCTCTTGCGCGGGCGCTACCGCTACCGGCTGCTGATAAACGCACGCCGCAGCGCACAGGTGCAGGACGTGATCCGCGACTGGCTCGGCAAGCTCGAATTCCCGCGCGGCGTGCGCGTGAGCGTCGATATCGATCCCTACAGTTTCGTTTGAGGCGCTCGCCTCTTGAAATATTGCCCCGTCTTTGCGAGCATTTCGGCCGAATCGTAGGGGTCGAAATCATGAATTCAATTCGCAGACTATTTTCCGCACTTGCGGCAGCGCTCACGCTCGTCGCAATGCCTGCCAGTGCGCAGGAGTGGTATCGGGCGGATACCGACAATTTCATTATCCTGAGCAGTGGCAGCGAAGAGAATATTCGCGAATGGGCACTGAAGCTGGAACGCTTCGATGCGCTCATGCGGCTGCGCTACCGTATCCCGAGCGATCCGTCGCCCAACCGGCTGACGGTCTACGTCCTCGGCGATTCCCGCGACGTGATGGAATCGCTGACCGGCGGCAAGCAGGGTTCGGTCGCCGGCTACTATTCGAGCCAGCTCGACGGCAGCTACGCGGTCACGCAGCGCACCATCGCGCGGCGCGGCGAGCTGAGCGGCCAGGAAGTGCTGTTTCACGAATACGGCCACCACTTCATGTATCGCTATTTCCCCTTCGCCTATCCGGGCTGGTACCGTGAAGGTTTCGCGGAATATTACGCGACCACCGAGTTCGACGAAGATGGCAACTGGAACTACGGCAAGCCGCCGATCTATCGCGGCAGCACGCTGACCGGCATCGACCGCCAGATCTCCTTCAAGAAGATGCTGACGACGCCGCAGGCCGAGCTGGACGACTTCGAGTCCTACCAGGTCTACACCCGCGGTTGGCTGCTCGTTCACATGCTGCATTCCGATCCGGAGCGCGGCCGCCAGCTGAACGACTTCCTGATCCGCGTCGGCAATGGCGAAGATCGCAAGGCGGCAGCCGAGGCAGCCTTCGGCGACCTCGACGAACTCGACCGTGAAGCGCGCCGCTACATGGGCAAGAGCCCGACCTACATCCGTGGCCGCGAGCCGATCGAATACACGGGTCGTTTCGACGTCGTGAAGCTGGATTCGATCGATTCCCGTTTTGAGGAACTGCGTCTCGCCAACCGTCGCACCCGCTTCCGCGAGGAAACGCGCGACAAGCTGCGCGCGCTTGCCGAGGAAGCACCGGGCCGCATCCACATCTGGAACGAGCTGGCGGATGCCGAACACATGGTCGCGCATAGCGAACAGTGGAAGGAATCGCGCCGTGCGGCCCGCGCTGTCGATCGCAACGTGAAGAACGAGGACATCGAACGCGGTCCGGTCAATCTCAACGCGGCCATCGCAGCAGTCGACCGGGCGCTCGAGATCGATCCGGAAAACTACCGTGCGAACGCGCTCAAGGCCGAGTTCTTGATGGATGTCGCACGCGACAACGACCAGCCGAGCCTGTGGGCGGAAGGCCGCGCGCATGCGATCACCGCCAACCGCGTGCGTCCGGACGATCCCTTCCCGCTCTCGCTGTTCTACGACAGCTATGCCGAGGCGGGTGAAGAGATCCCGGATATGGCGCGCTCCGCCCTCGCCCGTGCATTCGAACTCGCGCCGGAATCGGAAGAGCTGCGCGTCGACTACGCGCTCGACCTTGCCCTTCAGGGTAGGACCGACACGGCCGTCGACGTCGTCGAATTCCTGCTCGCTTCGCCGCACAGCGAAGATCGCGGCAAGCTCGCGCTGCAGCAGATCGAGGCGATCAAGAACGGCGCAACCTTCCTCGAAGCCAGCGAAATGAAGCTGGACGACGAGGAAGAGGAAGACGCGTAACAGCGAACACCTCTTAAACGGGGATGACGAGAGGGGGTATGGCGGCTAGCTGTACCCCCTCTTTCCATTAATGGAGTTGTCTCGTCATGCTCACCGTCCACCACCTTCGCCTGTCGCAGTCCGAACGCATCGTCTGGCTGTGCGAGGAAATGGGCATCGAGTACGACCTCAAGCTCTACAACCGGCGGACCGACAACAACCTCGCGCCCGACGAGTACAAGGCGCTCCACCCGATGGGCATCGCACCGGTCATCACCGATGGCGATTTCGTGCTCGGCGAAAGCGGCGCGATCATCGACTGGATCGTCGCGAAATACGGCGATCATGGCCTGGTCCCGGGCAAGGACCATCCCGACTTTGCCGATCACCTCTTCTTCTACCACTGGGCCAACGCGACCTTCATGACCAACGGCATGATGGCACTCGTCGCGAGCCGGATGGTGGAAGGCGGCGAAATGCCCCCCTTCGTCGCGGATCGCATGGCGAAGAGCTGGGCGATCGTCGAGCAGCGCCTTGGCGAGGCCGAGTATTTCGGCGGCTCGCAGCTCACTACGGCAGACATCATGATGGGCTTCCAGCTGACCACCAGCCGCGCGATGAGCGGCATGGGCATCGAGGGCATGCCGAACCTGCAGGCCTATCTCAGACGCATCGGCGAGCGCCCGGCCTACCAGCGCGCCATGGCCAAGGCGGAACCGGGCATGGAGCCTAAGCTCGACTAGTGCGTTGGAGGCGCATGGCCTCCAGCGACAACCCGATCCTCGCCCCCATTCTCGGCGACCAGCTGACCCGCACGCTCGCGAGCCTGCGCGGCCGGGCCAAGGACGACACCGTCATCCTGATGATGGAGGTGTGGGACGAGGCGACCTACGTCAAACACCACAAGCAAAAGATCGTGCTGATCTTCTCGGCCATGCGGCATTTCGCGAGTGAATTGCGCGATGCCGGCTGGACGGTCGACTACATCCAGCTTGGTGACGAGGACAATTCCGGCAGCTTCACCGGCGAAGTTGCTCGCGCCGTCGAACGCCACGATCCGCGCGCGATCCACGTGGTCGAGGCAGGCGAATGGCGCGTGCAGCAGGCGATCGACGAGTGGCCCGACAAGTTCGACTGCGAAGTCGAAATCCTGCCCGACGACCGCTTCCTGTGCTCGAAGGCCGAGTTCCGCGACTGGGCACAGGATCGCAAGACGCTGCGGATGGAGAACTTCTACCGCGAGATGCGCAAGAAGACCGGCCTGCTGATGGACGACGGCAAGCCCGAAGGCGGGGAGTGGAACTACGACAGCGAGAACCGCAAGCCGCCCAAGGAAGGGCTCGAAGCGCCCGAGCGCCCGCTGTTCGAACCGGACGAAATCACGCGCGAGGTCATCGAACTGGTCGAGAGCCGCTTCGGCGACCACTTCGGCAGCCTCGACAATTTCGGCTGGCCCGTCACCCGTGACGAGGCGGAGAAGGCAGCCGATGCATTCTTTGCCGAGCGGATCGAGAAGTTCGGTCCCTACCAGGACGCGATGGTCCACGGTCAGGACGACCTGTTCCACTCGATGCTCTCGACCAGCATCAATCTCGGCCTGCTCGACCCGCTGGAGCTGTGTGAGCGTGCGGAGCAGGCCTATAAGGACGGCAAGGCACCAATCAATTCGGTCGAGGGTTTCATCCGCCAGCTGATCGGCTGGCGCGAATATGTTCGCGGGTTCTACTGGCATTTCATGCCGGGGCTGGAGAGCGACAACAAGCTTAACGCCCAGCGCGGCCTGCCCGAGTTCTACTGGACCGGCGAAACCGACATGCGCTGCCTCGCCGACTGCATCCGCTCGACCCGCGACAATGCCCACGCGCATCACATCCAGCGGCTCATGGTTCTCGGCAATTTCGCGCTGCTTGCGGGCATCAATCCGCGCGAGGTGCAGGACTGGTATCTCGTCGTCTATGCCGATGCCTACCAGTGGGTCGAACTACCCAATGTGAGCGCGATGATCCTCTATGCCGACGGCGGCAAGCTCGCGACCAAGCCCTATGCGGCGAGCGGCAACTACATCAACAAGATGAGCAATTACTGCGGCGACTGCGTGTACTCGGTAAGCAAGAAGACCGGCGAAGGCGCCTGCCCGTTCAACGCGCTCTACTGGCACTTCATGGACCGTCACCGCGACCGGCTGGAATCGAACCACCGCATCGGGCGGATCTATTCGACCTGGGACCGGATGGACGAGGCCAAGAAGCAGGAATATCGCGACAGCGCCGAAGCGTTCCTCGACACGCTCACTCCGGCAGATTCGAGCTGGGCGCGGACTGACTGACCGAGCAGGTCAGGCCTGCGCCTGCTTCGACCACATCGGCGTGATCCACTTGCCTTCCTTGCGGGCCTGCCAGACCATCCAGACACCTGCAGTCGTCGCAACGACCAGCGCGATGACCGAAGCCTCGAGCCCGAATGCGCCGCCCGACAGCCAGTCCGGCCCGCTCAGCCGCGCATCGACCAGCCCTTGGAAGCTGTAGCCCGATACCGGCACGCCCCAGATGAAGCCCTGCGTTACGTTCCAGCCCGCGTGGATACCCACGGCGAGCCACAGCGAGCGGGTCAGCATGTATGCGCCGCCAAGCAGGATGCCTGCCTCGATCGCAATGGCGATGGAGGAAAACAGCGTCGCATTGTCGTTCGCGGCATGGCCGAAACCGAACAGCAGCGAGCTGATTGCCAGCGCGACCCAGCTCCCGGCGAATTCCTCGAGCCAGCGGAAGATGATGCCGCGCAGCAGCAGTTCCTCGATCAGCCCGGCCGAAACGCCGGTCAGCATGACGATCTGCACGAAGTCGGAGAAGCCGCCCTGTCCGGTCACGCGGTAGGCCCCGGCAACCGCGGCGATGCCGACCACGGTGGTGAAAATGGCAGCCCCGACACCGAAGCCCAGCGCCGTATCGGTCAGAGAGCCTGCGACCGGCAGATCGTCCTGCTTGCGCCGCCCGAGCCGCCGGATGACGAGCTTGTAGATCGCAATCGCGGCAGCGACCGTCACGACGGTGCGGATAGTCACGTCGATATTCGGGTCGAGCGTTTCGGGAAGCAGGCTCAGCGACACCCCACACAGCGCGAGAACGCCAAGCAGCAGCACGGTTGCGACCACCATCGCGGTCAGCGGGAATTCCCATACCTTGCGCCACAATGGTCGCTTCGCTGCGGTTGTGGCTGCGGTTGCGATTTCGTCGGTCATTGCCCCTCCATTGTCAGCTGCGGGAGAGGCCGCAATTCGCGAGCCGTGTCAATCGGCTTTGGCGCGTTCCCTGCGCAGCAATTCGGCTTTGATATCGCTGCCGTAGGCGTAGCCGCCGATGGAACCGTCGCTGCGCACCACGCGGTGGCAGGGAATGAGCACAGCGACATTGTTCGCGCCGTTCGCGCTGCCGGCTGCGCGGGTCGCCTTGGGCTTGCCGACTGCGGCGGCGAGCTGCGCGTAGGAGCGGGTCTCCCCCGCCGGGATTTCGCGCAGTGCCTGCCACACGGCTTCCTGGAACGCGGTGCCCTTCACATCGAGCGGGATGTCCTGTCCGGTGCCCGGCTGCTCGACCGCATCGACCACACGCTGGAGCAGCGAGGAAAACGCCTCGCCGCCCTCGACCAGTTCGGCATTGGGAAAACGTGCGCGAAGCTCGGCCTCGTCCTCGTCGAACGAGAGGCGGCACACGCCCTTCTCTGTCGCCGCGACCAGCATCGCGCCGATCGAGGTGTCGACGACCGCCCAGTGGATCGTCACCCCGGCCCCGCCCTTGCTCCAAGCAGAAGCGCTCATCCCCTGGTCCTTTCGCTGGTCATAGAAACGCGAGGGCGCCGAATAGCCCGCCTCGTAGATTGCGCCGGCCACGCTCTCGCCCTTGCTCAGCGCCTTGCCCGCCCGCTCGCGCCGCAGCGCGCGCTGGTAGGCGGCAGGAGAGAGGCCGACGGCGCGTTTGAAGACCCGCTGGAAATGCGCCGCGGAATAGCCGGTCAGCGCCGCCAGCTTGTCGAGCGAGACGCCCTCCTCGCTCCGCTGGAGCAGGGCGAGTGCATCGCGCACCGCGCATTCCTCGCGCGATTGCTGGTCCGGGGCGCAGCGCTTGCAGGCGCGCAAGCCCGCCGCCTCGGCTGCATCACAGTCCGCATAGAAGCGCACGTTCTCGCGCTTGGGAGCACGCGCCGGGCAGCTCGGGCGGCAATAGATTCCGGTCGAATGGACGCCGGTCACGAACACCCCGTCGAACCGCCGGTCCTTGGCGAGCGCGATCTGCCAGCGCTGGTCGTCGGTCAGTGGGTTTGCCGTGTCCGTCATCGTCTTGCTCCCGAGCCCGTGTCAGTCAGCCCCGTCTAATGCAAACCTTATGGTGCCGCGTCCCGAAGCTTGCGGTCAATGTCGCAAGCGGCATAGAACACCGCCGATGGTTCGCATTCTCTCTGCGCTGCTGGCGCTTCTCGCCCTTTCCCTGCCGCTCACCGCCAAGGCGGACCCGGCGGATATCGACGCGGCTGCGCGCGGCGTCGTGCGCGTCGTCATCATCGGCTCCGATGGCGACGAAGTCTATCCGATCAGCCACGGCAGCGGCTTCGCGGTCACGCCGACCAAGATCGTCACCAACGCCCATGTCGTGCGCGAAGCCTTGCAGGACGACACGCTGCGCATCGGCGTCGTCCCGAGCGAGGGCGACGATGCGACCTATGCCCGCCCGATCTCCGTCAGCCCCAAGAACGACCTCGCCCTGATCGAGATCACCGGCGACCTGCGCCTCCCGCCGCTGACCCTGTCGAGCAACGGTAATGGCGACAGCGGCGAAGTGTCGGCTGTCGGCTACCCTATGAATGTCGACCGGGCGCAGGGCCTCGATATCGAGGACATCTTCAATTCGCAGCCGCCGGTGAAGTCGCGCGGCTTCCTGTCGGGACGCAGGCCCAGCCGCCAGTTCGACACCATCCTCCACACCGCCCCGATCGCGCGCGGCAATTCGGGCGGCCCGCTGCTCGACGGATGCGGCCGGGTGCTCGGGGTCAACAGCTTCGGCGCGGATTCGGGCGGGTCGGACGCGGAGTTCTTCTTCGCCGTCTCGATGCGCGAGGTCATTCCCTTCCTCAATGCGAACGAGGTCGATGCGCGGGTGAACGAACTGCCGTGCCGCAGCCTTGCCGACCTCGACGAGGCGGAACGCGCGCGCATCGAAAGCGAGCAGGCCGCCGCCCGCGCGGAAATGAGCGCCCGCAACGAAGAACGCCGCGAAAAGCGCGAGCGCGCGCAGCTCGAAGCCGAACTGGAAGTGCAGTCGGAGCGCGAGAACGCGATGCTCCTGACCTTCGTCCTGCTGGCGATCTTCACCGTCGCGGCATTCTTCGCCTGGCAAGGCTGGCAGAAGCGCGCGGCCTTCGAAGCAGCAGAGAATGGCGAGGAAGAAGAGAGCAATCCCGGCGAGCGGCAATTGATGATTGCCGGTACGATCGCCGTTATCGCGCTGGTCGCCGCACTGGCGCTGTGGTTCACGCGGCCCGGCATCGACGCGATCGATCGCAAGGTCGCCGCCGCGATGGCCGAGGATGAAGGTGACGGAGAGGACGGAACCACCCAGGTCGCGTCGAGCGACAACGGCACGCTGATCTGCACGCTCGACGTCACCCGCAGCCGGATCGTCGGCGCGCCGGATCGCGAACTGGAATTCGACTGGGATGAAAGCGGCTGCGTCAATGGCCGAACGCAATACGGCTTCGCCGCCGGTGACTGGAGCCGCGTCTTCGTCCCGAACCAGGAGGACGCGGTCTCGGTCAACATCTACGACCCCGACACGCGCAGCTTCCGGACCGACCGCTACCTGCTGGGCCGCAACGCGATGGTCGCAGCGCGCGAGGCCCGCGGCCAGTACACCCCGCCCACCTGCGAGGAACAGGGTGCAGCCTCCAAGCTGGGCGACCTGCAGGGCGCGGTGATTTCGCTACTTCCCGAAGCGCCGAATGAACGGCTGGTCTATCGCTGCGAACCCAAAGGCTAGGGCGGCGCGCTAGGCCGCCAGTGCTTCCCCGCTCAGGGTGATGCGGTGCATCTCGCGACGGTGGCCCTGGTAGTCGTTGACCGCATTGTGCCACGTCGTCCGGTTGTCCCAGATGGCGACCGTGCCGGGCTTCCATTCCAGGCGGCACTGGTTGTCGTCGGTCAGCGCTGCAGCGAACAGCTTCTCGAGCAGCGGCATGCTTTCCTCGCGCGTCTTGCCGACGAAATTGATCGTGAAAGCCTTGTTCACATAGAGCAGCTTGCGGCCGGTATGCGGGTGGCGGATCACGACCGGATGCACTGCGCCGGTCTTCAGATCGTGCCCGCGTAGCTCGCGGCCCATGTCCGTCTGCGCGTAGAGACCGTCGGCCTTATATATATGGTCAGCGGTGTGGAACGCCTCCAGCCCTTCGATCTCCGCCTTCACCTCGTCGGACAGGGCATCATAGGCTGCACCCATGTGGGCCCACATCGTATCGCCCCCGCTCGGCGGGAGCTCGCGCGCGACGAGGACCGAGCCCATCGCCGGGATCTGGTCGTAGGAATGGTCGGTGTGCCAGTCGCCGCCGATATTGGTTTTCTGGTCGGCTTCCTTCTTCACCACCGCGATTTCCTGGAAATCCTGTTGCAGCGGGAAATAGTTGTTGATGTCGATCCCGCCCCAGCGCTTGCCGAAGCGGATGTGATCCTCCGGCGAGAACTCCTGGTCGCGGAATACGGCGACCCCATGCTCGTAGATTGCCTGCTTGACCGCTTCCATCTCCTCGTCGGAGCAAGTGGCAAGCTGAATCCCGGAAATCTCGACCCCGCATTTGGGGGCCATCGGCGTCATCTTCATGTGTCCTCTCCCCAGCCGATCTGCGCGGCTGTTGGCTCCAGTCTAATCCAACCGGCGAAAGAGTCCAAGAATCCGAGAGCGAGTCGGGTTGCCAATGCGCGGGGCCGATGCTAGGCGCGCGCCAGCTTTGCCGGGGTGACTCAAACTCATCCGGAACGGCGGGGCAAAAGCATCGTTATTTTCCGGACCCTAGAGGACGAGAGACGCGTGGAGATTTCCGCCGGTATTCAGGCTAGCCTGGCAGGGCGCTATGCCTCGGCATTGTTCGACCTTGCCTCCGAGAACGGCACGGTCACCGCTGTCGAATCGGATCTCGACAAGCTGGATGCAGCGCTCGCCGAATCGGCCGAGCTGCGCGCAGCCACGACCAACCCCGAACTGAGCCGCAAGGCGCAGGGGTCGGCCATGGCAGGCGTCGCGACGCATCTCGGCCTGAGCGAGCTGACCAAGAACTTCCTCGGCGTTCTGTCGCAGAACCGCCGCCTGTCGCACCTTGGCGACATCATCCGCGCATTCCGCACCATCGCCGCTGCACAGCGCGGCGAAGTGACGGCCGAAGTCACCAGCGCCCACGCGCTGACCGACGAACAGCTCGCGACGCTCAAGCAGAAGCTGACGCAGCGCGAAGGCCGCACGGTGAAACTGCAATCCAAGGTCGACCCCGATCTGCTGGGCGGCCTCGTCGTAACCATTGGATCGAAGCGCATCGACGGCTCGATCCGCACCCGTTTGAATTCCCTCGCGAACGCGATGAAAGGCTAAATGATGGAAATCCGCGCCGCAGAAATCTCCAAGGTCATCAAGGACCAGATCGCCGGTTTCGGCACCGAAGCCGAAGTCAGCGAAGTCGGCTCCGTTCTCTCGGTGGGTGACGGCATCGCCCGCATCCACGGCCTCGACAAGGTCCAGGCCGGTGAGATGGTCGAATTCGCCAACGGTGTTCAGGGCATGGCCCTCAACCTCGAAGCCGACAACGTCGGTGTCGTGATCTTCGGCTCGGACGCCGAGATCAAGGAAGGCGACAGCGTCAAGCGCACCGAGACCATCGTGGACGTCCCCGTCGGCAAGGGCCTGCTCGGCCGCGTCGTCGACGCACTGGGCAACCCGATCGACGGCAAGGGCCCGATCGAAACGACCGAGCGTCGCCGCGTCGAAGTCAAGGCTCCGGGCATCATCCCGCGTGAGTCGGTTTCGGAGCCGGTGCAGTCGGGCCTCAAGGCGATCGACGCGCTCGTTCCCGTCGGCCGTGGCCAGCGCGAACTCATCATCGGCGACCGCCAGACCGGTAAGTCGGCTGTCGCGATCGATACCTTCATCAACCAGAAGGAAGCGAACGCAGGCGACGACGAGAGCAAGAAGCTCTACTGCGTCTATGTCGCCGTCGGCCAGAAGCGTTCGACCGTCGCGCAGATCGTCAAGAGCCTCGAAGAAAACGGCGCGATGGAATACTCCATCGTCGTCGCCGCTACCGCTTCGGAGCCCGCTCCGCTGCAGTACCTCGCGCCCTACACCGGCTGCGCGATGGGCGAATTCTTCCGCGACAACGGCATGCACGCCGTCATCTGCTACGACGACCTTTCCAAGCAGGCCGTCGCCTACCGCCAGATGTCGCTGCTGCTGCGTCGTCCTCCGGGCCGCGAAGCTTACCCGGGCGACGTCTTCTACCTGCACAGCCGCCTGCTCGAGCGCGCGGCGAAGATGAACGGCGACAACGGCGGCGGCTCGCTGACCGCACTCCCGATCATCGAAACGCAGGCGGGTGACGTCTCGGCCTACATTCCGACCAACGTGATCTCGATCACCGACGGCCAGATCTTCCTCGAAACCGACCTGTTCTACCAGGGCATCCGTCCGGCGATTAACGTCGGCCTGTCGGTCAGCCGCGTCGGCGGTGCCGCACAGACCAAGGCGATGAAGAAGGTCTCGGGCTCGATGAAGCTCGACCTCGCGCAGTACCGCGAGATGGCCGCCTTCGCCCAGTTCGGTTCGGACCTCGACCCTGCAACGCAGAAGCTGCTCAACCGCGGTGCGCGCCTGACCGAGCTGCTCAAGCAGCCGCAGTTCTCGCCGATGCCGTTCGAAGAGCAGACCGTGTCGATCTTCGCGGGTACCAACGGCTACATCGACAGCGTCGATGTGAACCGCGTGACCGAATACGAAGCCGCCATGCTGAGCTTCATGCGCAACGAACACGCCGACGTGCTCAAGGAAATCCGCGACACCGGCAAGTTCGAGGACGACACCAAGGCCAAGGTCGTCGCTGCACTCGACGCTTTCGCCAAGCAGTTCGCCTGAGACCCAAGAGAGTAGCTAGGGAGCCGTCATGGCCTCGCTGAAAGAACTCAAGGGCCGGATCAACTCGGTCAAATCGACCCAGAAGATCACCAAGGCCAAGCAGATGGTCGCTGCGGCCAAGCTGCGCCGTGCGCAGGCCAATGCCGAAGCCGCCCGCCCCTATGCCGAGCGCCTTGGCGCCGTCATGGGCTCGCTGGCGGCCAAGGTCGGCGGCAGCGACAGCGCGCCCAAGCTCATGGCCGGTACCGGCTCGAACCAGCGCCACCTGCTGGTCGTGGTCAACACCGACAAGGGCCTGTGCGGCGGTCTCAACTCGAACATCGTCAAGGAAGCCAAGCTCCAGGCGAAGAAGCTGATCGCTGAAGGCAAGGACGTGCAGTTCTTCCTCGTCGGCAAGAAGGGCCGCGCGCCGATCAAGCGCGAGTTCGAAAGCCGCATCGGCAAGCAGTTCGACACCAGCGCGGTGAAGAACCTCGACTATGCGACCGCCGAAGAGATCGCCGACGAACTCATCGCGATGTTCGACGACGGCAAGTTCGACGTCGCGCATCTCGTCTTCCCGATCTTCCAGTCGGCGCTGGTCCAGAATCCGACCACGCAGCAGCTGATCCCCGTCCCTGCCCCGGAAAATGCCGAGAGCACCGACGCGGTCGTCGAATACGAGCCGGGCGAAGAGGAAATCCTCGAGGAACTGGCTCCGCGTTACGTCAAGACGCAGATCTTCGGTGCATTGCTCGAGCGTGAAGCGTCCGAGCAGGGTGCGTCGATGACCGCGATGGACAACGCCACGCGCAACGCCGGCGACCTGATCAACAAGCTGACCATCCAGTACAACCGCAGCCGCCAGGCCGCGATCACCACCGAACTCATCGAAATCATCGCTGGTGCGGAAGCACTGTAGCGACAACCAGAAACTGGGCGCAGAAGCGCTCTAAGGCAAAGGCAAGGAAACGAACATGGCCACCGCCCCCGTCCTCAACCAGACCACCAACGGCACCATCAGCCAGGTCATCGGCGCTGTCGTCGACGTGACCTTCGAAGGCGAACTGCCGGCAATTCTTACCGCGCTCGAAACGAAGAACGGCGAAAACACGCTCGTTCTCGAAGTCGCGCAGCACCTCGGCGAGAACACCGTCCGCACCATCGCGATGGATGCGACCGAAGGTCTCGTCCGCGGCCAGGAAGTGGTCAACACCGGTTCGCAGATCTCGGTCCCGGTCGGCCCCAAGACGCTCGGCCGCATCATGAACGTCGTCGGCGAAGCGATCGACGAGCGTGGCCCGATCGGCGCGGACATGACCGCACCGATCCACGCGGAAGCCCCGCTGTTCGTCGACCAGTCGACCGAAGCCAGCATTCTCGTCACCGGCATCAAGGTGATCGACCTTCTCGCGCCTTATGCGAAGGGTGGTAAGATCGGCCTGTTCGGCGGCGCAGGCGTCGGCAAGACCGTTCTCATCCAGGAACTCATCAACAACATCGCGAAGGGCCACGGTGGTGTGTCCGTCTTCGCCGGTGTCGGTGAGCGTACCCGTGAAGGTAACGACCTCTACCACGAGTTCCTCGACGCAGGCGTTATCGCCAAGGACGCCGACGGCAACGCCACCTCGGAAGGTTCCAAGGTTGCACTCGTCTTCGGCCAGATGAACGAGCCTCCGGGCGCGCGTGCACGCGTCGCTCTCTCGGGCCTGACCATGGCTGAATATTTCCGCGACCAGGAAGGCCAGGACGTCCTGTTCTTCGTCGACAACATCTTCCGCTTCACCCAGGCGGGTTCGGAAGTGTCGGCACTCCTCGGCCGTATTCCTTCGGCAGTGGGCTACCAGCCGACCCTGTCGACCGACATGGGTAACCTGCAGGAACGCATTACCTCGACCACCAAGGGTTCGATTACCTCGGTCCAGGCCATCTACGTTCCCGCGGACGACCTTACCGACCCGGCACCGGCAACCTCGTTCGCCCACTTGGACGCAACGACCACGCTGTCGCGCGCCATTTCGGAGCTCGGCATCTACCCGGCGGTCGACCCGCTGGACTCGACCAGCCGGGTCCTCGAGCCGCGCGTCGTCGGCACCGAGCACTACGAGACTGCTCGCCGCGTCCAGGAAATCCTGCAGAAGTACAAGTCGCTGCAGGACATCATCGCCATTCTCGGCATGGACGAGCTGAGCGAGGAAGATAAGCTGACCGTGGCCCGTGCCCGCAAGATCCAGCGCTTCCTGTCGCAGCCGTTCCACGTGGCCGAGGTCTTCACCAACATCCCGGGCGAGTTCGTCCAGCTCGAAGACACGATCAAGTCGTTCAAGGCTGTCGTCGACGGCGAATACGACCACCTGCCGGAAGCAGCCTTCTACATGGTCGGCGGCATCGACCAGGCGGTCGCCAAGGCCAAGAAGCTCGCCGAGGAAGCGTAAGAACCGATGGCTCTCCACTTCGAACTCGTCACGCCGGCCAAGCTGGTCCGTTCGGAAGACGTCCACATGGTGGTCGTCCCCGGCACGGAAGGCGAATTCGGCGTGCTGGAGGGCCATGCGCCCTTCATGTCGACGATCCGCGACGGTGCGGTGCAGGTCTACAAGACCGAAGGCTCCGCCCCCGAGACGATCGAAGTCCGCGGCGGCTTTGCCGAAGTCGGCGAAAACGGCCTGACGGTGCTCGCGGAGCACGTCGAAGCCTGATCCGGGCTCACATAGCTGATAAAGAAAAGGGCGGCCCCACGGGTCGCCCTTTTTCGTTCGGCAGCAGTCTTCGGAAGTCTAGGCGGCCTTCGCGTCCTGACCCGCCTGCGCGTCCCTCAACGCGCCGAGCAGCTGCTCGGCACCGTCGTATTCGTGCAGGGTAAAATCCTTCACCGAGGGATGAAGCTGCCGGCGGAATTCGAGGCCGAGCCAACCGTCCGCGCTCCAGCGGACATGGGCGACCGCGCTCGCCAGGCCGCACAAGCGCACCAGCACGGCTTCACCGTCGCCGAGGTCCATGTTCGGAGCCTGGAGCAATACGCCGTCGATAGAAATATCGACCAGCATCACGGAATGCACCTTCCCGCGAGCGAACAGCTCTACCGGAACATGCGTCTCATCTCTTTTCTGGCTGCGTCGTTCCAACGATCTTCACCCACAATCCAATTGCCGAATTGCGCCCGTGAAGCCGTGCTAACGCTCACAAGTTAACAACTTGCCTCCATTCCATTAACTGTCCGAGGTATACGCAGCTCGAAGCCCGCCAAGCATCTGGAATACGGTCGTTTCGCGCGAATTCGCTCAACTCGTCGAAGCTCTTGCACCGCTCGGATGCTTAATGGCGTATCGACCATGCCCGTTAGGTCGAAATTAAGTCTCGAAAGCCAGTTTTTCCGCCACAGGGGGCTGAAAACGGAGCGAGAAACGATGCCATATCCCCCACATGAAAATATCGCCTCGCGCATCAAGCGCGCCGGGCTTCCCGAAAGCTACGATGTCCACTGGTCCAAGACGCGCAAGGAAGAAGTCGTGCGCGCCGTTCGCGACCAGCTGATCACTTTCGATGAGGCCCGCTGGCGGTACCTGCTCAGCCGCTCGGAATTCGAGAGCTGGGAACGAGAGGTCGCAAGGAAAAAGACAACCGAAGGTAAAGACCTCGAACTGACCTGAGCCGCTGGTCCCGGCTCACCAAACGTCATTTCGGCTGGTCTTCTACCCGCAAGCCGTCCGGCTTCACCGCCTTCCCTTGCCCCCTGTTCGGGTCGGTGCGTGAAAGTCGGGCGGCTTGTCCTTCACCCAGTCGACGAATTTCGCCAGCGCCTCGTTCTCGAGCAAGGGCGCCCGGTCGCCATCGAGCCTGGCAAGCTGGGCATTGGTGAAATTGGCATGGATCGCCTTGTGGCAGATCGGATGCACAGGGACGGTATCGCGCCCCTTCTTCGATTTCGGAACGACGTGATGATGCTGCACCCTGCGACCCAACGGGCGGTGGCACAACCAACAGGCTTGAATTTCCTTCAAGGCGCCAGACCTAGCTAATCCCGACAAATTGCGTAAGCTCCCAAAGCGAGGGGAGGACGCGATGGCGAAGCTCAAGGCCTACCATTTACCGGGGCGATGGGGATTGCCAACGGTCAGTCCGTTCTGCCTCAAGCTCGACGCCTTTCTTCGCATGACAGGGATCGAGCACGATTCCATCACGGCAGCGACGCCTTTCGGAGGACCGAAGAAAAAGGCCCCATGGATCGAATACGGCGGCCGGATCATCGGCGATTCCACCCTGATTATCGACTTCCTCAAGGAAGAATACGAGGTCGATCCCGATGCGCACCTGACCCCGCAACAAAAAGCGACATCCGTCACCATCCAGCGACTGATCGAAGAAAACCTCTACTGGGCGATGGTCTACGATCGCTGGCGCAGAGATGAGAACTGGCCGATCCTGAAGTCATCGGTCCTTGGCGACATACCGGCGCCGTTGCGAACCGTCCTGGCACCCTATGCCCGTCGTGCGGTCCGCAAGCAGCTCGAAGGGCATGGACTGGGCCTGCACAATCCCGAGGACATCGAAGCAATCGCGCGCAAGGATATAGATGCCTTGGCTGCCTTGCTCGGCGAAGGCCCGTGGTTCTTCGGCGCCAAGCCGAGCATGGCCGATGCCACGGTCTATTCGCTACTCGCAAATATCCTCTGGGTGCCCTTCGTCAGCCCGATGAAAGCGATGATCGAAGGCCACCCGAACCTGGTCTCATGGCTCGAACGCTTCAAGGCGGAGTATTTCGCGAAAGGCTGAAGAAGCCTCAGCCCTTCTTCTCCGCCGCCTTCTTCTTTTTCATCGCATCGTGGAAGCGGTCGGCCCAGCCCGGCTTCACCAGCTGTTCCGCGCGCACCATGCGAAGTTCGCCATCGGCCACGTCGCGGCTCACCGCGCTGCCTGCTGCGACGATCGCGTCCGCGCCGATCTTGACCGGGGCAATGAGCGCGCTGTTGGAGCCGATGAATGCGCGCGGGCCGATCTCGGTCTTGTACTTGAAGTAGCCGTCGTAATTGCAGGTGATCGTGCCGGCGCCGATATTGGCCCCTGCCCCGACCGTCGCATCTCCGAGATAGGTCAGGTGATTGGCCTTCGCGCCCTCGCCCAGCACGGCCTTCTTCATTTCGACGAAATTGCCGACCTTGGAACCGCGCTCCATTACCGCGCCGGGGCGCAGGCGGGCGTATGGGCCGACTTCGCAGCCTTCACCCACGCTCGCTCCCTCGAGGTGGCTGAAAGCGCGGATTTTCGCGCCATCGGCGACTTTGACGCCGGGGCCGAACACGACGTGCGGCTCGATCGTCACGTCGCGGCCGATCTCGGTGTCGTAACTGAAGAAGACGGTTTCAGGCGCCTTGAGCGTGGCGCCTTCGGCCATGGCTTCCTCGCGGCGGTATTCCTGCCACTGCGCCTCGGCCTGCGCGAGTTCGGCGCGGCTGTTGATACCGGCAACCTCGTCAGGATCGTCGGTCGTCACGGCTGCACAAGTGCGCCCGTCGGCAATCGCGATATTGACGATGTCCGGGAGGTAATACTCTCCCTGCGCATTGTCGTTGCCCACGCGGTCGAGCAGCGCCCATAGATCCGCCGCCTTGGCCGCCATCAGGCCGGAATTGCACAGGCGGCAGGCGCGCTCGTCGTCGCTCGCATCCTTGAATTCGACCATCTTGGAGATGCGCCCGGCATCGTCGGCAATCACCCGGCCATAGGCGAGCGCATCGTCCGGCTCGAAGGCGAGGACCACTGCAGCCGGCTCGTCGCCCTCGTGCAGCCGGTCGAGCATTGCCTGCATGGTCTGGGGGCGCACGAAAGGCACGTCGCCATACATGATCAGCACATCGCCCGAGAACTGGCCCAGCGGCCCCTGCGCCTGCTGCACTGCATGTCCGGTGCCAAGCTGCGGCTCCTGCAGGCAGGTGCTCGCCCGTTCGCCCAGCGCTTCTTCCAGCTGTTCGCGCCCCGCGCCGACCACGACGACCTTGTGCGCGGGCGAGAGTGCATCGACCGAGGCCATCAGGTGGTCGATCATCGCCCGGCCCGCGATCGGGTGCAGCACCTTGTGCAGGTCGGACTTCATGCGGGTGCCCTTGCCCGCGGCGAGGATGACGGCTGCGAATTCTCTCATGCTCACGCCCTTGGCAGCAAACTGTTGCAGTTTCCATAGCAAGCGGGCAGTCCGCCCGACATGGCCGATTTTTCCTTCGACGCCATCGGGTTCGACCTCGACGGCACGCTTCTCGACACTTTCCGCGATCTCGGATGCGCGGTGAACCACGCGCTCGAACTGGGCGGTTTCGATCCCGTCCCGGTCGACAGCAGCAAGGACCTGATCGGCGGCGGGGCGAAGATCATGCTGGCCCGCGCGGTCGACCAGCAGGGCGGCATGCCGGAAGACGAGTTCCGCAAGCTCTACAAGGCGATGCTGGCCTATTATTCGGAGAACAACGCGGTCCATTCGCGCCCCTTCGACGGCGCGCTCGAAACGCTCGACATGCTCGCCTCGCGCGGGGTCACCATGGCGGTCGTGACCAACAAGTTCGAAGAATTCGCCACCTCGATCCTCGCCCAGGTCGGGATTGCCGATCGCTTCGTGACGATCATCGGCGGCAACAGCCTCGGCAAGGGGGCGGACGGCAAGTATCTCGCCAAGCCCGCTCCCGATCCGGTGATCGAGGCGCAGAAGCGTTGCGGCGGCGGGCGCTTCGCCTTCGTCGGCGACAGCACTTACGACGTTGCCGCCGCGCGCGGGGCCCAGGTGCCGGTCGTGGTCGCGGCTTACGGCTATTGCGACAAGCCGCCGCACGAGCTCGGCGGGGATGCAGTGATCGATTCGCTGCCGGGCCTCATTCCTGCCCTCGAAGGCCTGTAAGCGGCGGGCTGCCCCTACGGCATGGCGCGATGCCATGCATACGGTTGCAAGGCGCGCAGGAAAGTGCCAACCCGCCCTCACATTTACGTCAACGTAAGGCCGCAGGCGGCCACATCAGGAGGACACCTTCATGAGCATCGACTTCAAGGACAAGGTAGCCATCGTCACCGGCGCTGGCGGCGGTCTGGGCCGTGAGTATGCACTCGAACTCGGTCGCCGCGGCGCAAAGGTCGTCGTCAACGACCTCGGCGGTTCGCGCGACGGCACCGGCACTTCGGACATGGCCGCGCAGGTCGTCGAGGAAATCGAAAAGGCCGGCGGCGAAGCGATCGCCAACGGCGCATCGGTCACCGAATACGACCAGATGGAAAAGATGGTCGCCGACGCCAAGCAGAAGTGGGGCGGCGTTCACATCCTGATCAACAACGCGGGCGTCCTGCGCGACAAGACCTTCGCCAAGATGGAACCGGCCGACTTCGAATTCGTCGTCAAGGTCCACCTGACCGGTTCGGCCATGGCCACAAAGGCGTGCTGGGAAACCATGCGCGAGCAGGCCTATGGCCGTATCCTTATGACCGCATCCTCGACCGGCCTGTTCGGCAACTTCGGCCAGGCAAACTACGGCGCGGCAAAGCTCGGCCTCGCAGGCCTGACCAAGACGCTCCAGCTCGAAGGCGCGAAGTACAACATCAAGGTCAACACGCTCTCGCCGGTCGCCGGCACGCGCATGACCGAAGATCTCTTCCCGGAAGAGGCCTTCAAGCTGTTCGATCCGGTGAACGTCGTTCCGGCCGCACTCTTCCTCGTCAGCGAAGATGCGCCGACCAATGCGATCGTCGGTGCCGGTGCAGGCGGCTACCACAGCGCATGGACTGTCATGAACGACGCCGTCTGGCTGCCGGAAGACCAGCGCACGGTCGAAGGTTTCGCCGAGAACTGGGACAAGATCTCCGACTTCTCGAACCTGATCGCCCCGCAGAGCGGCAGCGAGCAGTCGGGCTCGATCCTCAAGGCGATGCAGAAGGTGCTCGGCGACTCGGTTCCGACCAGCACCCGTGGGTAATCCACATACTGTATTGACACACTAACACACTGGGCGTACCCCGACCCTTCCACAGGGGAGGAGTACGCCCATGTATACAGAAGACGACCTGCGCACTGCGGTCGCGACCGGAGCGATCACCGCCGAAGCGGCAGATGCGCTGCGCAATTCGGTCCGCGTCTCGCGCGAGGCGCCTGCCGGCGATGAAGAACATTTCCGGCTGATCAACAGTTTCAACGACATTTTCGTCACCATCGCCGCAATCCTGCTGCTCGTCGCGATGGCGGGTATCGGTCAGGCGATCACGCCCAACCTCAACGGCCCGCCGCCCTTCTCGGGGCTGCTCGTGGCAGGCGCCGCCTGGGGCATGGCGGAATTCTTCACTCGCAAGCGCCGCATGGCCCTGCCCAGCATCGTCCTGCTGCTCGCTTTCGTCGGCGGGGTTTTCGTCACCCAGCTCGGCACGATCGTGATGCTGTTCGAAGGCGACAATTTCGGCAACGAGAATGCCCGGCTCGCAGGCCTCCTGCTGTCGGCTTCCGCGCTGATCACGGCGGGTGCCGCCTGGCTGCACTGGCGCCGCTTCATGGTGCCGATCACCATCGCCGCCGGTGCCGGCGCAGTCGCCGTCACCGTCATCGCGCTGGTCGTGACTGCCATCGGCCCCAAGCAGATCGACAATCCGCAGGACATCGTGATGCCGCTGGTCTTCATCCTCGGCCTCGCGATCTTCGGCTTCGCGATGCGCTGGGACACGAGCGACCGCGAGCGCCAGACGCGCCGCAGCGACGTGGCCTTCTGGCTGCACCTGCTCGCCGCGCCGATGATCGCGCATCCGATCTTCCACACGCTCGGCGTGACGGAAGGCAGCACGATCGGCTTCGGCGGGGCTTTCGCAGTGCTCGGCGTCTATGTGCTGTTCGGCATCATCGCCCTTGCGATCGACCGCCGCGCGCTGCTGGTCTCTGCCCTCGCCTATGTGCTGGTGGCGCTGACCTTCCTGTTCGACCGCTTCGGTGCCGTCGAGCTGAACGTCGCGCTGACCGCACTGGTCATCGGCTCCGCCCTGCTCATGCTGAGCGCTTTCTGGAGCCCGATCCGCCGTGTGGTCGTGCACCAGCTGCCCGAGACGCTGCAGGCCCGCCTGCCGATCTCCGCACCCCTGAGCGCCTGATCCACAGGCCAAGCGCCGGGTATTGACCCGGTTCGAGACCCCCGCGCATAACGCGCGGGGGTTTTCCTTTGGGGGTCGCAATCATGAAAATCGAAGCACTCGCCCTGCGCGCCGCGCAGTCGCTTCAAAGCAACGCGCCATGCTGATGCGTTCCAGCCGCGGGCTGGCCATGCTCGCCTTCCGTTCGCGCCTCGTGCAGATCGCTGGCTGGGCATTCATCGCCGCCTCGCTCGTGCAGCTCGCGGTGACGGCCTACATCATGTTCCGGCCCCCGCCGCCGATCATCGTTACGGCCGGTGGCGGTAGTCCGGAGCCCAATTGGATGGTGTTCCTGCCCGGCATCGTCGGATTGGTATGGTTGGCAAGCGCCATGTTCCTCTCGATCTCACTGCTTATCTGGATCTACCGCGCGCATTCGAACCTGTCGGAACAAGGCGTCGAGATGGACTATGGCGCAGGATGGGCTGTGGGCAGCTACTTCATCCCCTTCGTCAATCTCGTCGTGCCTTTCCGCGCCATGCGGGAACTGCACAATCGCAGCCAGGGCGAGATCCCCGAACACGCGCATTCCGGTGTCGAGGACGTCGCGGCGTGGTGGACGGCCTATCTCGTCGCCATCGCGGTGCAAACCGCGCTGATCTTCAAGCTGTTCGTCAATGTCTTCACGAATCTCATCCTCTACACGCCGGTGTGGATGGAGTTCGCGATGGGGGGATTTGCCACGCTTCTGCTGGCCGGCGCGACGTTCCTGCTGCTTAAGCTGGTCAGGTCGATCACCGCCGCGCAATCGGATTCGATGCACGTCGGCGCGACCTTCGAATAGCGCCTAGTCGTCGACCGCCTTCACGAGGCGCCGCTCCATCGGGGCGAGCACATTGAGCAAGTCGTGGCCGCGTTTCAGCACCTGGCCGTGCTCGCCGAACAGCGTCCACATGCCCTGCCGGTTGCGCAGCGCAGGCCGCTTCTCGACGCGGGCCTGCGGGCGCTCGGCCGTGCGGCGGAAGGCCGCGAACGTGGCGCAATCCTTGGTGAAATCCATCGCGTAGTCGCGCCATTCGCCGGCGGCGACCATGCGGCCGTATAAATCGAGAATGCGCTGGAGTTCCTCGCGGTCGAAACCGACCTGCCCGGCCTTGCCGCCGGGAAAGGGAACGACCGTACCGAGCGGCGAGCCGCCCATTCCTGACGCCATCAGCTATCCGTCCCGCTTTTCTTGACCGGCTCGGACGAGGATTTGAGAGCCTCGACCTCGGCGCGCAACCGGGCGAGCTCCGCCTCAACGCCTTCGAGCTTGCGATTGCTCGACGCGATCTGGTCCTCGCACGGTTCGTCGCACGGCGTTCCGTAGGGAATGAACTCGCGGATCCATTCCTCTGCAGGAACAAGCGTGGAGCGGGCCTTGAGGCCGATCATCGTGGCGCCTTCCGGCACTTCGTCGGTCACTACGGCATTGGCACCGATGCGTGCGCGCTTGCCCACCGTGATAGGCCCGATGACCTGTGCGCCCGAGCCGATGATGACATTGTCGCCGATGGTCGGGTGACGCTTGCCGCCGATGCCGCTGGTTGGATTGGTCCCGCCCAAGGTGACGCATTGGTAGATCGTTACGTCGTCGCCGATCTCGGCAGTCTCGCCGATGACGGTGAAACCGTGGTCGATGAAGAAACGCTTCCCGATCTTCGCGCCCGGATGGATGTCGATCGCGGTCAGGAAGCGGGAAATGTGGTTGATCAGCCGCGCGAGGAAATAGAGCTTCGCTTCGAACAGCCAGTGCGCGATGCGGTGAAAGCCGAGCGCCCAGACTCCCGGATAGAGCATCACTTCCCAGCGCGATCGCGGCGCGGGATCGCGGGCGCGGACCGAGTCCAGATAGGCCTTCAGCCGTGCAAACATGGGGTTATCCTCCCATTTTCGGCCGCCTAGAGCAAGCGACCCTGTTCCGGACCCTGCAATGCATCCAGCGCATCGCGCCAGACGGAAAGCGTTGCCGGCACCTTTCGTTCGAGGCTCAGCCGGTCGATTATCGCCACGAGGCGCTCGATATCGGCGAAGCTGCGCGAGGTGCGCGGTACGAGATAGGTAAGTGCCCCTTCGCCGAGCGCAAGACCGCGCTGTGCCGCATGGCTTTCAATCAGTTCGGCGATCATGTCGTCGTCGGGTGCGCCGATTTCGAGCGGCAGCGCCGCGCCGAGGCGGCTCCTGAGGTCGGGAAGCGCAATATTCCAGCTGTCCTCGCCCTTAATCAGCAGCAGCGGCGTACCGTCCTCCTGGGCGCGGTTCCAGCGGTGGAACAGCGCCGTCTCGTCTTGCAGGTGCGCATCGTCGATCGTCTCGCCCGCCCCTTGCGCGGCGAACCACTTTCCCAGCAGCGATTTTCCCGAGCGCGCCGGTCCGCCGAGGATCGCGGTGCGGAACGGCCAGTTCGCCGGATCGCGCAGCGCCTCGACGACCGCGATATTCGCATTGCCGACGACGATACGGCCCGGGTCGGAATCGGACTGGAATTCGAGCGGCAGGACGATCTGCGTCATCGCAGGAGGCCTATCGGCTGATGGCGAGCGCGTTGCTGCCCTGGTTGACCGTGAAGCCCCTGCCACGCAGCGCCGCGGCCAGTTCGGCTAGCGAACCGCCATAGCTCACGCGCATCACCGAGGTTCCGCCGATCGCGAGGCTGCTCGTCGCCGCACCGCGCACGCCGGGGGTCGCCCGGACCGCGGCGAGCGTTGCATCGATCGCGCCCGCATCGGGACTGGCGAACTGCACAACGTAGGAGTTGACCACCGCAACCGTCGGCGCCGGGGTCGGGGTAGCGGTACCGTTCACGCCCTCGCCCGTGCCTTCACCCGCAGCTGCCTCGCGAGCCGCGCGTTCACGTGCTTCGACCGCTCGGCCGAGTTCGATAAGGCGCTGGAGCGTCGGATCGGTATCCTGCAACGAGACACTGAGCGTCGTATCGGGCTTGAGCTTCCCTTCGGACAGCGCATTGCCGAACATCGTATCGAACCGCGCCACCGCCTGCTCGAGCATGGCCGGAAGCTGCTGCTGGCTTGCCGCGGTCAGCGTGAAGCTGCCGAGATAGGTGTTATCGGGGCCGTAACGGCCGGTAAACGTCCCGTCGATCGGACCGCCGGGATAGCGATAGCTGAGCCGCGCAATCGGTACGAGGACATCGGCAGCCTCGAATTCGTCGAGCACGTTGCGCCACCACAGGCGGCTGCGCCGGCCGGTCTGGCCGTAGGTGACAAGCAGGGAATCGCCATTGGCACCCGACGGGCGGACATAGTCGATCCGGCTCGATCCCGGATTGAACTCGGCCCAGGCGCGCTGCCAGGGATTGCGCTGCTCGTAGACCATCTGCGTGCCGCCGCTGATCGTCACGGGCACGAGCAGCATGGGGGCGGAACGCGCGCGCTGGGATTCGCCGCCGAGATAGCGCCCGGCGCGCGTACGGTCGAAGATCACCCCGAGCCTGGCGATATAGCGCCGCGGCCCGATGCGTTCCTGCTCGATCACTACTGCCGAAACGAGACCGGAAAGCTGGTTGTCCGGAAGCGAAGGCCCATCGAGCTTTTCCCAGGCAAGCTTCTGCGCCTCGCGCCAGCCTTTTTCCCGCGCGTCCTGCGCGTTGTCGCCCTTCACATTCACTTCGATGCCGGTCACTTCGTAGTCGCTGCTGCTGGCGACCGGGGCGATGCCGCGCGGACCCTCGATCTGTGCGACCAGCCGGGTGCTCGCCCAGACCAACATGATGAGGACGACAAGGCCTACACTCGCAAGAGCGAGGAGGCGGCGCGGGCGGGTCGAGAGGGCGGGAAAAAGTGTCATCGGGGAAAACTCGCAGCCTTTTGCCGAATGAAACATGGAAATCCAAGCGGGAAAGACTATTGCCTGTGCGCATGTCAGGGGACACGTCGCAGGAAAGCTACACCTACGAAGGTGCAGGCGTCTCGATCGAGGCGGGCAATGCGCTCGTCAAGGCGATCGGACCGCTGGTGAAGGCAACCGCCCGCCCGGGCGCGGATAGCGAGATTGGCGGCTTCGGCGGCTTCTTCGATCCGAAGGCAGCCGGCTACAGCGATCCGCTGCTCGTCGCGGCCAATGACGGTGTCGGCACCAAGCTCAAGCTCGCGATCGATTACGACCGGCACGACACGGTCGGCATCGATCTCGTCGCGATGTGCGTCAACGACCTGATCGTGCAGGGCGCAGAGCCGCTGTTTTTCCTCGATTATTTTGCAACCGGCAAGCTGGAGAACGGCGTCGCCGAGCGCGTCATCGCGGGCATCGCCGGGGGCTGCAAGGATGCAGGCTGCGCGCTGATCGGTGGCGAGACTGCGGAGATGCCGGGCATGTATGCCGAGGGCGATTACGACCTGGCAGGCTTCTGCGTCGGCGCGGTCGAGCGCGGCGAGCAGCTGACCGGCGAGAAGGTTGCGCCCGGCATGGTACTCGTCGGCCTTGCCTCTTCGGGCGTCCATTCGAACGGCTATTCGCTCGTGCGCAGGCTCGCGGCGGACAAGGGCTGGAAACTCGATCGCCCGGCCATATTCGATTCGGAGCGCCTGCTGATCGACGCTCTGATCGAACCGACCCGCATTTACGTGAAGAGACTGCTTCCGCTGATCCGCGAAGGGCGGATCGCTGCGCTGGCGCACATCACCGGCGGCGGACTGCTCGAGAACATCCCGCGCGTTCTTCCCAAGGGCAGCCATGCCCGCGTCGATGCCGACAGCTGGGAACAGCCGCGGCTGATGGCGTTCCTGCAGGCGCAGGGGAATATCGAGCCTGCCGAAATGGCGCGCACCTTCAATTGCGGCGTCGGCATGGTGCTGGCGGTCGAGGAAGCCGAGGCAGACGGGGTCATGGCGGCACTGAAGGAAGCGGGCGAGACCGCCTTCGTCATCGGCCGGATCGAGGAAGGCGAGCGCGGTTGCACCGTCTCCGGCTCGACAGGCACGTGGTCGGCGAAAGACGACTGGGAAGCGACCCACCTTGCCTGAGAAGGCGAAAGTCGCCGTCTTCATATCGGGCAAGGGCACGAACATGGCCGCCCTGCTCTACGCCAGCCGCGCCGATAGCTGCCCTTACGAAATCGTCCTCGTCGCGGCCAACGATCCCGACGCCGAAGGACTGAAACTCGCAGCGGCTGAAGGCGTCGCGACCTTCGCATTGTCGCATCGCGGAATGGCGCGCGCAGCACATGATGCCGCGATGGAGGAGGCCGCACTCGGCGCCGGGGCGGATTATATCGTCCTTGCCGGCTACATGCGCATCCTCGACAGCGCTTTCGTGAAGCGCTGGGCTGGCCGGATGCTCAACATCCACCCATCGCTCCTGCCGAAATATCCCGGTCTCGACACGCACAAACGCGCGATCGAGGCGGGAGACAGTCATGGCGGTGCGACGGTGCACCTGGTGACGGAGGAGCTCGACGCCGGGCAGGCGCTCGGCCGGATCGAGGTTGCCATCTGGCCGGGCGATACGCCGGAAAAGCTCGCCAATCGGGTGCGGGTTGCCGAACACCAGCTCTACCCGCGGGTGCTCGCCGAATACGTCTCGCGCGGGAACGATCCCGACCATTTGCTCGCCAAGGTGCGCGAACTCGCCCTCGTCCTGCCCGAAACGCATGAGCGCGAAAGCCACGGCTCGCCCGGCTGGCGGGCGGGAAGCGAGAAGTCGGGCAAGTATTTCGCCTATTTCAACGACCAGCACCACGGCAGCGAACATATCGCGCTGCTGGTCAAGACCTCGGGCATGGACGAGCTGCTCGACCTCGTCGAGAATCGGCCGGACGCGTATTTCAAGCCGGCCTATTATGGCGCTTCGGGATGGATCGGGGTGATCCTCAACCGCCCCGGTGTCGACTGGAGCCATGTCGCAGAATGGCTCGAGCGCAGCTGGCGGCAGGTCGCCCCGAAGAAGGCGACGAAACTGCTCGATGCGGCGGACGAGTTTTAGGGGGACGAGCGAGCGATGGAGAATCTTCTGGGATGGCTGGGGGTCGCCGGATCGATCGTCGTCACACTGGTCGGCGTTTATTTCCGCTATCACCGCTACCAGACCGAAGCGCGCCGAAGCCGTGACGTCGCGGCCTGGGCGGACGATGCGATCGATACGCTGGTCACCGTGGAGGTCTGCGCGAAAGCCCCTTGCCCGCTACCCGAGGACGAGCGCGCCAAGCTGCTCGCAAAGGCCTATGTTTCCGCCAGCGTGCTGACCGAACAGGGGCGGCTGTTCTTCCCCAATGTCGACGGCGATGCCTATGTGAAGAGCGGCCGGACCTACCAGGGACGCAGGCCCAAGCTGCTCGATCCGCTGGTCGTCGCGCACAAGGCGGCGCGCCGGATGCTCGAGAAGCCGGAGGAGCCGACGACCGACCTGCTCGCCCTGCTCGTCGCGCAGCGCAAGGACTTCATGAGCCACGTGCAGGTCGAGATCGGAAGGCGGCGGGCGAACGCGAAGGATTCGCGGCTAGGCGGAATGACTGCCGATCTCGACGAGATGATAGCACAGGCCAAGTCGCAGGCCTGAGCGGGCCTGCACTGCTCCGAAAAAGTCAGTCGGCGGCAGCCGAGGAACTGTAGCCCATGAGCAATGCGAAGGGCACGGGCTCGGCGCGCGTATAGTTCTGCCACTCGCACACGCGGTCCTCCCGGACCACGACGCGCCAATGGGTATCGCGTGCCATTTCCGGCTCGTCGGTCTCGATGCGCCCGCGCACATATACCTCGACCCCTTGCTCGGAGATCGTTTCGACATGGATGGTGAAGCGCGGCACCAGCTCGGTGAAACGGTCGTATACCTCGAGGAAATCGTCGCGGCCGGCAATCACGCCTTCCCCGCTGTCGATGAACCGGAAATCATCGGTAATCGAACTGTCGACCAGCTCGACATCACCGGCATTGAAACCGCTGATCAGGCGGCGGGCCACCTGCTTTCGGGAGGGGCCGAACAACGCCATGCTTCAGCAGACCGCTTCCGGCATGAGAAAGCGGGCGAAGGCGGGCGGATCGGATGCGCGATGCGACTGGTATTCGGCGAGCTTGCCGTTCCGCACGCGGAAGCGCCACAGGCACTGCGCGTTGAGACGCGGATCGCGCGAAGAGCAACGCCCCCTGATCAGGACATTCTCACCCGCTTGCGTCATCGATGAGGGCTGGATTGCGAAGGCAATGTCCATTTCGAACATGCGGCGCATGGCTTCGACACAGGACGAGTAGCCGGAGATGCTATCTCCGCGACTGTCCGTGTAGACGACATCGTTCGCCAGCAAGCTCTCAATCGTATCGAGGTCTTCTGCCTCGATCGCGGCCAAAAACCGACTCGCGACGGCCTTGGGATTGGCCCCGCGCATGAGGCTTGCCTAACACGCGGGGCCGAGTCGGTCCAAAAATTAATCTGGATCAGATTTCGCGTTGATTATCCAACGATTTCATCTTCGTCGAAGAAGAAGTCGATCTCGATCTTCGCGTTCTCGTCGCTGTCCGAACCGTGGACCGTGTTGGCCTCGATCGATTCGGCAAAGGTCTTGCGGATCGTGCCTTCGGCAGCGTCGGCCGGGTTGGTCGCGCCCATGATGTCGCGGTTGCGCTTCACGGCGTCTTCGCCTTCGAGAACCTGCACGACAACCGGGCCGGACATCATGAATTCGACGAGCTCACCGAAGAAGGGGCGTTCCTTGTGGACCGCGTAGAAGCCTTCGGCCTGTTCCTTGGTCATGTGGATGCGCTTGGAAGCGACGACGCGAAGGCCGGCGTCTTCGAGCATCTTGGTGACCGCGCCGGTCAGGTTGCGACGGGTGGCATCGGGCTTGATGATCGAAAAGGTGCGGGTAACCGCCATGGGGTATTCCTTAGATTGGTTGGGGAGAATTCTTGCGGCGCGCCTCTACCCCCGGGAGGCGCGCGGCGCAAGCGTCAGCCGCCAGTGCCGATCATCAATTGCCCCTGCGTCTTGCCGTCCGGGCCGGGCACGGTGCTGAACGAGAAAGTGCGCTCGCCCGCGCCCTTGCCGCCGATGATCTTCGAATTGTCCGTCGTCAGGCTCATTTCGATGGAGATGTCCGCGCCCTCGGCAGCCTTGCGATAGAAGGCGATCAGCTCGTCTGGCGATGCATCGCTTACGAAGGTGAGCAGCGCACCGCGTTCGCCCGCCTGGTCGAAAGTCGTCGAGCTCACCACCTGTGCGCCAGGGTAGAGCTTGAAGCCGAGCGGAAGATCGACCCTCGCATCGGCCCCGGTGCGCATGGTCGCGGTGCCTTCATCGGTCGTTATGGTTGCCGTGGTCGAACCATCGTCCGAGCTTGCGCCGCTGTAGGCGACGGTTTCGCCATCTTCGGTCTCGACCGTTACGCTGTCGTCCGACCCGCACGCGGAAAGCACGGCCATTGCCGAGAGTGAAAGAACGAATATGCGCATGGAATTCCTCCCTTTGGAGCCAGGATAGGTCAGGACCGTGCCGGGCGACAAGCGATCAGGCAGCCTTCACCCAGCGCGCGCCGTCCTGCTTCCAGAAATTACGCTCCTGCCCGTCCATCTCGCGCCACAGGCTGCGGGCCTGTTCGATCGTGCTGTCGTCGAACAGCAGGAAGGCGCGATCGAACTGCCGAGCTTCCTCGCGCCACTTCCCGTCGGCGAACAGGATCATCCGCGCCTCGTTTGCAGCGTCGCACGTTGCGGACAGAAGGATGGGCTGGCGTTCGGCATGGGCCGCATCGGCGCGGCCATTGGCGAGGAACTCGGGCGGGTGGGCAGCCCACAGCGCCTCTTCGACCCTGTCGAGCTGCCCCGCCTCGTCGGACACGACCAGCAGCCTGCCGCCGCTGTCGACGACCTTGCCTGCCAGCAATGCAGTGACCTTCTCGACCGGGTCGCGGCTCAGCTGGTAGAAGTCGACCCTCATGCCTCACCCTTCCCCTTGTTGCGCCGGCATTTTTCGGAGCAATAGCGGACGTTCTCCCAGTCCCGCTCCCACTTCTTTCGCCAGGTGAAGGGCAGCCCGCAGGTCTCGCAGATCTTGCTCGGCAAGTCCGACTTGCGTCGCATCCGCGCCACGAACAGCCCTTCCCCTTTCGATCAGTTTTCGATGGTGTTGCGGACCAGCTGGTCCATCAGGCGAACGCCATAACCGGTCGCGCCCTTGCCCCAGGTGTGACCCGGCTTCTCCGACCAGACCATGCCTGCGATGTCGCAGTGCGCCCAAGGCGTGTCGTCCATGATGAAGCGCTTGAGGAACTGCGCCGCGGTGATCGAACCCGCCTCGCGCGGGCCGATGTTCTTCATGTCCGAGATCGGGGAATCGATCAGCTTGTCGTAGGCCGGGCCGAGCGGCATGCGCCACAGCTTGTCGCCCGTCTGGCGGCCTGCTGCGAGCAGGTCTTCGGCCAGCGTGTCGTCATTGGCGAACATGCCGCCGTGCTCATTGCCGAGCGCGATGAGCATGGCACCGGTCAGCGTCGCGAAATCGACGATGCGCGCAGGCGAATACTCGGTCTGCACCCAGTGCAGCGCGTCGCACAGCACGAGGCGGCCTTCGGCATCGGTGTTGAGCACTTCGATCGTCTGGCCCGACATCGAGGTAACGATGTCGCCCGGACGCTGCGCCTTGCCGTCGGGCATGTTCTCGACGAGGCCGACGACGCCGACGATATTCGCCTTGGCCTTGCGCTTGACCAGTGCGAGCATTGCGCCCGCTACTGCGCCTGCGCCGCCCATGTCCCACTTCATGTCCCACATGCCGGGCCCCGGCTTGATCGAGATGCCGCCGGTGTCGAAAGTCACGCCCTTGCCGACGAAGGCGATGGGCTTTTCGTCGCCGCCGCCGTTCCACTCGATCGCGAGAAGGCGCGAAGGCTGCTCGCTGCCCTGCCCGACGCCGAGCAGCGCGCCCATGCCGAGTTCTTCCATCGCGTCCTCGTCGAGCACGACGAGCTTCGCGCCAGTGCCATCGAAACGCTTCTCGCAGCGTTCGACGAAGCTGACCGGATAGACCTTGTTAGCCGGTTCGGCGACGAGTTCGCGGGTGAAATCGATACCCTCGGCAAGCGCGGCGTAGTTCGCCCACTCGGCCTCGGTCCCGTCGGGGGCGCCGACCACGGTCACGCTTTCGAGCGTCACCTTCTGCTCGTCCTTCATGCGCGTGCGATAGATGTCGTAGCGCCAGCTGCGCAGGCGCAGGCCGAGCAGCGCGGCGCAGGCTTCGATATGGTCGAGGCCGCTACCGGACAGGTCGAGCACGATCTCCTTCGCGCCGCTGGTCAGGTAACTGGCCGCCAGCGCAGCACCGGCCTTTTCCAGATTCGCATGACGCGCATCGACGCCCGGCTCGCCTGCACCTGCCAGTGCAACGCGCACCGTCTTGCCGCCGCGTTCCACGAAACTGTCGAAGAACTGGCCCGGCTTGCCCTCGAAACGGGCGACGCTGGCACCTTCGTCGATCGAGGCTTCGAGACCGGAAGGCATCTTGCCCTTGTCGACAATATGCGCCACGAGCCGCGCGTCCGAAGGCCGGGTATCGGTGAAATTGATCTGCATGGGTGCTCCAGAAAAACCTGCTGTTACGCGGCGTTCGCCTTCGGGCGGCGAGCCGCTTGTCGCGATTGCGATTAGGCGCGGGTGGTGCGATAGGCAAGCCATGCACCCGGCGCGTCCTGCCTCCATTCATTGCATGAGCCGCCGGGCGGTTCCCCGTCTCGGCGGGATGGCGCTGGTCGCGCTGGCATGGACCCTGCCCGCCGCTGCCGCCGCGCAGGAGGTCGAGGCGGCCGAGCCGCAACCGGTCGAAGAGGTTTCGCAGGAAAGCGCTCGCCAGATCGCGTTCGAGGCTGACAACCTCGCTTACGATTCGGAACGCGACATCGTCATCGCCAGCGGCAATGTCATCCTGCGTAGCGAAGACCAGTCGGTCCGCGCAGACGAGGTCGTGTGGGACAGGCCCGCCGGCACGATCACCGCGACCGGCAATGTGCGCGCGGTCGATGAAGCCGGCAACCAGCTTTACACCCAGAGCGTCGTGCTCAACGACCGCTTCGAGGCAGGTGCGATGGAAGACCTGCTGCTCGCGCTGCGCGAAGGCGGCCGGCTGGCCGCACGCGGCGGCGAGCGCGGCGAAGACGGCACGATCGAACTCAACAACGCAGTCTACAGCGCCTGCGCGGTGGCCGACGAGGACGGCTGCGACAAGGACCCGAGCTGGCGTATCACTGCCGAGCGCGTGACCTACGATCCGCAGGACAACCGCGTCCGCTTCCGAGGCGCCTATCTCGAGCTGTTCGGTGCGCGCATCCTGCCGCTGCCCGGCCTAACCGTCAGGACCGACGGCAAAGCGGTGTCCGGCTTCCTCGTTCCCGACCTGCGCGTCTCGGAATCGAACGGCGTGGAGGTCTCGGGCAGCTACTACGTCCGGGTCGCCGAGAACCAGGACCTGGAAGTCACCGGTTACCTCTTTACCGAAGCTCCGCCGATGGTGTCCGCGAAATGGCGCCACCTCGCAGCCGAAGGCGCCTACCAGATTACCGGCTACGCGACGCAGAGCCGCCGTATTTCCGACTTCACCGGTGTCCCGACGAGCGAGAGCGATCCGCGCGGCTATGTCTTCGCCAACGGCAAGTTCCAGTTCACGCCGGAATGGAGCATCACCGGCTCGCTGCGCCTCGCCAGCGACCGTACCTTCCTTCGCCGCTATGACATCAGCCGTGACGACCGCCTGCGCTCGATGGTCGATGCGGAACGGATCGACGACGATTCCTATCTCTCGATTGCCGGCTGGGCGACGCAGACGCTGCGCCTCAACCAGCCGCAGGGACAGGTGCCTTTCGTCCTTCCGGTGATCGACTACCGCCACCGCTTCGACGACCCGCTCGGGCTTGGCGGCAATGTCCAGCTGCAGGCCAATTCGCTCGCGCTGTTCCGTGACGAGGGGCAAGACACGCAGCGCGCTTTCGCGAGCGCACGGTGGGATCTGAAGCGTCTCACCAACCTCGGCCAGGTCATTACACTAACCGGGCTGGTGCGCGGCGACGTCTATCACAGCGACGAGAACTTCCTGACGCAGACCGCGATCTATCGCGGCAACCCGGGTTGGCAGACGCGCGGCGTCGCAGTTGCAGCGGTCGACATGCAGTGGCCCTTCGTGGGCGAGGCATTCGGCGGCACGCAGGTCTTCACCCCGCGCGTCCAGTTCGTCGCGAGCCCGCCGATCCGCAATCTTGCCGTGCCGAACGAAGATGCGCGCGCGATCGATCTCGAGGATTCGAACCTCTTCGCGCTCAACCGCTTCCCCGGATATGACCGGGTCGAGGACGGGGCGCGCATCACCTACGGCTTCGACTGGGAGCTGCAGCGTCCAGGGCTGCGTGTGCGCACCACGCTCGGCCAGTCCTACCGGCTCGACAAGGACCAGGACATTCTCGTCGACGGGACAGGGCTTTCGGAACGCGTGTCGGACTTCGTCGGCCGAACCGAAGTTCGCTATCGCGATTTCCTCAAGCTCACCCACCGCTACCGGCTCGACAAGGACAGTTTCTCGATCCGCCGCAACGAGTTCGACGCAGCGGTCGGCTCGAAAAGCACCTATGCCGAGATCGGCTACCTGCGGCTCAACCGCGATATCGCCGCCGGCATCGAGGATTTGCAGGACCGCGAGGAATTGCGCGTCGCGACCCGCGTGGCTTTCGCCCGCTACTGGTCGGTATTCGGGTCGGGCGTGTTCAACCTCACCGACCGCGACGAGGATCCGCTGCTCACTTCGGACGGTTTCGAGCCGATCCGCACGCGCCTCGGCGTCGCCTATCAGGACGACTGCCTCGAGATGGGGCTGACCTGGCGCCGCGACTATATCACCGCAGGCGACGCGCAGCGCGGCGATACCTTCCAGCTCTATTTCGCCATCCGTAATTTCGGCTTCCGCTGAGCCTTCGCAGCGTTTGCCCACATTGCGCATTTGACCCAAACACTCAGCTTGCGTTAAGCCGCGCTCCTACAGGGCGAACTGCTAATTCGGCGCGTCGAAACGCGCGAGAGACGGAAACCAAAATCGTGATCGACCAATTCGTTACCAAGCTTCTTGGCGGGCTTGCCGCCGCTTCCCTCGCTGCCACGCCGGTAGCCGCTGCCGCGCAGGATGCGCAGGCGGCACAGGATGCGCAGGCCGCTGCTGCCGCGCAGCAGGAAGTTCGCGTCGGTCCTTACGGCATTCCGGCCGCAGCCGTGCTTGCCAAGCTCGAAGACGAGAACAACCGTTCGCCCATCGCCGTCGTGAACGGCCGGGTCATCACCGGTACCGACCTCGCCCAGCGCGTCGCGCTGCTGGTTTCGACCTCGGGCGGTGAGCTGAGCCCGCAGGAACTGGTACAGGTCCGCATGCAGGTCCTGACCAACCTGATCGACGAGGTTCTCCAGATCCAGGCCGCAACCGCGCAGGAAATGGTGGTCGAGGAAGCGATGGTCCAACAGCGCTACGCCGAGGTCGCGCAGCGCAATTTCGCTTCGAGCCCGGACCCGGTCGGCTCGATGGACAGGCAGCTCGAGCAATTCGGCTCGTCGGCCATCTCGCTCAAGCAGCAGATTCGCGGCGAGATCGCCTGGCAGAGCCTGCTTCGCCGCAATGTCGTGCCGTTCATCAACGTCTCGGCCGAAGAAGCGCGCGAGCGCCTCGAACAGCTCGAAGCGACGCGTGGCACCGACGAATACCGCATCGGTGAAATCTACCTGAGCGCCACGCCCGAAACGCGCGAAGCGGTAGCGCGCAACGCCAATGCCATCGTGCAGCAGATCCAGCAGGGCGGCAGCTTCGTCGCCTATGCCCGCCAGTTCTCCGAAGCCTCGACGCGCGAGGTCGGCGGCGATCTCGGCTGGGTGCAGCTGAACCGCCTGCCGAATGAGATGTCGGAGCTGGTCAGCCAGATGCAGGTCGGCCAGCTTGTCGGCCCGGTCGAGATCCCGGGCGGCTTCAACATCATCCTGCTGATCGACAAGCGCCAGGTACTCTCGGCCGATCCGCGCGATGCACGCCTCGGCCTGAAGCAGATCTCGATCGAGATCCCCGCAGGTGCGACGGAAGAACAGGCTGCGCAGCAGATCCAGCAGTTCACCTCGACGATCCAGTCCGCCGGTGGCTGTGCCGCAGTCGACGATGTCGCTGCGCAGATCGGCGCAGAGGTCGTACCGAACAGCGCCGTCCCCGCCCGCACGCTTCCGGGCCAGCTGCAGCAGGCCGTGCTCAACATGCAGGTCGGCCAGATCACGCAGCCCTTCGGCTCGCTCGAAGAAGGCGTCCGCGTCCTCATGCTGTGCAGCCGCGAAATGCCGCAGGCCGGCGCGCAGCAGTCGGTCGAGGACATTCGCCAGGAAATCGAGAACGAGCGCATCGAAAAGCGCGCTCAGGCGTTCCTGCGCGACCTGCGCAACGACGCCGACATCCGGTATAATTGAGCGCGCGGTCCGACAGCCTGCCGCCCATCGCCCTCTCGCTGGGTGATCCGGCGGGCGTCGGTCCTGAGCTGATCGCCTGTGCCTGGGCGGATCGCTCGACGCAGCGCCTCGATCCCTTCTTCCTAGAGGCAAATCCGGCGATAATCCGCGAAGCCGCCGCCATGCGCGGTGTGGATTGCCCGGTGGTGCGCATATCCGATCCGGCGGAGGCGGGCGCCGCATTCGGCGAGGGCCTGCCCGTAATCGAGACCGACAATGGCGATTACCGCCCCGGCAATCCCGACCGCGAGGGCGCCGTCGCGGCGCTGCATTCGCTCGACAGTGCCATCGCCCATACACTTGCGGGTCGGGCGAGCGCCGTCGTCACAGCGCCTGTCGCCAAGGCCGAACTCGCCTCGGTCGGTTTCCCGACCCCGGGCCAGACCGAATATCTCGCGCTAAAATGCGATGTCATGGTGCAGGACACCGCGATGATGCTTGCCGGGCCGACGCTGCGCACCGTGCCGCTGACGATCCATGTCGCCATCGCCGATGTTCCCAAGCGCCTGTCGGTCGAGCTCATCGTCCGCAGAGCGCGCGTCGTGGCCCGTGCATTGCAGCGCGATTTCGGTCTTGAGCGCCCCCGCCTCGCGGTCGCAGGTCTCAATCCGCATGCGGGCGAGAACGGCGCTTTCGGGGACGAGGAAGCGCGCATTATCGAGCCTGCCATTCGCACCCTTCGCGAAGACGGTTTCGATGTGACCGGCCCGCACGCCGCCGATGCGCTGTTCACGCCGCATAGCCGCGACGGGTTCGATGTGGCGCTATGCATGTATCACGACCAGGCACTCATCCCGATCAAGGCGCTCGATTTCGACCAAGGGGTCAATGTGACGCTCGGCCTGCCGATCATCCGCACCAGTCCCGATCACGGGACCGCCTTCGATATCGCGGGCGAGCGCAAGGCCGATCCCGGCGCGATGATCGCCGCGATCCGCATGGCCGGCGATTGCGCCCGCCGCCGCGCCGGACACCGCGTCGATGGCTGACCTCCCCCCGCTGCGCGAAGTCATCGCCAAGCATGGTCTGAGCGCATCCAAGGCGCTGGGGCAGAACTTCCTGTTCGACGCGCAATTGCTCGAGCGGATCGCCGCCATTCCCGGCGATCTCGACGACAAGCCGGTGCTCGAGGTCGGTCCCGGCCCCGGCGGCCTGACGCGCGCGCTGCTCCAGGCGGGCGCGAGGGTAAGCGCAATCGAGATGGACCGCCGCTGCCTGCCCGCGCTTGCCGAATTGTCCGAGGCGTTTCCCGGGCAGCTCACCGTGATCGAGGGCGATGCGATGAAGCTCGACCACGGCGAGATCATGGGGGGAGAGCCGTTCGCTGTGCTGTCCAACCTTCCCTACAATGTCGGCACGGCGCTGTTCGTGCGCTGGCTGTCGGGCGAGGACTGGCCGCCGCAGTGGACCTCGCTCACCCTCATGTTCCAGCGCGAGGTGGCCGAACGCATCGTCGCGCAGCCGGGAACGAGCGCATATGGCCGCCTTGCGGTGCTTGCCCAGTGGCGCGCGCAGGCGAAGCTCGCGATGAAGGTGCATCGCAGCGCCTTCACCCCGCCGCCCAAGGTCATGAGCGCCATCGTCCATGTCACGCCGGGAGATGCTCCCGAGGGCGTCTCCGCTCGCGTCCTCGAACGGCTGACCGAGGCCGCCTTCGGCCAGCGCCGCAAGATGCTGCGCCAGAGCCTCAAGAGCGTGCCGGGCGCGGTCGAGGCGCTTGCCGGCATCGGGATCGAGGAGACGCGCCGCGCCGAAACCGTCTCGGTCGCGGAATTCGTCGCGCTGGCCCGCTTGCTCAGCTAGCCGCGCCTGCCGTCACGGTTCGGCGATAGAGGTGCCATGTCGCATGGCCGAGGACCGGCAGGACGACGAGCAGGCCGAGAAACGCCGGGACCATCGCGACGAACAGCGCAATCGCGATGATTGCCGCCCAGACCAGCAGCACGAAGCGATTGTCGCGGATCGCCTTGAGGCTCGCGAAGATGGCCGAGAGGAAGTCGGTCTCGCGATCGACCAGCATCGGCAGGCTCATCACGGTAATCGCGTAAAAGGCGAGCGCCATCAGCCCGCCGACAATTGATCCGACCGCGAGCATCGCAAGTCCCGCATCTGTCGCGAGCATCTCGATCGATTCCGATCCCACGCCGGATTCCGCCATGAAGATCGCGAAGATGCCGTGCGCGACGATCATCCAGAAGCTGAAGGCGACGAAGACGATCCCGCCCATCAACATGATCTGCTGGTCACCGTGTCCCTTGAGGGCTCCGAGAACCGCGCCCCAGCCAATCGGCAGGCCGGCCTCGCGTCGGCGGCTGACCTCGTACAGGCCGACCGCGGTGAACGGTGCGATCAGCGGGAAGCCGGCAGTCGCAGGGATGAGCCATTCGGCCTGCCCCCATTCGACCAGCGCGAAGTAGAGGAATATCCCGGTGCCGACATAGATGGCGGCGAAGAACAGCCCGTAGATCGGGTGCGCCCTGAAATCGGCGAAACCGGCCGCCAGGGCCCCGCCCAAATCGCCGAGGCGCAGGTCGCTTGCGACCTCCACCGGCGGCGGTTCAACGTGCTGATCGATCCCTGTCGTCGTAACCATGGCTCTCCCCTTCCATGACGCGAGGGGACAGCTTGATACAAACCTGCCGCGCGATCAACTCGCCATCTGGCCCGGAGGCGCAGCAGTGACCATCATCGCGGCGATGCGCGGCGAATGTTCGGCCGCCCATTCCATCGCTTCGCGGTAGAGAATGATGTCGATCTCGCCGAGCTTCTCCATGCGGATCGCGACCGGGTCGCCCCACAGTGCCCATTTGGTCGAGACGAGATGCATCTCCTCGAACGGCAGGAAGAGCTTGGGCGACCCGATATCGAACGGCTTCATTATGGCGAGGCCGATCCCGCTGGGCAGGACGCTTACCCGAATCGGCGGATAGACATTCTGCCGGCGGTTCGAATGCATCCCCCAGCGTATGCCACGCTCCGCAATAGCCGCCGCGCCGAACAGCTTGCTCGGATTGTTCTGCGCGCGGAAGCCGGTGCCGTAATGCACGGCTGCCTTGCGCCACATGATGAGGTGGATCGACATCACCATGTAGAGGCAGCCAAACAGCACGCTCGCGCCGATGATCGACGCGGTCGTCAGCCAGACGAGTTCACGAAAGAAGGAAACTACCTGCTCCATACCGCCGGAATAGCAGCAGAAATTGAAGATTTCCTTCCGCTCGGCCGAGGCGCGTCAGCATCGCCCCTACCTAAGCTCAGCTCGCCTTCTTCTCCAGTCGCCACTGGTGCAGCAGCGGTTCGGTGTAACCGCTCGGCTGCTCGACGCCCTTGAAGACGAGGTCGCATGCCGCCTTGAAAGCGAGGCTCGTATCCCAATTGCCCGCCATCGGTTCGTAGAGCGGATCGCCCGCGTTCTGTTCGTCGACCTTGGCGGCCATGCGTTTGAGGCTGTCCATCACCTGCTCCTCGGTCGCGATGCCGTGGAGCAGCCAGTTGGCCATGTGCTGGCTCGAGATGCGCAGGGTCGCGCGGTCTTCCATCAGGCCTACGTCGTTGATGTCGGGCACCTTTGAGCAGCCAACGCCCTGGTCGATCCAGCGCACGACGTAGCCGAGCAGGCCCTGCGCGTTGTTGTCCAGTTCCTCGCGCACTTCCTCTTCCGACCAGTTGGGGCGGTCGGCGAGCGGGATGGTCAGCAGCGGTTCGAGGCCCGGCGTCTCGCCAAGGCCCTTCTGCACCGCGAAGACGTCTTCCTCGTGGTAGTGGAGCGCATGGAGCGTCGCGGCGGTCGGCGAGGGAACCCAGGCGGTGTTCGCGCCCGAGCGCAGGTGACCGATCTTCTCGATCATCATCTTGCCCATCAGGTCGGGCGCGGGCCACATGCCCTTGCCGATCTGCGCCCGGCCAGACAGGCCGCAGGCCATGCCGATCCCGACATTGCGCTTTTCATAGGCATCGAGCCACGCGCTCGACTTCATGTCCGCCTTGCGGATCATCGGACCCGCCTGCATCGAGGTGTGGATCTCGTCGCCGGTGCGGTCGAGGAAGCCGGTGTTGATGAAGACGATGCGGTCCTTCACCGCGTGGATGCATGCGGCGAGGTTCGCGCTGGTGCGGCGTTCCTCGTCCATCACGCCGACCTTGATCGTGTGACGCTTGAGGCCGAGCAGGTCTTCCACCGCGTCGAAAAGGTCGTTGGTGAAGGCGCATTCCTCCGGCCCGTGCATCTTCGGCTTCACGATATAGATGCTGCCGAATTTCGAGTTGCCGTATTTCGCATGGCCTTCGACATCGAGCGCGGAGATCGTGCTGGTGAAGACCGCGTCCATGATGCCTTCGGGAACCTCGCTGCCATCGGGAAGCAGAATCGCCGGGTTGGTCATCAGGTGGCCGACATTGCGCACGAACAGCAGGCTGCGGCCCATCAGCGCGTGCTGGTTGCCATCGCCATCCCGGTACAGCTTGTCGTCATTGAGGGAGCGGGTCATCAGTGCCCCGCCCTTCTCGAACGTGTCTTCGAGGTCGCCGCGGATCAGGCCGAGCCAGTTGGTGTAGGCAAGCGTTTTGTCCTCGCCATCGACTGCCGCGACCGAATCCTCGCAGTCGCAGATCGTGGTCAGCGCCGCTTCGACCATGATGTCGGCGATGCCCGCCTTGTCGGTCTTGCCGACCGGGTGCTCGCGGTCGAACACGACTTCGATGTGCAGGCCATTGTTGCGGAACAGCAGGCCTTTTGGCGTGTGACCGACCCACTGGCTTTCGTCCTGCAGTTTGCCGTCATGCTCGTCGGCGATGTCGGCCCAGCTCTGGTCGACCAAGGGGAGTGCCTCGTCGAGGAACCGGCGTCCGCGTGCGATCACCGCCGCGCCGCGTTCCTCGTCATAGCCGCCGGGCCGCGCGGGCGGCGCATCGAGGGCGTCGGTCCCGTAGAACGCGTCGTACAGGCTTCCCCAGCGCGCATTGGCGGCATTGAGCAGGAAGCGTGCGTTGAGGATCGGCACGACCAGCTGCGGGCCTGCCATGGTGGCGATTTCCGGATCGACGTTCTGGGTGCCGATGGTGAAGGTTTCCGGCTCCGGCACGAGGTAGCCGATCTCGTCGAGGAAGGCGCGGTATTCCGCTGCGTTGTGGTCCTTGCCGCGGCGTTCCTTGTGCCAGGCGTCGATCTTCGCCTGCAGCTCGTCCCGCTTGGCGAGAAGCGCTCGATTGCGCGGCGCGAAATCCGCGAGGAGATCGGCAAAGCCTTGCCAGAAGGCATCGGCATCGCGGCCCAGCGTGCCCAGCACCTGCTTTTCGAGAAGGTCGACGAGGCCGGGATAGATCTTCAGTCCGGCACGGGTCGTGTAGTCGCTCATGTGTCCTCGCTCATGTCTGGCCGCCGACGCGTGCCGGCAGCGGATTCGTAGTAGCAAATCCCGGGGAGGACGAGGCGCGATATGGCGGGGCCCGCCAGCGATTGCAACGACTTTGCCCCGATCTGTCGCTTCGCCCCTTTGAAACCCACCGCCCCATCGCTAGAGACCGTTGCAGATGAAACTTGATGCCGACCAGCAAGCCTTGATCGAACCGATCGACCAGGACGCGATGCTCGCCCATGCGCGCGAGTGGAGCGCGGTGAACACCGGCACGGCCAATCTCGACGGGCTGGCCAAAATGGCGGGCATGCTCGCCGACGCTTTCTCCGCGCTTCCGGGCGAGATCGAACTGGTCGATCCCGCTCCGGTCACGGCAATCGATGCCGACGGGCGCGAAGTGAACCGGCAGTTCGGCCAGCACATGGTCCTGCGCGTGCGTCCCGAAGCCTCGCGCCGCCTGCTCTTCACCGGCCATATGGATACGGTGTTCCCGAAAGAGCACGTCTTCCAGGACCAGACCTTCCTCGAAGACGATATCCTCAACGGCCCGGGCCTTGCCGACATGAAGGGCGGGATCGCAGTCATCCTCCATGCTCTCAAGGCGTTCGAGCAGAGCGATGTCGCGAGCCGCAGCGGCTATGACGTGATGATCAATTCGGACGAGGAAACGGGCTCGCTCGCCTCCGCGCCGCTGATCGAACAATTGGCGCAAGGCAAATACGCCGCGCTGACCTACGAACCCTCCGCCCTGCCTGACGGCACGCTTGCCCATGCACGCGGCGGAAGCGGGAACTACTCGCTCACCATCACCGGCAAATCCGCCCATGCAGGGCGCAATCCGCAGGACGGACGCAATGCGATCGTCGCAGCGGCTGCCCTGACGCTCGGGCTGAAAGAGCTCCAGAATGCGGAGTGTCCGGTCAACCCGGCGAAAATCGAAGGGGGCGCGGCCAACAATGTCGTGCCCGACCACGCCGTGCTACGCTTCAACATCCGGCCCAAGAGCCCGGATGCGGCAGAGGCGTTCGAGGCAGGGCTTGCCGGTCTCATCGGCGACGTCCAGCAGGCGCACGAGGTTTCGATCCACCGCCATGGCGGCATTACCCGCCCGCCAAAGCCTGTCGATCGCCGTGCGCAGAAACTCTTCGACCTCGTGCGCGACTGCGGCGCCTCGCTCGGCCAGACAATCGGCTGGCAATCGACCGGCGGCGTGTGCGACGGCAACAATATCGCGGCGACCGGCGTGCCGGTAGTCGACACCATGGGCGTGCGTGGCGGCAAGATCCACTCGCCCGACGAATTCATGATCGTATCATCTCTGTCCGAGCGGGCGGCCCTGTCCGCGCTCGTGCTGCAGAAAATTGCCTTGGGGGACCCGCTTTGAGTTTTCGCCTGCGAGCCGCGCGCTCCGACGACCTTGAACCGCTTTACGAGATGGCCAAGCTGACCGGCGGCGGGTTCACCAACCTGCCCCCGGACCGCAAGGCGCTGACCGAAAAGCTCGACCGCGCCGCCAAGGCGTTCGGCCGGACAGAGGAAACGCTGGGCGACGACCAGTTCGTCCTCGTCCTCGAAAACACCGAAACCGGGGCGGTTCGCGGGACGTGCCAGCTGTTCACGCAGGTCGGCCAGCAGTGGCCGTTCTATTCCTATCGCCTCAGCACGATCACCCAGTACTCGCAGGAACTCGACCGGACGGTGCGGGCCGAAATCCTCAGCCTGGTGACAGACCTGGAAGGTTGCAGCGAGGTCGGCGGGTTGTTCCTCCATCCGAACGAACGAGCGGGCGGACTCGGCCTCTTGCTGGCGCGCAGCCGCTACCTGTTCATCGCCATGCACCGCGCGCGATTTGCCGATCGGATCCTCGCCGAACTGCGCGGCATCATCGATGACCGCGGCGGCTCGCCCTTCTGGGATGGCGTTGCCGGGCGCTTCTTCGGCATGAGCTTCCAGGAAGCGGACTATTTCAACGCGATCAACGGCAACCAGTTCATCGCTGACCTGATGCCCAAGCACCCGGTCTATGTCGCAATGCTCGACGACGATGCGCGCGACGTGATTGGCCTGCCGCACCCGACGGGGCGCGCTGCCATGCGCATGCTCGAGAACGAGGGCTTCGCCTACGAAGGCTATGTCGACATCTTCGACGGCGGTCCGACGATGCTTGCGCGGACCGACAATGTGGCGAGCGTCAAGAACGCCAAGCACGCCGCGATCGAGGGGATCGACTGCACGGGCGGCGAGCGTGCGCTGCTCGCGACCGGGCAACTGACCACCTTCCGCGCCTGCTACGGCGAGCGCTGCGTGAACGCCGACGGCTCGGTCACGATCGACGCCAAGGCGGCCGAAATCCTCGACGTCCAGCCGGGCGATATCGTGTGGAGCGTGGCGCGATGAGCAAGCTCGTCGAGATCAATTTCGACGGCATCGTCGGGCCTTCGCACAATTACGCGGGCCTCAGCCTCGGAAATATCGCGAGCGTCAGTCACAAGGGCGACCCTTCCTACCCGCGCGCTGCGGCGTTGCAGGGGATCGGGAAGATGCGTGGCAACATGGGCCGCGGCCTTGCACAGGGTTTCCTCCTGCCTTTGCCCCGCCCCAATGAAGAGACGCTGCGGCGGCTCGCGGTCGATGCAACCGCCAACCGCGCGCTGCTCGCAGCCGCCTGGTCGGCAAGTTCGATGTGGACCGCCAATGCGGCCACCGTCAGCCCCGCTCCCGACACGGCTGACGGGCGCTGCCACCTGACGCCCGCCAACCTCGTCACCATGGTCCACCGCGCACAGGAATGGCGCGACACCAAGGCGCAGCTCGACATCGCTTTTGGCGACAGCAAGCATTTCGCGGTGCACGATGCCGTGCCGCCGAGCTTCGGCGACGAGGGCGCGGCCAATCACATGCGTTTTTGCGAGGGACATGACGCCAAGGGCGTCGAGGTCTTCGTTTACGGTCGTCCCAGCGGCAAATTCCCTGCGCGCCAACACGAACAGGCCAGCCGCGCGGTTGCCCGCCTGCATGGGCTCGATCCCGAACGCTGCCTGTTCATCGAGCAGAACCCGCTCGCGATCGAAGCCGGTGCCTTCCACAACGATGTCGTCTCGGTCGCCAACGAGCGCGTGCTCTTCACGCACGAGGAAGCTTTTGCCGACCAGCAGGGTGCCTACGACGCCATCCGCGACGCTTTCCCCGCCCTCGAAGTGGTCGAAGTGCCTTCGAGCGCGGTGAGCCTCGCCGAAGCGATCAAGACCTACCTCTTCAACGCCCAGCTGCTGACCCTGCCGAGCGGTGAAATGGCGCTGGTCGTCCCGGAAGAATGTCGCGAGAGCGCAGCCGTGTGGAGCTGGTGCGAAGGCATGCTCGCCTCGAACGGTCCGATCCGCCATGTCATCCCCGTCGACGTTCGGCAGAGCATGGCCAATGGTGGCGGCCCTGCCTGCCTGCGCCTGCGCGTCGTGGCCGATCCGGCGACCGTCGATCCGCGCTTCCTGCTCGACGATGCCAAGGCCGAGCGACTCGAAGACGTCATCGCCGAGCACTGGCCCGAGCAGATCGACCCGTCCGACATTGGTTCGGAACCGCTTGCACGCTCGGTACGTAATGCCCGTAGCAAGCTGTTGGAAATGCTCGATTTGCGAGAACTGGGTTAACGCGCTCGACACGGCGTCGGCATCGTTTACACTCCGAGCAGCATTAACCACTGCCAGGCGCGGCAATCCGCAACTGGCACGCCCCTTGCGGGGGAAGAGGTTAACGGAAAGGAGTGCTCGTGCTGAAAAAGATCGGAAGGCTGTTCGTCATCAAGACGCGCTTCGAAGCTTTCGTGATCATCTATGCGCTCGCCCTGGGTGCGACGGCGCGCGGCTCGCAGTATCTCACCGAATATCCGGGTTTCGGCGGCAAGCTCCTGTTCCTCGCCACCACGGGCGCGGTATTCCTCGCCGGTGCGAAGATCCTCGATTGCCTGCGCTACGAGCGCAAGGAACGCGAGGCGGAAGAGGCCGAACAGGCCTGATAATTCAACACAATTTGTCGAAGGTGGGGGTTTCTGTTGCTAGCTACCCCAGCCCATGACCTGCGGGGCGAGGACCGTCGCGCACCGGGCGGCGCTAGCGCTCTCATTGAGAAGAAGGTGGGGGTTTCTGTTGCTAGCTACCCCCGGAGCCCCGGAATCCGCTTCTGTTGCCCGGTGGGTCCAACCGCGCTTTAGCTTTGTAAATTCAGGCCGTTAGGCCATAAAATTACGCTGCGAGAGCGAGTGCTTCGTTATCGTTGGCACTTGTGTGTTGTGAACAGTTTTACGGGGTACTCAGCCCGGGCGAAAACGATGTCTTTCAACACACGTCGATCCTGGTTCGGCCCCGTCAGAACACCCGGATTTCCGGAGATTTTGGTGGAGCCGCCGGGTACTGCCCCCGGGTCCGTTGCGTCTATTACACACCGCAATTTATCGCCATAGCCCGCAAAAAACGGGCGAGACCTATATAGGCCCCGCCCGCTTAATGTGAAGTGTATGTGTGGCGCCTCAGCCCATCGGGCCGTTCTTCGGTGCCCCGGGCGCTCCGCCCTTCAGTGCATCGCGAATTTCGGTCAGTAGCTCGATCTCGGTCGGGCCGGACGGGGCTTCTTCCTTCTTCTCCTCGAACTGCGCCGTTGCCTTCTTGGCGTAACGCACGAGCAGGAAGATGATGAAGGCGAGGATCACGAAATTGATCAGCGCGGTGACGAATGCGCCGTAGCCGATCATGGCCGCACCGGCTTCCTTGAGCGCCGCGTAGTCGCTGGTCGAGCCTTCGTAGCCTTCCGGCACGCTCAGCAGGATGAAGTACTGGCTGAAGTCCGCCCCGCCGAAAATCCAGCCGACGATGGGCATGATCAGATCGTCCGTCATCGAGCCGACGATGGTGGCGAATGCGCCGCCGATGATGACCGCGACGGCCAGTTCCATGACATTGCCCTTGGCAATGAATTCCTTGAATTCCGAAAGCATCTCAGTCCCTCCGCTGCGACCCGGTGGATGGCGAATTTTGCACGCCGCCAACGGCTTGCCAACCCGCCAATTGCTTGAATATCCACAAGGGTGTGCTATATGAGCAATACAGAACCACTCGCGCCCGATGCCCCCAAGCATCGCGGCCGTTTCTCAAGGGGATTTCGATGAATTTCGCTGCTCTTCGCCGCTGGGCGCTTGTCGCCTTCGCTTCGCTCGGGCTCGCCGGCTGCGGTATCAACTCGGTTCCGACCAAGGAAGAAGCTGCCAAGGCGCAGTGGGGTAATGTCGAAAGCGCGCTGCAGCGCCGCGCGGACCTCATCCCGAACCTCGTCTCGGTGGTCGAGGCTGCCGCGATTTCGGAGCGTGACATCCTCCAGGGCGTCGTCGATGCGCGTGCGCGCGCCACGGCGATCAACATCACGACCGACGATCTGTCCGACCCGGACGAGTTCCAGAAGTTCAGCCAGGCGCAGAACCAGCTGACCCAGGCGCTCGGCCAGCTTCGCACTGTCATCGAGAACTACCCGCAGCTGCAAAGTCAGCCGCGCTTCGCGGACCTGATGGTCGCGCTCGACGAGAGCGAGAACCTGATCAACACCGAACGCCTGCGCTACAACGAGAAGGCGCAGGATTATAACACAGAGATCCGCACCTTCCCGTCCTCGATCGGCGCGAACATCATTCACGGTGCCGAACGTCTCGAGTATTTCGAGGCCGAGGAAAGCGCCAGGGACGCGCCCGATGTCGACATGAGCGGCATCACCGGCACCGACAGCGCAGGCGAGTGATCGCCGCACACCCAGCGAAAGCCGTAATCGCATGGCGGGCAGCGCTGTCCGCCATGCTCCTTGCGCTGGCGCTCCTTGCCGCGCCCGCTTTCGCGCAGGACTATCCGCCGCGCCCAGAAGGGCCGATCTACGACAGCGCCGAGATGCTTTCGCCCCAGGCGGAGGCAGAGCTCGACGCGCGGCTGCGCGAGTACAATGCGCGCACCGGGCGCGCGATCGTGGTCGCGACGATCCCGAGCCTCAACGGCGCCAATCTCGAACAATATGCGACGGGGCTGTTTGTCGACTGGGGCATCGGCGGGGCCGAGCGCGACCAAGGCCTGCTGCTGCTGGTCGCACGCGATGACCGCAAGCTGAGGATCGAGGTCGGCTACGGCCTGCATCCCTATTTCGGCGGTATCATGTCGGGCCGCGTCATTCGCGAAACGATCACGCCGCAATTCAAGGCTGGCAATTTCGATGCCGGGATCACCCAGGGCGTCGACCGGATCATCGAGCATTTGGACAAGTCGCCCGAAGATGCGCAGGCGATCGAAGAGGCGGCGGCTGCGGCCGAGGCCAATCGCACCGTTCGCGAAGGCGGTTTCCCGATCGGCGCGCTGTTCTGGTTCGGCTTCCTGTTCTTCTTCTTCATCCTGCCGATGTTTCGAGCGGGCCGACGCAGCCGGCGCTATCGCCGCAGCGGCGTCGGCGACGTGGTCGGCGACATCATCCTGTGGGAAGTCGGCAAGGGCATCGCTCGCTCGCTTAGCGACGGCGACGACTGGGGCAGCGGTGGTTTCGGCGGCTTCGGAGGAGGCGGAGGCGGCTTCTCCGGTGGCGGCGGTTTCGGTGGTTTCGGCGGCGGCATGTCCGGCGGCGGCGGTGCGAGCGGGAGCTGGTAGATGGGACGCTATCTCGACGAAAAGGGGCACGAGACCGTCACCCAGGCGGTGCGCGATGCCGAACTGACTACCTCCGGCGAAATCGTGACTGTCCTCGCCGACAGGTCCGATGGCTATTCCGACATCGTCCTTGCCTGGTGCGCGCTTGCGGCCTTCACCGCGATGAGCGTTTTCGCGATCTGGCCCGACGTCCTGATCGGCTGGGCCGACCAGCTGACCGGCGACTGGGGAACCGAATGGTCCATTGCCGAGGTCATATCAATGGTGCTGACCGTTGGCGTCGCCACCTTCGGCATCGTCTGGCTCGTCCTGCGTATCGATGCGCTGCGCTTCCGCACCATTCCCGGTCCGGTGAAGTCGGACCGCGTGCGCGAACGTGCGGTCAAGCATTTCAAGGTCGGCGCTGAACGCCGCACGCATGGCCGCACCGGCATCCTCATTTACCTCTCGATGCGGGAACACCGTGCGGAGATCGTTGCCGACGAACCCATCGCGGTGAAGGTCGATGCGGAAGTCTGGGGCAATGCCATGGCCGATATGCTCGTCGAAATCCGCAAGGGGTGCATCGCTGAAGGCCTCGCCGCAGGCGTGCGCGATGTGGGCGAAGTGCTCTCGCAGCATTTTCCGCGGGCAGAAGATGACGAGAACGAGTTGCCCGACCGCCTCATCGAAGTCTAACACCCCCAGCCATGAGCACGAGCGACGCCGATCTGCCGGAAGAAATCGTCTGGCAGGGCAACTTCATCACCGCCAAGAAGCGCGGTAAGTGGGAATATGCGGGGCGCGCTCGCGGCATCAGGGCAGCGGCGATCATCGCGATCGACGATGAAGGCTGCGTGCTGCTGGTAGAACAATACCGCGTCCCCCTCGGCCGCGTCTGCCTCGAGGTGCCGGCTGGCCTGATCGGCGACGACGATGGCATGGAAGACGAAAGCGCGGAGACCGCGGCAATCCGCGAGCTGGAAGAAGAAACCGGCTACACCGCCGCGCGGATGGAAAATCTTGGCGACTTCTATTCCAGCCCCGGCATGGTGAGCGAGAGCTTCACCCTGCTTCGTGCCCGCGACTTAACCAAGGTCGGCGAAGGCGGCGGCACGGATAGCGAAGACATTACCGTTCACCGGGTCAAGCTCGACCACCTGCCGCAATTCGTTGCGGCATGGCGCGCAAGAGGCCATGCAGTGGACGTAAGGATCGCCATGCTGATGGCGGCAGGATTTATCGGAGAGGAATGAGAATATGGCAGGACGGGTAGCGGGCAAGCTGGCACTGGTAACGGGCGCGGCGCAGGGACTGGGCGCCGCCCATGCAACCTTGCTCGCGAAGGAAGGTGCGCGTGTCCTGTGCACCGACATCAACGGAAACGGTGCCGCCAATACGGCTGAGGCGATCAACAACGCCTTCGGGGCCGGCACCGCCTATTCGATGGAGCACGACGTCACCAACGCGGGCCAGTGGGCCGATGCGGTCGACATGGCGCGCGAGAAGATCGGCGGGCTCAACGTGCTGGTGAACAACGCCGGCATCGGTGTCGGCGGCAATATCGAAACCTGCAAGTTCGAAGACTGGAAGCGCTGCTTCGCCGTCAATGTCGATTCGATCTTCCATGGCTGCCAGAAGGCCCTGCCGCTGATGCGCGAGCATGCGCCCGGTTCGATCGTCAATATCTCGAGCATCGCAGGCCTCATCGCGAGCGACACCATGCCGGCCTACAACTCGTCGAAGGCAGCGGTGTGGATGCTGACCAAGTCGATTGCGCTGCACTGTGCGAAGAACAACATGGGCATCCGCTGCAACTCGGTTCACCCGACCTTCGTCGATACGCCGATCCTCGACGGGACGGCGAAGAACCACAATCTCGACAAGGGCGTGCTGATGGAGAAGCTGGCGCGGCAGATCCCGCTGAAGTTCGTCGGCGAGCCGAACGACATCGCCAATGCGGTGCTTTATCTCGCAAGCGATGAAAGCCGTTTCATGACCGGCGCCGAGCTCAAGCTCGATGGCGGCATCTCGGCAATGTAAGGCCGGGGCGGAACCCGGATACAAGAGAGGGGCCGATTGGCCCCTCCCGGTTTTCCATTTCTGAAGGCGCGGCTGGCCCGAAAACCGGGACAGCTGTCAGGTGCCGCGTCTTAGTCTGCGATCAGGCCGATCGCGCCGTAAATGACGGCCGCGGTGCCGAAGCTGACCAGTGCGCCGATCACGAAGCCCACGCGGACCAGGGTTGCGTCGATGCCGGTGTAGTTGGCGATACCGCCGCAAACACCCCAGATTTTCGCATCGGTGCGGTCGAGGCGGAAGCCCTTGCTGGGCGGGCCGCCGATCGGGTCGTGCTTGATAACGCTCATGCCATCACTCCCGGCAGGACTGCGCCGCCATTTGCGGGTGCGATTGCTGCGGCCATGAAGACGGCCGAGACGAAGATCGAGACAGCTGCAGCGAAGAACTGGTTGCTGACATTCTCGAAGCTGAACATTTGAATATACCTTTCTAGTTGAATTGCGTTGTGTGAGATCAGGCCATCACGACCGGAAGGACTGCACCCTGGTTGGCCGGTGCGATCGCGACTGCGAAAACGAAGGCCGAAACTGCGAGCGAGCTAACCGCTGCAAGGATGCGGCCGCTGAGATCGTTGAGCGTAAACATATTTCAAATTCCCCTTTCAAAGTTTCGCCGGAGGACCGTTCCTGCCGACGCCCAACACTTTGCAGGGAGCGTGCCAAACTCGAAAAATGGCGGAATTCAGCCGTTTTTAACCACTTCGCCATGATTTCGAATATTAACGATTACTGAATGTTGGGAAAATTCCCCAACTCTTGGAAGTGACTGTTTCGGCTGGTTTCCCGCCTGCGCCGTGGCTAGGAGGATCGACGCTCATGGCGCTCGACCGCATCAACCTTTCCAGCTTCCGCAACCATGCCGAAACCGCGCTTGATGGTGCGCGACGGTTCAACCTGCTGGTGGGCGAAAACGGCGCAGGGAAGACCAATGTGCTCGAAGCGATCTCGCTGTTCGCGCCTGGCCGCGGGTTGCGACGCGCGGCATTGGCCGAAATGGCATCGTCGGGTGGTGCCGGCGGTTTCTCGGTCGGCGCGACGCTCGATCCGCTCGATGGGGAGGAGCCAGTCAGGCTCGGCACCTATACCGATGCAGCCCAGCCGGGCCGCAGGCGCGTGCGCGTCAACGGCAGCGAGACCAGCGCCATCTCGCTTGGCGAGTGGCTCGCGATTGGCTGGCTCACGCCGGCAATGGACCGGTTGTTCATGGATAGCGCAGGCGGCAGGCGCCGCTTCCTCGACCGGCTGGCCCTTGCCATTCGCCCCGACCATGCCCGCCATGCCTCGCGCTACGAGAACGCCCTGCGCGAGCGCAATCGCCTCCTGTCGGACGAAAGCGCGCCCGATCCGGCATGGCTCGACGGGATCGAAGCCCAGATGGTCGAGCATGGGGGCGAACTTATTGCCGGACGACTTTCCACCATCATCCGGCTGAAAAAGGCAATCGCCGAGCTGCCCGAAGAGCCTTTCGCGCGTCCGGAACTAACCTATTCCGCGGGCGGACCTGAAACGCCGGGAGAATTTCGCGAGGCCTTGCGCAGCGGCCGCTCGCGCGATCGTGCAGCCGGGCGCACCCTCACCGGCCCTCACCGCGATGACCTGCTCGTTTCGATGGCTGGCAAGGACATGCCCGCCGCCAATTGTTCGACCGGCGAGCAGAAGGCGATGCTGATTGCGATCATCCTCGCCCATGCAGAGCTCGCGGCCGCCGGCCGGCCCAATGTTCTGCTGCTCGACGAGGTCGCAGCCCATCTCGATCCGTTACGCCGCAAGGCGCTGTTCGACCGCCTGCGTGCGAGCGGCGCGCAGGTCTGGCTCACTGGCACCGAGCTCGCGCCATTCGCCGATATCCGCGAAGAAGCCGCGATCTGGCAGGTCGAAGGCGGCGCGGTCCGCCGCCTCTAGTCAGTTCGCTTCGGGCAGCGCCTCGATCACCTCGTCGACCGTGCCTGCCACCAGCTCCTCGATCCCGCTCGGTGTCGGGTGGATGCGGTCGGACTGGAACAGCTCGGGCTGCGTGTAGATCTCCTCGAGGAAGAAGGGATAGAGGTCCGCGCCGAATTCCTTCGCAAGCTCGGGATAGAGATTGTCGAATTCACCCTGGAACTCGCCGAAATTCGGCGGTGCGCGCATGCCCATGATCAGGACCGGGATTTCCCGCCGCTTCAATTCCGCCAGCATGGCCGAGAGATTTTCGCGCGTCTGGTCCGGGTTCAGCCCGCGCAGCAAATCGTTGCCGCCGAGCTCGAGAATGAACAGGTCCGGCTTTTGCGCCTGCGCATCGAGCGTGAAGTTGAGCCGCTGCAGGCCCGCCTGGGTCGTGTCGCCCGACACGCCCGCATTGGTCACCCGCGCATTGACGCCGCGCGCGCGCAGGGCCGCCTCCAGCTTGGAGGGATAGCTGTCCGCCTTGTCGACATTGTAGCCGGCGAACAGGCTGTTCCCGAAGGCGAGGATATTGCGCTGCGGCCCCATGACGGGCTGCGCGAGCGGGCGATCTATCTCGCTCTCTTCGCCGGGTGCTGGTGCAGGGGCTTCGCTGCCGCAGGCGGCCAGGAGAAGCGCGGGAACAATCGACAAATGGCTAAGTTTCATCTGCGAGCCTCCTTGCTCGTCCCCTTCCCCTATGCAATCGGCAGTCTGTGACAAGCCCCCAGACCATTATCGCTCGCAATCTCACGCTCACTCTCGGCCAGGACAGCGCTCCGGTCGAAATCCTGCGCGGGATCGATCTCGACGTCTCCGATGGCGAGGTTCTCGCCCTGCTCGGCCCCTCCGGCTCGGGCAAGAGCTCGCTCATGGCAGTTCTCTCCGGCCTCGAACGGGCGACAGGCGGTTCGCTGACCGTCGCGGGACAAGATTTCACCGCGATGGACGAGGACGACCTCGCCCGCGCGCGCCGCGGACATATCGGGATTGTGCTGCAAGCATTCCACCTGCTGCCGACGATGACCGCGCTCGAAAACGTCGCGACCCCGATGGAGCTTTCGGGCGACCCCGGCGCGCAGGACCGCGCGCGCGCAGAACTCGAAGCGGTGGGCCTCGGCCACCGGCTCGATCACTACCCTACCCAGCTTTCGGGCGGCGAGCAGCAGCGCGTCGCCATCGCCCGCGCCATCGCGCCGCGCCCCTCGCTGATTTTCGCCGACGAACCGACGGGCAATCTCGACGTCTCGACCGGCCACGACATCATCGAGCTGCTGTTCAACCGTCGGCGCGAGACCGGCGCTACCCTCCTCGTCATCACGCATGACAACGAGTTGGCCGAACGCTGTGGTCGCATCGTGACCATCGCCGACGGCAAGATCGCGAGCGATACGGCAGCGAAATGAGCGCGGCGCTTCCCTGGTCGACCGCTTGGCGGATCGCGCGGCGCGATCTCAACGCCCGCTTCAAGGGCCTACGGCTGCTGCTCGTGTGCCTGTTCCTCGGCACCGGGGCGCTCGCTGCAATCGGGACGCTGACCGGCGCCATCGAGCGCGAGCTTGCCAATCGCGGGCAGGAACTGCTCGGCGGCGACCTGGAAATTGAGGTCTGGCAGCGCGATCTCAATCCCGACGAACAGGCGGCGCTCGCAGCCTATGGCGAGATTTCCGGCGGGACACGCCTGCAAGCCATGGCGAGCGCGGGCGACAACGCCGCGCCCGTCGGCCTCAAAGCGATCGACGGAAACTGGCCGCTCTACGGCGAATTCACGCTCAAGGACGGTCGGAGCGCAGGCGCCCCGGCTGAGGGCAGCGCATGGCTCGACCAAGGGGCGATGGACCGGCTCGGCATTGAGGTCGGCGAGACCTTCCGCGTCGGCACGCAGACGCTCACCGCAGCGGGTGTCATCGAGAACGAGCCCGACAAGCTGAGCGAGGGATTCTCCCTCGGCCCGACGGTGCTCGTCGCAGAGAGTTTCCCGCAGGCTGCCGGCCTCATCGCACCGGGCTCGATGTACCAGAGCAAGTATCGCGTCGCCTTCAACGGCGCGCGCGATCCCGAGGTCGTCGAGGAAGAACTGACCGAACAGTTCCCCAATTCCGGGTTCGATTTCCGCACCCGCGACCGCGCCTCGCCCGGTGCCGACCGCTTCGTCGGGCGCATGGGCGAGTTCCTGACGCTCGTCGGCCTCGCCGCGCTGGTTATCGCGGGTATCGGCATCGGCGGCGGCGTCTCGTCCTACCTAGAGGCGCGCCGCACGAGCATTGCGACGCTGAAAGTCCTCGGCGCTTCGAGCAAGGACATCGCGCGCATCTATGCACTGCAGATCGGTGCTGCGGCGCTCGCGGGCAGCCTGCTCGGCCTGCTCACCGGCATGCTCGTGACACCGCTTCTGGCGACTGCCCTCGACGGGCTTCTCCCGGTCGAGAGGGGCTTCGTCTTCGAGCCTTCCGCACTGCTGCTCGCTGCAGGCTACGGGCTGCTGGTTGCGCTGGTCTTCGCTGCGACGCCCATCCTGCGCGCACGGCGCTATCCCGCCATGGCACTGATGCGGGCGCGCATCGTCCCTCTCGCCCGTGACGGTCGCGCGCTAATGTGGGTGCTGGGAGGCTTGATCGGTATCGTCGCCCTCGCCCTGCTCACTTCGCGCCAGCCCATGCTGTCGGGCGCCTTCCTCGGCGGCGCGGCAGCGATGCTGCTGCTGCTTGCCCTCCTCGGCTGGGGGATCCGCAAGCTTGCCGGCGCGCTGCCGACGCCGAAGAACCCGCTGGTGCGCGCCGCGCTCGCCAATCTGCATCGCCCCGGCGCCTCGACAGGGGCGCTGGTGACCGCGCTCGGCTTCGGCCTCAGTGCGTTCGTCCTGCTCGCCGCAATACAGTCGAGCATCAATGGCAATATCGAAAGCCGGGTGCCTCAGGAGGCACCGGATTACTTCGTGCTCGATATCCCGCAGGACAGGGTCGAGCAGTTCGAAGGTCTGGTCCGGGCCGAGGATCCCGACGCGATGGTTCGAGCGATCCCTGCCCTTCGCGGCGCAATCCTCGCCTATGGTGCGGAAGAGAACCCGACCCGCGTGGCGGACCTCGAGGAAATCCCGGAAGGCGCCTGGGCGCTGCGCGGCGAGCGCGGCCTGACCTATGCCGAGGAAGTCCCGCAGGGCAATTCCATCGTCGAAGGGCAATGGTGGGGCCCGATGTACGAGGGCGAACCGCTCGTTTCGGTCGACATCGAATTTGCCGAGACGATCGGTCTCGAAGTCGGTGACATTCTGACAGTCGGGGTTCTCGGGGTGGAACGGACCGCGCGCGTCGCGAACCTGCGCCAGATCGACTGGGAGAGCATGGGCTTCAACTACGTGCTGGTCTTCAGCCCGAATGCCCTGCGCGATGCCCCGCACAACTTCGCCGCGACCATCGAGCTGACCGAGGGCACGCCGACCGGGCCGCTCCTCCGCGGTCTTGTGCAGGCGCTGCCATCGGCCTCGGTTATCGAGATCGGCGGCGTGCTCGAACAGGCCCGCACCATCCTGACGCAGGTTGGCGTTGCAACCTTTGCGGCCGCGTCGGTCGCCGTCCTTGCAGGGCTAGCCGTCCTCATCGGAGCCATCGCGGCTGCGCGCGCCGCGCGGACCTACGACACGGTCGTCCTACGCGTCCTCGGAGCGAGCCGCAGGCAGGTCCTGCTGATGCAGCTGGCCGAATACGGGCTGCTTGCGCTTGTGCTCGCCGGCGTCGCGCTCGCCATCGGGACCGGGCTCGGCTGGCTGGTCATCACCCAGCTGTTCGAGTTCGACTGGCTGCCCGACTGGGGCGAGATTCTTGCCGTTCTCGGTGCCGGTCTGCTGTTCGTGCTGGTCTTCGCACTCGCCGGCTCACTCCCGCTCCTGAGAGCGAAACCGGCGCAGGCGCTTCGCGCGCTTTAACGGCTCAGGAAAATACGCCCGTACCGTACTGGTCCTGCGGGTCCGGGCCGTAGCGATTGTCGCCCTTGGTTCCCGGCAGGCACATGAAGACTAGTACGATGAAGCCGCCGATGATCGGCACGAAGCGCACGAACCAGAACCAGCCCGACCTGTCCTGGTCGTGATAGCGACGCACTTCCACCGCGATCGCGGGGACGAGGCTTGCGAGGACGAACACGAAAATCCCGAGCGTCGCGATGTAGAACAGCGCGCCTGCATCGGTATCGGGGTTGAACGACGGGTCGAAGGCCCCGCTGATCCCCATCATCGCATAGCCGATGGCGATGACACCCACGAAGAACAGCATGAACCACCAGTATTCCGAGCGGGTGGAGCGCCCCTTGAAGTCGGCGTAGCGCTTGTACGGCAGGAACATCTTTTCGAGCATCGAACCCCTCCATTGCGATTGGATGGAGGTGGGATATTGTCGCCTGGCCGGTGCCGGTATGCCCTAAGTCTGGCAGGAGCGCTGCTGGCGCCTAGCTGAAAATGTCGCCGAGGTTCTCGCCATAGACGGGCGGGCCATAGGCATTCTCGCCCTGCTGCGGAGGCAGGCTCATCACGACCATATAGGCGATCCAGGCCAGCAGGCTGAGCAGGAAGACCGCGAAGACGCAAATGATCGCAAGCCAGCCCGGCGCGCCGAAATCCTGAAAACGGCGCCATGTCAGCGCGAGACCGGGCACGAAATTGGCGAGAAAAACGGCCAGTACGGGTAGGAATACCAACAGCACACCGGGTCCGGCGCTTGCCTCGTTACCCGTCCGGTCGATTGCTGCGATCGCGCCGATGGTTATCGCCATGGCGAGGAAATACTGCAGCGTCAGGAAGAGGCTGTAGAACCAGAACTCGCGGCGGCTCGAGCGTCCGCTGAAATCGGCAAAGCGCTTGTATGGCAAAGTCATCCACGCGAAGATTGCCGTCTTCGGCGGTACGTCCTGGTTGTTCACTTTAAGACCCGAAATCTGGAAGCGGGGTTGCAGAGCAAGTCCCCGCCCCTTTGTTTGTTCAACTGAAGACGGCTGGATCGGCCGCGACGTCACCCGGCCTGCCATGTACCACCAGCGTGGAGGCGAGCATGTCGTGCAGGCCCTGCTTGCGGTCGGTGAAGGCGACCATGATGTAGCCGATGTACATGATCAGGCCCGACAGGATCTTGCCGAAATAGCGACCCGTCGCGCGCCCGAAGCTCAGGCGCCCGCCATGTTCGTCGGTCACGATGATGCCGACCGCCATCTTGCCGAGCGTGGCCTGCTTTTCCGAACTCTCCATCAGCGCGAAATACAGCCACTGCCCGCCGAAGATCAGCAGGTACATGATAACGACCCCGACACCTGCCGCGGCATCGGACGGTCCGCCCGGATCCGATGCAAGACCGATCGCCCCGCCCATCACGAACAGGATGATGAGCATGACGAACGTCAGCAGAATGCTGTCGATCAGATACGCCCCCGTGCGTATCCAGAAACCTGCGTAATTATCCATGTGACCCCCGTAAGTTACGTCCCGCCATATGCATGCATCGAAATGATGAAATGGCAAGCAAAAGGGGGCCCTCCCGAAGAAAGGCCCCCAAATAAAAGCGGAAATATCCGCGTTTTAGCTTGCCCGGATCAGCTGAATACAGCCGGGTCCGAAGTCTCGCCCGGCTGGCCCTTGAGAACCAGCGTTCCGGCGATCATGTCGTGCAGGCCCTGCTTGCGCTCGGTGAACGCAACCATGATGAAGCCGATCAGCAGGATCAGTGCAGACAGGATCTTCGCGAAATAGCGGCCGATAGCGCGGCCGATGCTGAGACGGCGCCCTTCGACGTCGGTCACGACCAGGCCCATGGCCATCTTGCCGACGGTCGCCTGCTTGGCCGAGCTTTCCATGCCGGCGAAATAGGCAACGCCGATCGCGATGCTGATGATGTTGAGCAGAGTGCTCGCACCCGTCTGCGGCGCTTCAGGGTCGAACATGTTGACCCCGAGGATCATCGCAATGACGTATTGCACGATACCGATAATAATCGCGTCGATGATATAAGCGACGACGCGGATCCAAAATCCCCCATAAACCATGAAATAGTCCCTCCACTGCTGGTGCTAGGGAACCTAACGCCATCTCGGCGGAGGGTAAAACGAAAAAGGGCCCCGCTTTCGCGGAGCCCCCTTCTTTTTAGTCAATCCGTTCGGATCAGAACTTGAAACGAACCGTGCCGCCGTAGGTGCGCGGTGCGTTCGGATAGCCCGAGATCGTCTGCGACTGGGCGACACCCGGGAAGATCGTCGTCAGGTAACGATCGTTCGTCAGGTTGCGGCCCCACAGGCTGACTTCCAGACCCATGTCGAGAGCCAGGGTGAGCGATGCGTTCACCTGGTTCACTTCGCGGCTGTAGAGGCGCGCGATTTCACGTGCCGGCGCGAACGGATCGGCCAGCGACGTGTCGATGAAGTCCGGCAGACCGTCGAGGATCTGCGTGTCGCTCTCGTGGTAGTAGTCCACGCGGCCGATCAGGCGGTTGCCCGAGTAGCCGAACTCGTGGGTGTAGGTAGCCGAGGTCGCGATCGTCCATTCCGGGATACCCGCCGGGCGGAGGCCCGAAAGGTCACCCACGGCCGAACCCGGGAAGCTGTCGTACTTCGCGTCGAGGTACGTCGTCGCGAAGGTGAAGACGAGCGGGTCGGCCGGCGAGATCGTTGCGTCGAATTCGAAACCGCGGGTCGACTGCGAACCGGCGTTGGCGAGTGCAAAGCCCGTGCCGGTGAAGGCGAAGGACTGGAAGCCCTCGATCGTCTGGTCGAACAGCGCAAGGTTGAACGACAGGCCCGGGAAGTTCGCCTTCAGGCCGAGCTCGAACACTTCGGCTTCTTCCGGACCCGCGAAGCGCGAACCGGTCGAGAGGTTCGGCACGGCAAGGCCGGCATCGCGGATCGGCGAGGACGGCGCGAGGATCGTGCTGCCGAACGGACCCGGGATGAAATCGCCGAAGGCCGGACGCGAATCGCGCGACAGGTTGACCGACGATGCCTTGAAGCCCGTGGCGTAGGTGAAATAGGCATTCACCCGGTCCGACAGGTCGGCCGACGCGCGCAGCGTGTAGCTGAAGTCGTCGTCGCGGGTCTGGCCCGGTTCGACGGCATTCGGCAACGCGAGGAACGGCGGCTGGAACTGCAGGGCCTGCAGGCCGAGCAGCGGGTTCAGCTGCGGGTTCGTCGCGGCGGCAGCTATCTGCTGGAAGATCGGAGCGGTCTGCGGATTGGTCGCGAAACCATTGATGACGGCAGGCGTCACCTGGCTCGGCGGGATTTGCAGAGCGCCGGCGATCTGGCCGACGATCACGGCATCGACGACGTTGATATTCGCCAGCGGGTCGAAGCTCGCCTGCGAAAGAGCGAAGTCCTTCTTGTCGTCGGTGTAGTTGAAGCCGCCGGTCAGCGTCAGCCAATCGGTCACTTCGAGGTCCACCGTGCCGAAGACCGACCACGACTGGTTGTCGAGGGTGAAGACTTCGGTGGTCAGCGGGCCGGGTGCGAAGATCGAGTTCTGCGGCAGGCCGAGACCGAATTCGACACCGGAAAGCGTACCCGGCGTGCCGGCACCGGCGAGCAGGTCGAAGAACAGGCGCGAGTCCGAACCGGTGGTCAGGCCCGAGTTCTGCTCGATCGATTCATCGAAGAAGAAACCGCCAAGCAGGAAGTTGAACGGACCGTCGAAGTCCGAGGTCAGGCGAACTTCCTGGGTGAAGGTGTCGACCGCCTGGTCGCGCAGTTCATTGACGATGTCGGCGCTGGTGAAGTCGACGTCCTGCTGGTTGAACGAACGCAGTTCGCGGTAGGCCGTGATCGAGGTCAGCGTGAATGCGCCGAATTCGATGTCGCCCTGGATCGAGCCACCGTAGTTCTCGATCTCGTTTTCCGGCAGGATGTTGAGGAAAGCGCGGTCGTCGAAGATGTCTTCGTTGCCCACTGCACCGCCGACGGCGAAGACCAGCGGCGAGGTCGGGCCGAAGCGGACGTTGCCGACGTAGCAGCAAAGCTCGTCGATCTTCGAATAATCGCCGATCGCACGGATCTTGACCGGGCCGCCGTTGTCGAACAGCAGCTGGCCGCGCACCGAGTAACGGTCGCGCTCGTTGATGTCTTCGCCGAGATTGACGACGTCGACATAACCGTCGCGCTTGTTGAGGTTGCCGTCGACCGAGAAGGCGAGGCTGTCGCTAAGCGGGCCGGTCACATCGCCCTTGAGGACGATCTGGTTGTAGTTGCCGTAGGTCGCCGAGACAGAGCCGCCGAACTGGAACTGCGGTTCGCGGGTGACGACCGAAATGACACCGGCCGAAGCGTTCTTGCCGAACAGCGTCGACTGCGGGCCGCGCAGGACTTCGACGCGGGCGACGTTGGCGATGTCGGCGATCTGGCCGGCCGAACGCGAACGGAACACGCCGTCGATGAAGACACCGACCGACGGCTCGATGCCGAAGTTGTTGGCGCCGTTACCGAAGCCGCGAATGATGAAAGTGGTGTTGGCCGAGCTCTGCAGCTGGCTGACGCGCAGCGACGGCGAGACGGTCTGCAGGTCGATAAGGTCGCGGATTTCCGCGCGCTCGAGCGTTTCGCCGGTGGTCACGCTGACCGAAACCGGGGTTTCCTGCAGCGTCTGTTCGCGCTTGGTCGCGGTGACGATGATCGCGTTGCTGGTGTCGAACTCTTCGTTCTCTTCGACGACCGTGTCGGTCGCGGTGTCGGGTTGGCCGTCCTGAGCGGCAGCAACGCTGGGCATGCCGAAGCCGACGGCAGCGAGGCCGACGAGCATCGCATAGCGCGACGAGCCGGTGAATCCGGTAACAGTCTTTTTCATGGAGTACTCAATCCTCTTCCATGCGGCCGCGTATTGAAGGGAGGAGAGGGCGACCGCTTGGGTGCGCGAATAAAATGCCCTTTTCGCTCATACAAGCAATTTACTGCGTGTTTTCGGGTGATTGAGCGGTGTGTTGCTACTGCGTCACACCTCGCCACGCTTGCCCTAGCGGAAAGGCTCGGCTAGGGGCGCCGCGATATTGCGCTGCACAATGCGCGCACCCCCTTATCGAGAGCTCGAATACGATGTCCGCAGACCTGCGCAACGTGGCGATCATCGCCCACGTCGACCATGGCAAGACCACCCTTGTCGACCAGCTTTTCCGCCAGTCCGGCACGTTCCGCGAGAACCAGCGGATCGACGAGCGCGCGATGGATTCCAACGACCTGGAAAAAGAGCGCGGGATCACGATTCTCGCCAAGTGCACCAGCGTCGAATGGAACGGCACGCGGATCAACATCGTCGACACCCCGGGCCACGCCGACTTCGGCGCCGAGGTCGAGCGCATCCTCTCCATGGTCGACGGCGTCATCCTGCTGGTCGACAGCGCTGAAGGCGCGATGCCGCAGACCAAGTTCGTGACTGGCAAGGCGCTTGCCCTCGGCCTGCGCCCGATCGTCGTCGTCAACAAGATCGACCGTCCGGACGGCCGTCCGCAGGAAGTCCTCGACGAAGTCTTCGACCTGTTCGTTTCGCTCGACGCGGACGACGACCAGCTCGATTTCCCGGTGCTCTATGCCTCGGGCCGCGACGGCTATGCGGGCGAGGAAGACAGCGTGCGTGAAGGCGACCTCAACCCGCTCTTCCAGCGCATCGTCGACCACGTGCCGCCCCCCGGCCTCGACACCACCGGCAAGTTCACCTTCCTTGCCACTCTGCTCGACCGCGACAACTTCATGGGCCGCGTGCTGACCGGCCGCGTCCAGTCGGGCACGATCAAGATCAACGACCCGATCCACGCGCTCGACCGCGACGGCAAGGTCATCGAGACGGGCCGCGCGACCAAGCTGATGAGCTTCCGCGGCCTCGAGCGCGTTCCGGTGGAAAGCGCACAGGCGGGCGACATCATCGCGCTCGCGGGTCTCGAGAAGGCAACCGTCGCCAACACGCTGGCCGATCCGTCGGTCACCACCCCGATCGAAGCCCAGCCGATCGATCCGCCGACGCTCGCCATGCGCTTCAGCGTCAACGACAGCCCGCTCGCCGGGCGCGAGGGCAGCAAGGTTACGAGCCGCCTCATCCGCGACCGCCTGTTCCGTGAAGCGGAAACCAATGTCGCCATCCGCATCACCGAGAGCGCCGACAAGGACAGCTTCGAAGTGGCGGGCCGCGGCGAATTGCAGCTCGGCGTCCTCATCGAGACGATGCGCCGCGAAGGCTTCGAGCTGGGCATCAGCCGTCCGCGCGTGCTCTATCGCGAGGAAGACGGCCAGCGCATGGAGCCGTACGAGACCGTCGTGATCGATGTCGACGACGAACACTCGGGCACGGTCGTGGAGAAGATGCAGCGCCGCAAGGCCGAGCTTACCGAGATGCGCCCCTCGGGCATGGGCAAGACCCGCATCACCTTCAGCGCCCCCTCGCGCGGCCTCATCGGCTACCACGGCGAGTTCCTGTCCGACACGCGCGGCACGGGCATCATGAACCGCCTGTTCGAGAAGTACGGCCCCTACAAGGGCCCGATCGAAGGCCGCATCAACGGCGTGCTGATCTCCAATGCCAGCGGCGAAGCGACCGCCTATGCGCTCTTCGCCCTCGAAGACCGCGGCGAGCTGTTCATCGGCGGCGGCGCGAAGATCTACGAAGGCATGATCATCGGCGAGAACGCCAAGCCGGAAGACCTCGAGGTCAACCCGCTCAAGTCGAAGCAGCTGACCAACTTCCGTTCGAGCGGCAAGGACGATGCGATCAAGCTGACTCCGCCCCGCGTCATGACGCTGGAGCAGGCGATCGCCTACATCGACGACGACGAAATGGTTGAAGTCACGCCGGAAAGCATTCGCCTGCGCAAGGCGATCCTCTGCCCGCACGAGCGCAAGAAGGCGAAGCGCAAGTCGGCGGAATAATCCCGCCGAAGGACACCGCCGGCAAAATCGGTTCGTCTTCAGGAACCTACTCTTTTCTCGCCAGTTTGGCGTGCAAGGAGTTCTGCATGGCGGATGTCATGATCGTGGACGACGAGGCCCTCGTGCTTCTCGACCTAACGGTGACAATCGAAGAAATGGGCCACGATGTTGTGTGCGACAGCACCAATATCGAGGACGCTTTCGCGTGCATGGAACAGGGCGTGCCGGACGTGGCATTGCTCGATATCGACGTTGGCGGGACCCCGGTGTGGCCGCTGGCGCGCGAGGTGAAGAACCGCGGTTGCCCGATCATCTTCATCAGCGCCAACCGGAACCACCAGGAACTCAGGGGCGAGTTCGCCGACAGCCGCTATATCGACAAGCCGGCCTCGCCCTCAGACATTTCCAGCGCGCTCGATTGCGCGCTTTCCGCGAGCAGCCGTCGTCAGTCCGCCTGAGCGAGCGGGAACGTGAGCTTCATGCAATAGGTGTCGTCGGCCTGGTCGGTCGTCATCGTCCCGTTCAGCTGCCGCGTCGCCGTGCTGACGAGCCGGGTGCCGAAACCAGCCTTGTTCTGGCTCTCGTCGACATCGGCGCGGCCCTTTTCAGCCCAGTCCAGCACGATCGAATCGCCGCTCTGTGACCACTCGACTTCGAGCTTGCCGTTCTCGTTCGCGAAGGCGCCATACTTGGTCGAATTCGTCGCCCATTCGTGAAGGATCAGGGCGAGCGAGGTGATCTGGCTGTTCGGGATGACTACGCTATCGCCCTTAAGATCGACCGTCTGGGACGACTTGCTCGGTAGGACAACGGTCTCGATCAGGCTTCTCAGGCTCACCGTCCCCCCGTCACCATCCGCGCCGCTGGTGGTCAGCGAATGCGAACGGCCGAGCGCGAATATGCGGCCGCGCAATTGTTCGGCGAAGTCCTGGATGTCATCGGCATCGCGCGCAGCGATCGAGACCATCGCGCTGATGACCGAAAACAGGTTCTTCACCCGGTGGTTCATTTCGCGGATCATCAGCTCGCGCTGTTCGAGGGCACTGCGTTCGGCGCTGATGTCGAAGGTCACACCGATGAATTTGCGAATACCGTATGCCTCGATCAGGCGGCCGAGCCCGTGCAGCCAGCGCAGGCCGCCATCGTCGAGAGGTACGCGGAAGACTTCGTCGAAATCACGTTCGCCGTCCATCGCCCTGCGAAGAGATAGGTTGACCCGATCACGATCCTCGGGCGGAAGCGCTGCGAGGATCGGCTCCATCCGGTCGCCCGCATCGTCGTCCTTGATATTGAGAAGCGTGCGTTCCATCTCGTCGAGAACGGTAATATCGGTCGCCGGCTCGTATTCCCAAACGCCGATCTTCGCCACGTCGAGTGCAAGGCGCAGGCGTTCCCGCTCCTGCTTCAAATCGCGTTCCAGCGACAGTGCTTCCGTCACATTGGTGAAGACGAGTGTCGCGCCGTCGATCTTGTCGTCCAGCTGACGATAGGGAACCGCGCGCAACATATATTCGGCTTGGTCCTTCACCAACGTGACCCGTGCGTTCTGATTTTCGCCACGCCGAGACGCCCTGGCGGCGACCTCGATGTATTCGCCACCCGCCAACTGGTTCGGCAGGTCGCCCAGCATCTCTCCGATATGCGTTTGATCGACCTGGAACAGCTCGGTCGCCGCTTCGGTATAGCTGCGCAGGCGCAAGTCGCCATCGACGACAAGCACCGGAAGCTGTGTGCTGTCGAAGAAGTTCTTGAGGTCGGCATTCGCGACGGTGAGCTGGTCGACCTTGTTTTTCAGCTCGTCGTTGACCGTGGTCAGCTCCTCATTGGTGGACTGGAGCTCCTCGTTCATCGACATCATTTCTTCGTTGGAGCTTTTCAGCTCCTCGTTGGTCGTCTCGAGTTCCTCGATCGTACTGCGAAGCCGGTGGCGGGTGGCCTGCAGTTCCTCTTCCAGGAACTGGGTCTGGCCATCCTCCATGTCGAACTCGTCAAAATCGGTCTCGCCGACTTCGAGTGGGCTGGTATCCTCGATGACGAGGAGGAAAGAACCCTCCTCCAGCGGCTCGCAAATCACGCGAGCACCGAGGGTGCCGAAATCCGTGCGGATCTGCACGTCGTTCGCCCCGGCGCGGCGCTGGCTTTGCGAGACCTTGCGGATCAGCGGTGCAATCAGTTCGCGCAGGCCCGGACGCGCCAGTGACGGAACATGCACATTACGCTCGAGGCGCTCGGGGAAGTCGAGGTAGCGACCTGCCGCCCCCCAGCGCTCAAGAAGCATGCCCTCCTTGTCGACGAGAAGCGAGACCGGTGCATAGCGCCGCGCAACGAGTTGGAGTGCCATGATCTCGGCGCTGTTCGCGCGCGGACGGCGCTCCTCCCCGGCGGGTGCACCCAGCCGCTTGTGAGGCTTGCGTGTATCGCCGGCCAGTTGCAGCGAATACCGGCTCTGGACATCCTTGCGGCGAAAGATGCGCGAAGTCTGGTCGATGACTTCGAACAAGTCTTCGAAGCGTCCTATCGCTTCGGATGAGCCAAGGAACAGGCGACCATCGTCGCCGAGCGAGAAATGGAACAGCGGTATAATCGACTTTTGCAGCGACTCGTTGAAATAGATCAGGACGTTGCGGCAGGAAATCAGGTCGATTTTCGAGAACGGCGGATCGCGCACGACATTGTGCTGGCTGAAACGGACCATGTCGCGAATGTGCGCAGCAATGGTGAAGCGATCAGTCCCGCCGACCGTGTAATGGTCGCGCATCGGTATCGGGATATCTTCCAGCGCCGCCAGCGGGTAGGTGGCGGACCGCGCGATCTCGAGCATCTTTTCGTCGATGTCGGTCGCGAAAATCTGGACATAGGGGTTCTTGCGCTGGCGCCGCGCCGCCGCCGCGAAGAGCATGGCGATCGTGTAGGCTTCCTCGCCGCTCGAACAGCCGGGCACCCAAACGCGCAGTTCGTCCTGATCTTTCGATTGGGCGACGAGGGGCTCGATCACCAGTTCGTTGAGGGCTTCGAACTGCTCGCGGTCACGGAAAAATCGCGTCACATTGATCAGCAAATCCTGGAACAGGGCGCTGCACTCGCTCTCGTCTTCCCGCAGGCGTGAGAGGTAATCAGCAGGCCTGTCGACCCCGAGCAGCTGCATTCGCCGCGCTATACGCCTGAGCAAAGTCGATTTCTTGTAGCGCGAAAAGTCGTGGCCGCTCGTGTCCCTCACGATGCTGCAAAGATCTTCGAGATGGTCGGTCAGTTCACCTGACTCGTTGAGAAAATTTTCGTGTAACGGTGCGCGCTCGAAAAAGCTCTTCAGCGCATCGATCATCTCCGCCGGGCTTGCGATCACGTCGACCAGTCCGGTGGAAATGGCGGCCGTCGGCATGCCGTCGTAAGCCGCGCTTTCCGGGTCCTGCGCGATGCACAGCCCGCCATGCTCCTTGATCGCGCGCAGGCCCCGGCTCCCGTCGGCACCGGTGCCCGACAGGATGACGCAGGCGGCATTGCCGTCACGGTCTTCCGCCAGGCTCTCGAAGAAATCGTCGATCGGACGGCGCATCCCGCGCGGGTCCTTGAACTCGGTCAGTTCGAGCGAGCCGTCTTCAAGCGCAAGGCCGTGGCCGGGCGGGATGACATAGACGTGGTCGGGAACGACCTTCTCGCCGCCGGTCGCCTGCGAGACGGGCATGCTGGTGTAGCGCTCGATCAGCTGGGCCATGAGGGATTCGTGCGTCGGGTCGAGATGCTGGACCACGACGAAGGCCATGCCGGTCTTGCCCTTGTGGCCGCCGAACAGCGAACGGATCGCCTCCAGCCCGCCCGCAGACGCACCTATCCCGATGATCGGGAACCCCTCCCCCGACATGTCGCTCGCTCCCCTATTCATTCCATGCGCGCTTGCGCGATGATCGAATGACTCGAAGCCAAGGCCTCGAAGCTGCCTAATACAGTCCAATTGTGCTCGGTTATCAAGAGGTTCAGTTGCCGCAGGTCAGCCTGGAGCGCGCGATCGTACAAATCGCCCCTCTCCGGAGCCTTCAGGTCCACGGCGAATTGCGAGCCCAGGACGAGCGAGACTTCACCGTTCCGCGTGAGTTTCGACATGTAAACGAGATTGAGAAACCGGTCTCCATCCTTGGTGACGTTGGGAATGAGGAACTTCCCGTCCTTGGCCTTCTCGTCGGTCAGGAAATTTCTCATCCGTTCGCGCACCGGGCCCGCTCCGCCCTCGGGCTGGAGAAAGCGGCAGTTGCGTCCGAGGATTTCTTCCGGCTCGTAACCGGAAAGTTTGCAGAAGGCCTCGTTCACCCCGACCAGCGGGCAATCGTCGCTGGTGAAGTCGGCAATCGACAGCGACACGCCGCTGCGCTGGAGCAGCGCGCCAAGTGCTTCAGGCAGGACGGTTTGATCGAAATACCGAGTCACGATCGGGAAAGTTAGCCGCTCGGTGCGACACTCGCAAAACCAATCGGATATGCGCCGGAAGCCGGGCCTAAATCCCTGCATGATGTGGCCACGAGCCGTGCAGCCTGTTACCCGCCTGCGCCATGCAAACAGGAACACTGATTTCACTCGCGCTCTATTTCATCCTGATGCTCGGCATCGGGCTCTATGCCTGGCGCAAGTCGACCGAGGATAGCGAAGGCTACCTGCTCGGCGGGCGCAATCTCCACCCCGCGGTCGCGGCGCTGTCGGCCGGTGCGTCGGACATGTCGGGCTGGCTCCTCCTCGGCCTGCCGGGCGCTCTTTATGCCGCAGGTCTCGTCGAGGCATGGATCGGCATCGGCCTGTTCATCGGCGCGCTGGTCAACTGGATCGTCGTCGCCCCGCGCCTTCGCGAGCAGACGGTGACCTACGGCAATGCGCTCACCATCCCGGAATTCCTCGCGAACCGCTTTCCCAGCCGGGCCGTCGCTCTGCGCGTCGTGTCGGCCATCGTCATCGTCGTGTTCTTCTCTGTCTATACGGCAGCCGGTCTGGTCGGCGGCGGCAAGCTGTTCGAGACGAGTTTCGCGCCGATGGTCGCCGGTTGGGGCGATCCCTACATGGCCGGCCTCTGGATCACGGCGGGCGTCGTCCTTGCCTACACCATGGTCGGCGGCTTCCTCGCCGTCAGCCTGACCGATTTCGTCCAGGGCTGCATCATGGTCGTCGCGCTGGTGCTGATGCCGCTGTTGGTCATGTTCGGCGAAGGCGGCGCTTCGGGCGAGAGCATCGCAGCCGTACCGCAGCAAGGGTTCCTGAGCCTGACCTACGGTCTGACCGCGATCGGCTTCCTGAGCGCGGTGACGTGGGGCCTCGGCTATTTCGGCCAGCCGCACATCATCGTGCGCTTCATGGCGATCAAGAACGTCGAGGCGGTGAAGACTGCGCGCAACATCGGCATGGCGTGGATGGGTGTCGCGCTGCTCGGCGCGCTCGGTGTCGGCCTTGCCGGACGCGCCTATGTCGAGCGCAACGGCATCGTGGTGGACGACCCGGAAACAATCTTCATCGTGCTTGCCGATCTGCTGTTCCACCCGCTCATCACCGGCTTCCTGCTCGCCGCCCTGCTCGCCGCGATCATGAGCACGATCTCCTCGCAGCTGCTCGTCGCCTCGAGCTCGCTGACCGAGGATTTCTACCGCCTGTTCCTGCGCAAGAACTGCTCTGAGCGCGAGGCGGTAAACGTCGGCCGGATCTGCGTACTGCTGGTCGCGCTCGGCGCCATTGCCATCGCATCCGATCCGGACAGCCAGGTTCTTGGCCTCGTGTCCAATGCATGGGCCGGCTTCGGCGCGGCATTCGGCCCGCTTATTATCCTCTCGCTCACTTGGGACCGGATGACCGGCTCGGGCGCGCTGGCGGGGCTCGTGGTCGGCGCGGGAACGGTCATGGCGTGGATTGCATTGGGCTGGAATGGGGAGTTCCTCGGCGGTCCGGGCGTCTACGAAATCATTCCGGGCTTCATTGCTGCATGGCTTGCGATTGTGCTTGTGAGCCGCTTTACCGCAGAGGATACGCCCGCAGAGGCTTGAGGAGACCGATATGCGCTTGATCGCCGCCGCACTTTTGCTAGCCGGCACTGCCCTTCCTGCAACCGCGCAGGACAGCACCAGCGAGGAGGCGATCGGTCCGTCCGAGACGATCGGCGCGGGTGGCAGGCCCATCGGCAAGGACTGGGCGCGCAGTCCCGTCATCGCGCAGCACGGCATGGCCGCGACCGCGCACCCGCTGGCGACGCAGATCGCGCTCGACATCCTCAAGGGCGGCGGCAACGCGGTCGACGCGGCGATTGCGGCCAATGCGGCGCTCGGCCTGATGGAGCCGACCGGAAACGGGATCGGCGGCGACCTGTTCGCGATCATCTACGATCCCAAGACCGACAAGCTTTACGGCATCAACGGTTCGGGCCGCTCTCCCAAGGGCCAGACGCTCGAGCAGCTGAAGGAAAAGCTGGGCGATGCGGACGCCCTGCCCCCGGTCGGCCCGCTGCCGGTCACGATCCCCGGCACGGTCGATGCATGGTTCGAGATGAGCGAACGCTTCGGCTCCAAGCCGATGAGCGAAGTGCTCGTCCCGACCGTGCGCTATGCCCGCGAGGGCCATCCGGTCGCGCCGGTCATCGCGATGTATCTCGACCGGTCCCTGCGCGCCTACACCGCCAATGAGGAGCGCTACGGTTTCGATTTCTCGAACGCGCGTGCGACGTGGTTTGCGGACGGCGCGCCCGAGGCCGGGGAAATTTTCAAGAACCCCGACCTTGCGAACACGCTCGAAACTATCGGCGAACAGGGCCGCGACGCGTTCTACAAGGGCGATCTTGCCGAGGTGATGGTCGACTACCTGCAGCGACAGGGCTCGGCCTTCTCGCTGGAGGATTTCGCCGCTCACGAGAGCGAGTGGGTCGAACCGGCCTGCGTCAGCTATCGCAAGGGCTACGAGCTGTGCGAACTGCCGCCCAACACGCAGGGCTTCGCGGCGCTGCAGATGGTCAACATCCTCAAGAACATTGACCTCGCGCAGTGGGACCGCGGCTCGCCGGAAGTCATCCACTACATCACCGAAGCAAAGCGCCTCGCCTATGCCGATGTCGCGCGCTTCTATGCCGATCCCGACTTCGCGCCCCTTCCCATGGAGCTGCTGAGCGAGGAATATGGCCGCGAGCGTTTCGCGCTGATCGATCCGGCCAGGGCAACGCCCGAATTCGGACCGGGCGAACCGAAGCTCGAAGGTCCGGGCGATACGACCTACCTCACCGTTGCCGATAAGGACGGGCTGATGGTCAGCCTGATCCAGTCGAACTATCGCGGCATGGGAGGCGGGCTGACGCCCGACGGCCTCGGCTTCATGTTCCAGGATCGCGGCGAGCTCTTCAGCCTCGATCCGGCGCATCCCAACGCCTACGAACCGGGCAAGCGGCCCTTTCACACGATCATCCCCGCCTTCGTGAAGAAGGACGGCAAGCCGTATATGACGCTCGGCCTGATGGGCGGCGGCATGCAGCCGCAGGGTCATGTGCAGGTGCTGATCAACATCGTCGACTACGGCATGAACCTGCAGGAAGCGGGGGACGCGGCGCGCATCAACCATGACGGCGGCCGCCAGCCGACCGAGGCCCTCACCGGCCCCTCGGCCGATCCGCTCGGCACGCTGTTCGTCGAGCCGGGCATTCCGGCAGCGACAATCGAAAAGCTGCGCGCGATGGGCCACAAGGTCGAGGTGATCGACAACGGCATCATGTTCGGCGGCTACCAGGCGATCGCGCGCGATCCGGAAACCGGCGTCATGACCGGCGCGACCGAAATGCGGAAGGACGGCCAGGCGCAGGGCTTCTGACAGGAGGGTAAGATGGCGAAAGTTACCGGGCTCGGCGGGGTCTTCTATGTTGTGAAGGACCCCGAGGCGACGCGCGCCTGGTATCGCGACACCCTCGGCATCGATGGCGACTACGGGCCGCAATTGAACTGGTCGGAAGAAACCGGCGACAAGCCCTACTCGCTTATCAGCCACTTCAAGGACGACCAGTACCTCAAGCCCGGCAAGGGCAGCTTCATGATCAACCTGCGCGTCGACGATCTCGACGGCATGGTGGACCAGCTGAAGAGCAAGGGTGTCGAAGTCCTCGACAGCGTCGACGAGGGTTACGGGAAATTCGCGTGGATCCTCGATCCCGACGGGGTGAAAATCGAGCTGTGGGAGCAGGTCGAAGCACCCTGACCGAGCGGTCAGGCAACGCGCGGCGTTAGGACGAAATTAACCATCTTCCTGTCATGGCTTGCAGCCATGGGACGGAACATCGCCATTCTTCTTTCCTGCCTTGCGCTCGGCGCATGCAACCTGTTGCCCGAAGAGCGTCAGGCGACCGCGCCGCAGCGAGTGGTGACGAAGCCGATCGCCGCCTCGCCCGCGACGCGCCAGTGCCTGTCGGAACTGGGCCAGACGGGTGCACGCTTTTCGGCCCAGCCCGACAAATATTTCGGTGCCGGCTGCTCGACGCTCAATGCGGTGACGATCGATCGGCTCGCAGGTGACAGCAACGCCTTCGGCCTGTCGAACATGGGACCGGTGACCTGCCCCACGGCAAACGCTCTCGCCGGCTGGGCGCGTTTCGGCGTCGATCGTGCCGCGCGCCAGATCCTGGGCAGCCCGCTCGAGCGGATCGAGACTTATGGCAGCTATTCCTGCCGCAATGTCGCCGGCTCCTCGCGCCGTTCCGCCCACGCAACGGCGGAGGCGATCGACGTGGCCGGCTTCGTGCTGGCAGACGGTCGCCGGATCAGCGTGAAGCAGGACTGGAACGGCGCAAACGCGAATGAACGCCGCTTCCTGCGCGTCGTCCAGCAGAGTGCCTGCAAGCGCTTCGGGACTGTGCTCGGTCCGGATTACAACGCGGCGCACGAGGATCACTTCCATCTCGAAGCGACCGGCGGCGGTTACTGTCGCTAGGCCGCCTGCGAGGGCGTGATCCGCGCCTCTATCGACAGCCTGACAGCTTCGGCAGCATGTTTTGCGCCCAGCTTGGCCATCATGTTCGCCCGGTGAATTTCGACGGTGCGGGGACTGATATCGAGCTCGCGCGCAATCGCCTTGTTGCTGCGACCGAGCGAGAGCCATTCGAGCACTTCCCGCTCGCGATTGGACAGGCTCGATATCCGGTTGCGCGCGTCGAACATCTTGCGCCGCTCGCCTTCGAGTTCGGGCGCTTCGCGCGCAATCCGTTCCATCGCCTTTTTGAACTTCGCGAGGTCGAGCGGCATGCGAAGGTAATCGATCGCCCCGGCTTTCATCGCATTGACCGTCTCCGAGGTTCGCGGGTTCTCCGCAATGGCTACGATGGGGAGCCACACATTCGACTTTTCGAGACGGGCTATGAGCAGGGCGATCCCGCCGCCTGCCGGATTGTCCAGGGCTATGATGACCCCCTGGTCGGGCCTGCATGCGGCGAGTTCGGCGAAGTCGGAATAGACTTCCGCGTGATAGCCGAGGTTGAATGCGATCCTCGCCAGTTCGGCCCTGAGGCGGGTCGATGGATCGAGGAAGTGTATCCTGAAGGGCGTATCCATGGCCGGAAGTCTGGCGCAATACGCAACCGCGCTAAATCCGTAGTAATACTCATAATGGAGTATTATCGCCTTGGTTATACTCGCTAATTACGCGATTGCGCCAATCCCGCGACACCGAAGTCGATCTAACTTCACTTAACACGGGAAGTGTTACGACGGGAAATTCAGCCTTGGTAGAAACTGTAGTCCGGCAAGGAATGAAATGCCGACTTCAGCGCATCGCCCCAACTGGACGAAATAGCCTGGAAATACTCGTCGTCATGCGAGATTCGGCGCGTGTGGGTCGGCGCATAATCATCCCGTTCGATGACCATGAGATCCAGCGGAAGGCCGACCGAAAGGTTCGCCTTGAGCGTGGAATCGAACGACACCATCAGCAGCTTGACCGCATCCTCGAAGCTCATGCTGCGATCGTAGCCGCGGATGATGATCGGGCGTCCGTATTTCGTCTCGCCGATCTGGAAGAAGGGCGTGTCGAGGCTCGCTTCGATGAAGTTGCCTTCGGGGTAGATCATGAAGAGGCGCGGCTCCATCCCGGCGATCTGCCCGGCGAGGATGATGGAGGCGGTGAAGCGGCCCTTGCCGTTGCTACCATTGACCTTTTGCCGCTCTTCGATGGTGGACTGCAGCAGCTTGCCGATCTCGCTCGCGACCTGGAACATGGTCGGCGCTTCGAGCAGCGAGTTCTGCCGGTCTTCCGGCGTCTTGGTGCGTTCTTCGAGCTGGCTGATGACGGCCTGCGTGGTGGCAAGGTTGCCCGCCGTCATGACGGCAATCATGCGCTCGCCCGGCACCTGCCAGTGGAACATCTTGCGGAACACGGAAATGTTGTCGACGCCCGAATTGGTGCGGGTGTCGCTCATCAGGACGAGCCCCTTATCGAGCATCATGCCGACGCAATAGGTCATAATCCGCGAAATCTCCGTTGCTGGCGGCAGGAATGCAGCCCGTGCGGGCCTCTTACTGATCTATCTGCTGCTGTTCCACTGCGACGTCGACTTCGAGTTCGTCCGCCGAGCTTCCGAAGCTGATGCCGGTGATCGGCGCCGCGTCGCGATAATCGAGCCCGGTCGCCACCCGGACATAGCGCGGATCGGGGCTGATGCCGTTGGAAATATCGAAGCCGACCCAGCCGAGCCCCTCGATATGCGCTTCAGCCCAGGCGTGGGTGGCATGCTGCTCCACCCGGTCGTTCATCATCAAATAGCCGCTGACATAGCGCGCCGGGATACCCGCGAGCCGCGAAAGGCCGATGAAGATATGCGCATGATCCTGGCACACACCGCGCCCGCGCTCGGCTGCTTCCTCGCCGGTGGTGGTGACACCGGTTTCGCCGGTCTTGTACTCGACGCTTTCGGCGATCTTGCGCGACAGCTCGTGCAATTGCGGTAGCGGGTCGGCGCCTTCGAGATCGATCCCTTCGAGCAGCGCCTTCGATGCCGAGCCCGGCTGTGTCAGTTTGGTCTGTCCGCAGAATGCCCAGAGCGGCAGGTGGCCCGAATGCTTGCCGATGACGCCTGCCTTGTCCTCGGTATCCACCAGCCCTTCGCAATTCACCGTTACGACGCTGGCACCGGGTTCAACCGCGATCAGGGTCGTGTGGTTGAAATGCTGGTCGTCGTATTCGAGTTCGAAATGCGCGTTCTCGTAGGTGATCTTCCACTCGACGATCGATTGCCCCTGCGTCTCCTTGGGCGTGAGGCGCAGTCGCTGGAGCGCATGCACAACCGGTTCTGCGAAGCGGTAACGGGTCGAATGGCGGACGGAGAGGCGCATGATCTATCTCAGGAACCGGTAGTCTTCGCCGATGGCGGCGGCGATCTGCGAATTGGTGCGCATGAAGTCGACGAGGAATTCGTGGAGGCCCTGCTCGAACACGGTTTCGATCGTCAGGTTCGCCATGTGCATGTCGGATTCCCGCATCAGCGCGTTGCTCTCGCCTTCCCGGCCGTGAAGCCTCGCGAGCGCGGCAAGCTCGTCGCGCAGGGCCGAATGGCAGAAGGCGAGGCTGCGCGGAAAACGCTCGTCGAGGACGAGGAACTCGACGATAGCGCGCGCGTCGATCTCGCCCGCATTGAGCCAGCGAAACGCACTGTCGCCCGAAACCGAGCGCAGCACGTTTTCCCACTGCCCGCGGTCGAGGCTCGACCCGACATAAGAGAGCGAGGGGAGCAGCAGGTAGTATTTGAGGTCGAGGCTCCGCGCGACGCAGTCCGCCCGCTCGATCAGCGTGCCAGCGCGCGCGAAATGGAAACCCTCGTTTCTCAAGAGCGAGCCATGCATCGCGCCATGTGCCAGCGTGCCCGCCCGGCGAACCAGCGCGACCACCTCGCCCACGCTGCCCTGCCCGACGGGCTTTGCCAGCGCATCGCGTATCGACATCCAGCTTTCGTTGACGACTTCCCAAAGCTCGCTGGTGATCGCGCTGCGAACCGCACGGGCGTTGGTCCGGGTATCACCCATCATGCGCAAGACACTCGCGGGGTTGTCCGGGTCGCGCAGGATGAAGTTCCATGCCTGGTAGCCCGCGTAGGTCCCGTGCTTCGCCTCGTAGGCATCGCGCAGGCCGAAAGCCTCGATGACCGAGCGCCATTCTTCCTCGGCCGTCGCGAGATCGCGCGTGACCGCCATGCGCAGCCCTGCATCGAGCAGGCGCGCGGTGTTCTCGGCCCGCTCGAGATAACGGAACATCCAGAACAGGCCATGAGCGGTACGGCCTAGCATATGTGCGAGACTCCCCTCATTCCTTCAGCACCCAGGTATCCTTGGTCCCGCCACCCTGGCTCGAATTGACGACCAGCGATCCCTTTTTGAGCGCGACGCGCGTCAGGCCGCCGGGGGTCACGTCGATCCCGTCGGGCGAGACGAGGACGAAGGGGCGCAGATCGACATGGCGCGGGGCGAGGCCTTTCTGCGTGAAGATCGGGCAGGTCGAGAGCGAGAGCGTCGGCTGGGCGATGTAATTGTCCGGCTTCGCCTCCAGCTTCTTGCGGAATTCAGCGATTTCACGCTTCGAAGACGTCGGGCCGATCAGCATGCCGTAGCCGCCCGAACCGTGGACTTCCTTCACCACCAGTTCCTCGAGATTGTCGAGCACATAGGCGAGGCTGTCGGCATCGCTGCAGCGCCATGTTTCGACATTGGGCAGCAGCGGCTTCTCGCCGGTATAGAATTCGACGATTTCCGGCATGAAGCTGTAGATCGCCTTGTCGTCGCAAATGCCTGCACCCGGCGCGTTGGCGATCGTGATTCCGCCTGAGCGATACACGTCCATGATCCCCGGCACGCCGAGGACGCTATCGGGATTGAAAGTCAGCGGATCGAGGAATTCGTCGTCTACCCGGCGGTAGATCACGTCGACCGGCTCATATCCCTTGGTGCAGCGCATCTGCACCCGGCCATCCTTCACGCGAAGGTCGCTGCCCTCGACGAGCTCTGCACCCATCTGGTCGGCGAGGAAGGCATGCTCGAAATAGGCGCTGTTGTAGATGCCGGGCGTGAGCACCGCGACATTGGGCTTGTCCGCGCAGCCCTTCGGGGCGCAAGCGGCAAGGCTGCGGGCGAGGCGGCGGGGATAGTCGGAGACAGTCTCAACGCGCACCTGGCTGAACAGCTCGGGGAACATCGCCATCATGGTTTCGCGATTTTCGAGCATGTAGCTCACGCCCGAAGGCGTGCGGGCGTTGTCTTCCAGCACGAAGAAGTCGTCCGGCCCGGTGCGCACCAGGTCGACGCCGACGATATGGGTGTAGACGCCGCCTGGCGGGGTAAAGCCGACCATCTCCTGCAGCCAGGCCGCATTGCCGCGGAAGAGCCGTTCGGGCACGCGGCCAGCGCGGATGATTTCCTGCCGGTGGTAGAGATCGTAAATGAATGCGTTGAGCGCGCTGACCCGCTGTTCGATCCCGCGCGTCAGCTTGCGCCATTCGGCGGAGGTGATGATCCGCGGGACCATGTCGAAGGGGATAAGGCGTTCTTCCGCCTCTTCCGCGCCGTAGACATTGAAGGTGATGCCGGTCTTGCGGAAGTTCGTCTCCGCGTCCTTGTGCTTGCGCCGTAGCCAGGCAGTTTCCTGGGCCTCCTGCCATTCGCAGTAGCCCTCATACGCCGGACGGATCGAACCGTCTTCGGCATACATCTCGTCAAATGCAGAGACCGGTTCTGCCATATCCTCCCGAAAGCCTGAACTGCGTGCCGACGAACCGCGGCAATGAGCCTATTCAATAGCAAGGCTCAATCCATTTCAAGTTCCTGAAGGATCGCGTTTATGCATTGGTGGGAGAAGGAAAAGCCCATGTGGGTGCAGCGAAGGGCGACAGCGCGGTCGCGCTCGCCGGGCTTGCCGCAAGCACTGCGCGGGCTGACGACACCATCGCGCGGGCTCCAGAAGGCGACCGTCTCGACCGGCGGCTTCTCGTCGATCGGATTCGCGATGGGTGGCTCGTCGACGCGGTGGCCTGCGATAAACTGGTAGGCGCGCCAACCCCAGTTCGCGCGCGGATTGCCAGAGAATGGCGAGCCCATCGTCACCACCTTGGCGACGCAATCGGGGTGCTGCTTGGCAAGCTCGCGTGCGAAAAGTCCGCCGAGGCTCCAACCGACCAGCACGACCTTGCGGTCATACCGTTCGGACAGGTCGCACACCCTCTGCGCGAGACCTTCGAGGTTTTCCTTGCTCGGCCCGAGATTGAACCCGTAGCCCCAGCGCTTCGCCTTGTGGCCCGCCTGCTCGAGCTGTTTCGCTAGATAGCGAAAGCGCAGCGGGTGCGCGCCGAAGCCGGGGATCAGCATGACCGTCTGCGGCGAACTCGCCTGCGGAATATCGAGCGAGCGGAACTGGCGGCGGACCGGCTCGAACACCCAGCCGAATTCGCCGACGAGGTGGCGCAGCTTGGGCTTTTCGGCGGGCTCCTCTTCCGGCTCGCGGGCCAGCGCCAGCCGGCGCGAGAGTTCTTCCGCGCTCAAATGCGGCGTGTCACCGCCGAGAAGAGAAGTCTTGATCGCCATCTATTCGCAACATTGGCTCCAATGAGCGATCATACAAGGCGTTCCCTTAACACCGTCACAACCCGGCGAGCTTGTCGGTCGGGCGATCGAGGCCCATATGGTCCCGCATGGCCGAACTCGTCATTCGCAGAGGACTGGAAGAACCCGATACTTCCGGCGACTTCGTTCCGCACAAGCCCGCGCGTCCCGAAAAGTCGATGGGCGGTCGCAAGTTCGAGCTGGTGTCCGATTACCAGCCGGCAGGCGACCAGCCGCAGGCGATTTCCGAACTGGTGTCGAGCGCGAAGGACGGCGAGCAGACACAGGTGCTGCTCGGCGTGACCGGCTCGGGCAAGACCTTCACCATGGCCAAGGTTATCGAGGAACTGCAGCGCCCCGCGCTGATCCTCGCACCGAACAAGATCCTCGCCGCGCAGCTCTATGGCGAGTTCAAGAGCTTCTTCCCGAACAACGCGGTCGAGTATTTCGTCAGCTACTACGACTACTACCAGCCCGAGGCCTACGTCCCGCGGTCGGACACCTACATCGAGAAGGAAAGCTCGGTGAACGAGGCGATCGACCGGATGCGCCACTCGGCGACGCGCGCCCTGCTTGAGCGCGACGACGTGATCATCGTCGCTTCGGTCTCGTGCCTCTACGGTATCGGTTCGGTCGAGACCTATTCGGCGATGATTTTCGACATCAAGAAGGACGAGACGGTCGACCAGCGCGAGCTGATCCGCAAGCTCGTCGCGCTGCAGTACAAGCGCAACGACGCCGCCTTCCAGCGCGGCTGCTTCCGCGTTCGTGGCGACAATCTCGAGATTTTCCCCTCGCACTACGAGGACATGGCCTGGCGGATCAGCTTCTTCGGCGACGAGATCGAGGAAATCAGCGAATTCGACCCGCTCACCGGCAAGAAGGGCGCAAGCCTCGAAAAGGTGCGCGTTTATGCGAACTCGCACTACGTGACCCCCGGCCCGACGATGAAACAGGCCTCCGAGGCGATCAAGTTCGAGCTGCAGGAACGCCTCAAGGAGTTGAACGAGGAAGGCCGCCTGCTCGAAGCGCAGCGGCTGGAGCAGCGGACCAATTTCGACCTCGAAATGATCGCCGCGACCGGCTCATGCGCGGGCATCGAGAATTACAGCCGCTTCCTCACCGGCCGCCTGCCGGGCGAGCCGCCGCCCACGCTGTTCGAATATCTGCCAGAAAACGCACTGCTGTTCGTCGACGAGAGCCACCAGACCGTGCCGCAGATCGGTGCGATGGCGCGCGGGGACCATCGCCGCAAGCTGACGCTCGCCGAATACGGGTTCCGCCTGCCGTCCTGCATCGACAACCGCCCGCTGAGGTTCAACGAGTGGGACGCGATGCGCCCGCAGACTTTTGCCGTATCGGCGACCCCCGGCGGCTGGGAAATGGAGCAGACTGGCGGCGTCTTTGCCGAGCAGGTCATCCGTCCTACCGGGCTGATCGACCCCCCGGTCGAAATCCGCCCGGTAGAGGACCAGGTCCAGGACTGCATCGAGGAATGCAAGAAGACCGCCGCCAAGGGCTACCGCACGCTCGTCACCACGCTGACCAAGCGAATGGCGGAAGACCTCACCGAGTTCATGCACGAAGCGGGCGTGAAGGTGCGATACATGCACTCCGACGTGGAGACGCTGGAGCGTATCGAACTGATCCGCGACCTGCGCCTCGGCGTCTACGACGTGCTGGTCGGCATCAACCTGCTGCGCGAAGGGCTCGACATTCCCGAATGCGGCCTTGTGTGCATCCTCGATGCCGACAAGGAAGGTTTCCTGCGTTCGGAAACCTCGCTCATCCAGACCATCGGCCGCGCCGCACGCAACGTCGATGGCCGCGTGATCCTCTATGCCGACCGGGTGACCGGCAGCATGGAACGCGCGATGGCGGAGACCGAACGCCGCCGCGAGAAGCAGCGCGCATACAACGAAGAACACGGCATCACGCCGCAAACGATCAAGCGCCAGATCGCCGACATCGTCGCGCATACCGCCGCGCAGGACGGCGTCACCGTCGATACGGGCGACGACGAGCGCAACAACCTCGTCGGCCACAACCTGCGCGCCTATATCGAGGACCTCGAGAAGCGCATGCGCGCCGCTGCCGCCGATCTCGAGTTCGAGGAAGCCGGGCGCCTGCGCGACGAGATCCGCCGCCTTGAAAACGATGAGCTTGGCCTGCCCGAAGGTGAGCACAAGGCGCCGCGCGTCGGGCGCAGCGATGCCGGACGGCCCGGCACACGCAAGACCCGCTACGGCAAGACGCGCTACAAGCGGATGGGCGGGAAGCCGTAAGCGGCGCGGCGAAACCGTCGATTACTCGGCCTGACGGTTAGACACGAGGCACGGCGCGGGAATATTGCCCTTCGACAATGCGAATTCGCCAGTCCCTCTCCGTGATCCTGCCGGGCTTGCTGCTCGCGGCGTGCCAGCCGCCAGCGACCGACGATTCCGCCGACCGCGGCGCCATGATCGGTCCGGAAGAAGGGATGGTCGATCCGATCGACTCGCCGGATGTCGAAGGCGCCATCTGGAGCCCGACGAGCGAGCCCGGGCGCTTGCTCTATGGCAAGCCGGGGCAGACCCCGCTGGCTGCACTCCAATGCCGGACCGAAGACGGCGTGCGCACCATAGAAATCACGCGCTTCGTCATCACCGACAAGGACGCCAAGGCGATCCAGGTATTGATCGGCAACGGCCATTCCGAGCGGCTTCCGATCGAGGCGGTGTGGAACGGGCGAGCGTGGATCTGGCAGGCAACCTGGCCGGGCACCACGAGCGATCTTGAATCGCTCACCGGTCCGCGCGAGGTTGAATGGACGATCCCCGGCGCGGGGAGCCTGATCCTCAATCCGAGCCCGCTTCCGGGGCGCCTGATCGCGCGCTGTCGCGGGCTTTCTCTACCAGCATCGATGCCGTGAGGACCTGCGGCAAGGTTTCCGCCCCCGCGCCCGGCTCGTACCACAGGTAGAGCGGCACGCCCGCAGCGCCCTGGTCGGCAAGGAATTCGGCAATCTCGGCATCGCGCCGCGTCCAGTCGCCGCGCATGGCGATGACGTCTGCCTGTTCAAAGGCCTCGCGGGTCGCCTCGCGTTCGATCGCGACGCTTTCGTTGACCTTGCAGGTCAGGCACCAGTCGGCGGTGAACCAGACGAAGACTGGTCGTCCGCTGGCCCTCGCCTCGGCCAGCGCGGCATCGCTGAATTCGACCGGGTCGTGGATCGACTCGGCCGCTTCGGCCTTGCTGCTCTCGAAGCTCGCGGGAAGCGCGAAGGCGGCGAAGATCGCGAAAGGCGCGACCACCAGCCAGAATGCCGGCCATGCCAGCTTGCCGCGAGCTTGCAGCTTGCCGACGATGACCAGCGCGAGGAGCAGGCCGAAGACCAGCACCATCGTCATCAGTCCGAAGCCCTGCCCGCCGACGCGTGCGACGAGCCAGACGAGTGCCAGCGCGGTCAGCCCCATCGGTACCGCCATCAACCGCCGGAAGCGCTCCATCCACGGGCCCGGGCGCGGCAGGCGCTCGCGCAAGGCGGGAATGAAGGCGATGGCAAGGAAGGGCAGCGCGATGCCCAGGCCGAGCGCTGCGAAGAGCGCGATCGCATAGGGCACCGGCAGGACCAGCGCAGCACCAAGCGCTGCTGCCATGAACGGCCCCGTGCACGGCGTTGCGACGAAAGCTGCAAGAAGGCCGGTCGCAAAGGCGCTGGAGGGCTCTCCCGCCTTCGCGATGGAGATGTTCGGCAGTGCGAAGACGCCCGCGAGGTTCGCGGTAATGGCAACCGCAAGCAACAGCAGCGCGACGACGACCGACGGCTCCTGCAACTGGAACGCCCAGCCGACCTGTTCGCCCCCGGCGCGCAACAGCAAGAGTAACCCGCCGAGTGCAAGGCAGGCGAGGATCACACCCGCCGCATAGGCCAGCCCCTCCCGGCGCGCCTGGCTCGCGCTTTCGCCAACCCTTGCAAGCGTCAAGGCCTTGAGACTGAGGATCGGGAACACGCAGGGCAGGATGTTGAGCAGCAATCCGCCGCCCAGCGCGGCGAGCAGCAGCCAGCCCAGTCCCGGCATGTCGCTGCTCATAGGCCCGAAGCGCTTGCCGAGTTGTGGCACCTCGCCCGGAACCGCGGCAAACGTGACCCCCTCGCCTTCGCGAAAGGAGAGGATACCGCCCAGCTCGTCGGGCAGCGCAGCGCCTTCCTGCAACGGTATTTCCGCAACCAGCAGGTCGCCCTCGCGGTAATAGGTCTGGACCGCCGCGTACCGGACGAGAGCCGTGTTCTCGATGAAGACATGCGGATCGGTGACCTCGAGCGAGGCGGGCATTGGAAATGCGATACGCAGCGCTCCGCGGCCCTGCGCGAAACTGGCCTCGCTATCGAGCAACGGCGGGATCGCTCCCTGCCATCCGGCGAAGCGACTGTCACCTTCTCCCGTCCCGCCAACGGCGATCGCCAGTTCGAGCCGGTCGCGCTCGGGGACACAGATGATGTCTGTGCAGGCGAGCCACTGCGCATCGAGCGCGATCCGCGCGACGGAACCTGTTTCGGCATCTGCCGGCACGCTGACGGGTATCAGGACCGCGTATTCGCCCTTGAATACGTGGTTCATCAGCCCGGAAATTTCGAGCCTCGTCGGCACCGGATAGCGCGGTTCGCCCGCCTGCCAGCCTCCCGGAAGCTCCCAGTCGAGTTCCATGCCGTACCCCGCATCGCCGGGGTTCTTCCAGTAGCCGTGCCATCCCTCGTCGGGCCGGAAACGGATCGCGAGCAGCAGCTCCTCACCCGGCTGCACAGGCCCTTCGGCAACGAGCGCGGCTTCGATGTTCGGTTCGGGCGACGGCTGGCCGATCGGCTGCGCAAGGCCGCCATGGGACGACAGCAGCAGCGCGGCGGCCGCGAGCAGTGAAGCTATCCAGATGGGAAGATGGCGCAGGTTCGGCATCGCTCTTTCGGCCATGCGATGTAGATAGGCCGCGTGCAAGGTGCAACGCCGCGGTTTCGCGCGCTCAGGATCGCCTTCCGGTCAGGGTCAGCAGCGGAGTGATCAAGGCAAGCATCGGCAGGCCGCGCTTCGGGAGGGAAACCTGTCCGATATCCGTAGCGCGCGCGAATTCGCGAAGCAGAGCCGAGCGGCGGTAGCCCTTCCGGCTCACGAGCATCAGGCTGTGCCGCACGCGGGCGGTGATGTAGCCGAGCGCATCGGGCTTTACCCCGCCCTCAGGAATGTCGGCAGCGATCAACTCTCTTGCGAGGTCCGCAAGCCGGATCGCTTGCTTTCGCCGTGCCAATGCTTCGAACGCCGGTGGCATCTCGGTGTCGAGCAATTCTCGCGACAGCCTGAAGGCGGCTCCGGCGAGGTCGTCCAGTCCGTGACGCTCGATCGCCGAGGCGCATGCGCTCACCTGATCCTGCGAGAGACCGGAAATGATCCGGTCGATATCGACCAGCCACTTGAGCCGCTGCCAACCATGCTTCGCACCGTGAACCAGCAGGTACGCGAAGTGCTCGGGCAAATGCAGGATTGGCGGAGACGAGGACGCATCGACATGCTCGCGCCAGTTCTCGTCCAGTGCCGGGAGGAAATTCGGGTTCTGGACCGTGCGCCAATGCAGGTCGAGCTGGGCGCCGTCGGCCCTGCGGATGTAGGAGCACGCCGAATGCAACCGCATGAAATGCGCGCGCCGTGTACCCTCGAGCGGGAAGCGCGGGTGGTAGCGCTCGAACCCCATGTCCTGCAGTACGAGGTCCGCCGCGTCGAAATCCGCGCGGTCGATCAGTATGTCGAGATCGATCATCTCGCGCAGCGATGGCCGCTCGTAGTGACGCTGGGCGACAATCACGCCCTTGAGCGTCACCCACCTGATTTCGCGGACTTCGAAGCGCCGGGCCAAATCTTGGAGGATGCTCCTGGTAAGGAGAAACCGCGCCGAATTGTTCATTTCCTGCTGCTGCAGGCGCTCGAGCAACGCGTCCGGCAGGATGCCGCTTGCTGCTGCGCCGTGCCCGACAAGCGCGCCGACCCGGTGACGGTTCACAAGTGCTTCGAACCGGTCCCAATCGATCCCGCCGCGCGCGATATCCTGAGGGGAACGAGCCGGATTGCGCGCGAGGAATGCGAGGAGGAGATCGAACTCTACCTCGCTCATGGTCGCGCCGCCTGATCGATTCTTCCCCATCTCCAAGGGCCTGCTTGTGGGACGCCGGGCAATCTGGCAAGCCCCGACGCACGCAACGGGGTCGGGCTCGGCGTGCTGCCGCCCAAGGGGATGAAATCCAGCGAGAATGACTAGCGGTATCGCGCAAATCGAGCGGGTCGCGGCGAGCGTGAAGACGCACCTGTTCCTGCTCTGCCCGAACAATAGCGGCTCGACCTATCTGTCGCGCGCGATTGCGCAGTCGCGCCATGTTTGGTCGCTCGAAAAGGAGGGGCAGCACGTCTTCGGGTTTGCCGGCCCTCATACGCTGGATTCGAAATGGCCGCTGATCTGGGCTTCGAGTGATGAAGCACTCGCAGTCTTTGCCGACAGTTCCGCTTTCGACTGGGAACGATCGCGCAAGGCGTGGTACTTCCGGGCGACCGCGAAAACGGACGATGCATCGGTCTTCCACACCAAGGCCCCGCCGTTTCTCCTGCATGCGCGCGATCTGAGCGAGACTTTCGAAAATGCGCGCTTTGTCCTGATGGTGCGCGACCCTTACGCGGCTCTCGAAGGCATCTTGCGGCGAAAGCAGCGGCACAAGACCATCAGTCGCAATCTGGACTTGGCAGAAGCGGGTGCGCGCCACCTGCTCAAATGCCTCGAAGTCCAGCGCGCGAATATCGACCTGCTGGGCGAGGCGGCTATCGCCTTCACCTACGAGGAGTTGTGTGCAGGCCCGGAAGAGATGGCACGACGCATCGAAGCACTCGTGCCGGCGCTCGACGATCTCGACCTCAGCCAGCGGCTCAGCATTAAGGGCACCTATGACGAACCGCTCCGCAACATGAACGAAGAGCAGATCGCGCGTCTTTCGCCCGAAGAGATATCCGCCGCGACCCGCGTCTTCGAGAAGGGACGCGAGCATCTCGAATTCTTCGGTTACGCACTGCGCACGGCTTGACCGTTTCGCGGCGGCTGATACCTCACCGGACAAGGGAGGGAACGTGGTACCCAAAGTCGAAAAACCGCACACGGTCAGACATCTCGGACCGGTCGCCTACGAGCCGCTGCGCCGTGCAGTAGCGCGCATTTCCGAAGCGACCTGGCAGGCCGAGGACGCGCACAAGGAAAACGACTTCGAAGTCTTCCACCATACGCGCCACATCATCTTCCGCTTCATCGAGAACAACCGCGACCCGGAAAGCTTCTATGCGACGCCCGCATGGGACGCGTGGAAGGGCCTCTTGGAACCGGTCATGCGCGAAGCCATCGCGCCCTACGGATTTGCCAGCCCCCGATTTCCAAAGGCTATGCTCGCGCGGCTACAGGCCGGCCACCGGATCGACCCGCATTACGACGGGGCGGGGTCGAACCTTCGCGCGCACAAGATCCACGTGCCACTGGTCACCAATCCGGAAGCCGTATTCCTCGTGCGCGACGAGCGTGTCCATCTCGAAGCCGGCAACGCCTACGAGGTGAACAATATCGTCAGCCACGGCGGCGAGAATCTCGGCGAGGAAGATCGCATCCACCTGATCTTCGAGGTGTATAATGCCGATTCGGGCGGGCGCACGACAGACCGGGGCGTGCATGCCGAAGTATAGGATTTACGGCTTTACCCTGTCTTCCGACATTCCCCTTCCCGCCATCCCGGAATTCACCGGCGAGGCGGAAGCGGACGCATTCATTCGTGCGGCTTCGATCGAGGAGACCCCCGGGTTCGAGACGAGCTTCCGCAATTGGGAGGCGGAACCCGGCCGCTTCTTCGCCACCTTCTTCGAAACCGGTCGTTTCCGCGTCTCCAATGGCGACACGATCGAATACGACCGCTTTGCCGAGGCCGACGACAGCCAGGTCGTCTCCATCCTGCTCGGCACCTGCATGGCAGCGCTCCTCATGCAGCGCGGGATACTCCCGATCCATTCATGCTCGGTCCTGACCGACAAGGGCGCGGTTCTGGTGATGGGCATGTCTGGTGCGGGCAAGTCGACCATGCTCGGCGGCCTGCTGTCGCTCGGACTGCCGATGGTGGCGGACGATGTCACCGGCCTGATACTGTCCGACGCCGGGCTGCCGCAGGCCCTGCCCGCCTTTCCGGCGACGCGGCTATGGGCGGATTCGCTCAAGCGGCTCGGCCACGAAAGCGACGGCTTGCCGCAGGTGCGCAGCGACCTTGCGAAATACTACCGGCCGGTCGAGGAATTCCACGACCGGGTCACGCCCATCCGCGCGATTGTCTATCTGCAGGCGACCAATGCCGAGGAGGAAGAATTCTCCCGGATCGACCCGGCGCTCGGCGTCGAATGCCTGTCGCGCTTCATCCATCGCAAGAATTTCATCGATGGTATGAAGCTGCGCCCATGGGCCTTCCGCACGGTGGCCAATACAGTTGGGCAAGTGCCGATGTTCCACCTGAAGAGATCCGCGCATTGGATCGATCCGGGCGAACTCGCACGCCGCATGATCGACGGGATCGAACGGGCAGAAGCCGAAAGCGCCGCCCAGGAACCGGCATGACCGCGCAGCTCGGCCCGGGACGCTCGATCGTCTGGCTCGCCTCCTATCCGAAATCGGGCAGCACCTGGGTCCGCGCCCTGCTGACCGCCTGCCTGTTTCCCGACGAGCCGCTAGATTTGAGCGCGCTGGTCGGCGGGCCGATCGTGTTTGACCGATCGCTGCTCGACGATCATGCCGCGATCGATTCTGCCGACCTGACATTGGACGCGTTGCTACCCTACCAGTCGGCATTCCACCGCGCCTTCGCCGCCGAGGGTGATGGCCCAGTTCTCGTGAAAACGCACAGCGCCTTCCGCCGGGCGAGCGACGGGACTGCCCTCTTCCCCAAGCAGGCGAGCGCGGGTGCCATCCTCATCGTGCGGAACCCGCTCGATATCGTGGCATCCTACGCGCATCACGAAGGCAAGACCGCGGACGCCATTATCGAGCGCATGGCGGACGAAGAAGCCCGGCAGGACGAATGGCCGGACAAGACAAGCAAGGCCGTCCCGCAATTGCTCGGCAGCTGGTCGACCAATGTCACCTCTTGGCTCGACCAGGACGAGATACCGCTCCTGTTGGTGCGCTACGAAGACCTGCTTTCCGACCCTGCGGGGCAACTCGATCGCATTACCTCGTTCTGCGGTCTATCGATCGATCTTGAGAAACAGGGCGCGGCCACTGATGCAGCCTCTTTCGAACGGCTGAAAAAGGCCGAAGACGATGCCGGCTTTTCGGAGAAGCCGCGTGCTGGAAAGGCGTTCTTTCGTAAGGGTCGAACCGGAGGCAGCACGCGCGAACTGAACGAGGCGCAAAACCGGCGCATTCTGGAGGATCATGGAGCAGCCATGCGCCGGCTGGGATATTCGGGTTGAAGCGCCCCCCGACCACTTGCGCAAGACAATCAACGATGGAAGAAACCCGCACATGAACGACAAGACCATCAAGGCCGATACGATCGCCACCCGAAACGAGAATGTCCTGTTCAGCGAAGTAGCCGACGGCATCTCGCTGATGGATATCGAGAGCGGCAAATATTTCCATTTCGAATCGACCGGCGCGCGCATCTGGCTCAAGCTCGATCCGGGCCGCAGAATCTCGGATCTTTGCGAAAGCCTTCAAGAGGAATTCGAGGTCGAGCCGGAGCAATGTCGCGCAGATACAATCGAATTTGTGTCCGAATTATATGGTCTTGGCCTCGTTGAGGTCGCTTGAGTCCGATTGCGTTCCAGAATTTTGCCGTGGTTGCACAACCGGTTAATTCGGGTATAGGCATTGTTCACAAGTTAGTTTCTTTGGGGAGAAATTATGAAAACCGACAAGCAGAAAGGCCGCGCGCCCTGGCAAAAGCCGGCTGTCCGTTCGATCACGCCGGTCAAGCGCACCGCCGCTGGCGCAGTAAGCCGGACGGTTGAAGACGCCTTCTACAACCCTTCCTGATCCGCCGTTTCGGACCGCGTCCGTCTACGGGCGCTGAGGAAATTCGAAGAAGGCCCAAGGCGTTTTTGCCGTGGGCCTTTTTTCTTGCCGCTTGCCCATGAAATCGATCACTTCACTCATGCCTTTGCAAGGCAGGTTCGCGCGCAACAGCGACCCTTCAGGGCAACTGGAAGTCCTAGCCGACTCCTGCCTTCGGGACCGGGCTGCTCTGGCGCAGGCGCTCGGTATACCGCCTGACGAGAGCGATGCCGGACTGATCCTCGGAGCCTACAGGCGGTGGGGCGCGGACCTATGTCGTCACCTCCAGGGTGAGTTTGCCTTCGCGATCCTCGATCGCGGTCAGGGAAGCGTGCTTCTGGGCCGCGACCACATGGGTTTTCGCACGCTCTTCTACACGCAGGACGGCGAAAGCCTGCTGATCGCGAACGAGCCAGGCAGTCTCGTCGCTTCAAGCAATGCGCCTCAGTTCGACGAGGCCTATGCCGTGATGCAACTACTCGGCGGCCGCCGGGTCGAAGCGCACAGGACATTCTGGAAAGGTATCGAGCGCCTTCCCGCCGGCCATCATCTGCTCATGCGAGACGGCAATTGGACGCGCGAGCAGTGGTGGAAACCATTCGAGCAGGTCGCTCGAAGAGACGGCCAGGAAGCGGAGCTGGTCGAACAGGGGCGGGAATTGCTCCAGAGAGCTATCGCGGACAGCATACCGGCGCAGGGTCGGGTCGGCATTCACGTGACCGGGGGTCTCGATAGCTCAGCAATCCTCGTCATCGGCGATGCGCTCGTCAGGCAAAGCGGGCGGCAGGTTACGGGCTATGCATGGCAGGGGCCTTCGGAAACGGAAGAAGGCCCGCGCATCGCTGCAGCTGCGGCCCTGGTCGAGATGGATCTGCGCATTCCGGATCTTTCCGACCGGGAGTTCGCGGATCTCTGGCGCAGCGACTGGTCTGTCGCGCCATCGCAATGGAACCTGATGCATGAGCTGCCCGTCCAGCGGGATGCCGGCCAAAACGGCATCTCGACCATCCTGTCGGGCTGGGGCGGCGACGAGGCGATCAGCTTCAATGGCCGCGGAATCCATGCCGAATATCTCGCACAGCTCAAGCTCGCCGATCTCGCCGCCCTCTCCCCGCATAGTGGCATCAAGGGGCTCGCCAGTTCGCTGCGCGCGGCCTTGAGCGAGTTGCGCGAAGGCCGGCGGAACGAGCTTGGGGTAGCCCCCGGCACCTTCCTCACCAGCGACGCATTGGCGCAGGTGGATATCCAGCCTGGTCCTGTCATCGACTATAGCAGCTGCCGCACGGCCATGCGCTCCATCCTCGACACCGGGGCGACCAGCGCCAGGATCGAGGACTGGGCAATCTCGGGCCACGAGCACGGTGTTCGTTACCGCTACCCGATGCTCGACCGGCGGGTGATGGAATTCGCCTACAGCCTGCCGGGCGAGCTCTTCCGCCAAGGCCCTACGCGGCGCTGGTTTTTTCGCGAAATGATGAAGGGTATCCTGCCCGAAAACATCCGCTGCGAAACCTCCAAACGGGAGAGACTGCGCACCACGGCCCTCGAGCGGAGGCTGCAGCAATTCTACCGCGGCATAGCGGAGGAGGTCGAGGACCGGCGCAGCAGCCTGGCGCGCGCGCATTTCTTCGACATGGACAGGCTGATCGCCGCGCTAAGGAACCCGCCGGGGATAGGCGAACCGCAGTTCGGGCACTTGCGCCGGGCAATCCAGTTCCTGGATATCTGAGCGATGACCGGCAGGAGCGCCCCTATCGATCTCTTCACCGTCACCTCCCGGGACTTCGTGCCCGGAACGCAGGTCATGCTGGAGAGCTTCCTCCAGCAAAACGACTGGTTCGACGGCCGGATCGTCCTCTTGCATGACGACCTAGACGAGACGACCCAGCACGACTTCGGCAGGCTTTTCGCAGGTCTCGAATGTCGCACGCCCGCACCTGACCTGTGCGAGCGCGTCGACAGGCTGGTCGCTCAATTCCCAAAGCTGTCAGGTCGAAAGCGGCGCTTCTATTCGCTCGACCTGTTCGGCGGCGACACCGGCGCAGCTGCGCTTTTCATCGACAGCGATATGATGTTTCGTGGGTCGGTCGAAAGGGCGCTCGTGTCAGGCGCCCGGATCGCAGCCTGCGGGGACCGGGCGCTTCTGTCCGGCAACACGCGGGACAGCGAAAGCCTCGCGGAGGTCCCTGTGTCTCGGGAGGTCTCGGAATTCCGAAGCTTCAATGCCGGCTTCATGCTGGTCGCTCCCGAGCTTCGCACGAGCAAGGCCCGCGAAGCCGTCCTCGGGCATCTCGATCCGGTACGCTGGGCGCGGATTAGCAGCGACCATACCGATCAGGCGGTCCTCAATTCGTGCTTCGGCCAAGAAGTCCATATCCTCGACCCGACATACAATTTGATGCTCGGTCACGTGGAGCGAATCGCCGTAGAGCATCGCATTCCCGCACGCGAGGCGATCGGCCTGCATTTCAACGGCCCGGCCAAGCCCTGGCTATTGGGCGAACAAGTCGAGGCCATGTCACGCAACGCCGACTACGCCTTCGGGCTTGCACAGTGGCACGGCGCCTATCGCCGCTTCCTTGCTCGCAGGGAAGCTGGACCGACGGGCTAACGGCTTCGGCGAACGATGATTTCGCTGTTCGGGGCGAACTCGCCGTCGATGCTGGTCTTGGCCCCGTCACGCCAGGTTACCTCGATCTTCGCGACGCGGGACGCCTTACCGAGGCCGAAGTGTGCCACGGGATCGATCCCGGTCGCGAACCCGCCGCTCTGCCGGATATCGCGTGCACGGGAAATGCCGTCGTCGGTTGTCACGACGATGCGCGCTCCGATCGCGTCCCGGTTGCCGATATCGTCCTGCAGGCGAACCCACAGCGCGCCGCCAGCCGGTGCGTCGTTGCGATGGATAATCGGCTGCGTCACCGCCGAGGTACGGATCACGTCCACATCGCCATCGCGATCGTAATCGATCAACGCATAAGTGGTCGAAGGCACCGTGTCGGACAGGCCGAACCGGTCCTGTGCCTGTACGAAGCCCGCTCCACCCCTGTTGCGATAGTATGTGTTGGGCGTCGTATTGCGATGATAGGCCATCCCCGTCGCAACGAAAATGTCCTGCCAACCGTCCTGGTCAAGATCGACGAAGCGCGAATTCCAGCTCCAGCCCGGCTTCGCCACATCGAAACGAGTAGTCTCGTCGAGGAAGCCAGAGCCAGCTGTGCGCTTGAAGAAGATATTCCGCGCGTTGATGCCGCCGACGTAATCCTGCTCCTCCATGACCTTCTCGGCATTCGGGAATCGGGGTCTTGCCGCGACCTCACACATTTCCTTCCACTCTGCGCCGTAGGGCACGAGACGATAGCATTCGGACGTTTCCCCGAGGAAACTTGCCCGAAAACTCAGGCTGCGCGCCGCACACACCCAGCGGTAGAGCGAGTCCTGGATTTCGTCGCAGCGAGAATAGAGCGAGTGGGCTAGGTTGGCGCTGAGACTCCTGTTTCTAAGACTGAGGAAGCATTCCCGGCTGTCTCCGGCCTGCATTTCCGCCATTCCGCAATAGCTCATTTCCGGCTCGACCGATTCCACGCGCCAACGCGACCATGCGATCTGTGCGACGTAAAATTCATCGATCAGGTCATTGTCGATGTCACCCATGTCGAGGCTCATCGAAGTGCGCGTCAGGTAGGGAACGATCCCGTCGGACTTGCGCGCCAGACGGAACTTGCGCTCGCCCTGGTTGAGATAAATCTTGTCTGCGGTGGAAACGTCGTCGCCGATAATCAAGTCGGGTCGACCATCGCCATCGATATCGGTGATCAACGACGCAAGGCTTTCGCCCGGCACACCGTCGAGCATTTGCGGCGTGAAGCTGCCGCCCTCGTTCCAGAAGATGCGGTCCTGCGATGAAAGCAGATAGGGGTTGCCGTTGTTTGCCGTGGTCCCGATGGTCCAGTTCGCAGCGAGTATATCGATATCGCCGTCGCCATCGAGGTCGGCGAAGCCGGGCGCTCCCACGAGCCCGGCATCGCCATTCGGCAGGTCGGTACGGTCGTTCCAGTCGAAGCGGCCATCGCGGTTCCACAGTATGTGGGTCCCCCGCATGTAGGACGACACGAAAAGGTCGGGTCGCCGGTCACCATTGAGGTCGCTCAGCATGATTGTCCCGATGAACTGTTCTGCCAACGGGCCGAGCATGATCGGCACCTCCTGGAAACGTCCACCGATGTTGCGGAAATAGGCGAGCCCCCCTGTCGCGGGTGTACGCGACATGAGAATGTCTACCCAGCCGTCGCCGTCCGTATCTCCCGATGCGAGGCCCCAGAAGAAGGTATATGGCTCGAGCACTTCGTATCCCGCAGACTGCGGACGAAGGTCGAGTCCCACTTCCGAACCGAGCAGCCGGCTGAAGCCGATGTCGGCCCCGGCGCTCGGTGTATTCACCGGTGCTGCCTCGACCACGGAGACGGTGCCTGGTCCTTCGTTCGCGACCGTTGCTGCAACGGGGCGGTAGGTTATCTCGGGGATTCCGGCCTCATCGAGCGGTGCCAGGCTAGGCTGGCCCGGCGCTCGCTCCATCTGTGTGGTCGGCATCGAGCTGAGGAAGGCGATATTCGCGTCATGCCGCTCCTCGATGATGGATTTGTCGATCCAGTTCGCCGCAACGCCCAGCACTACCGCCAGCGCCGCGAGCGACCCCATCATCGCAGCGGATATTCGCCAGGATATGGCTCGCCCGACAATCATAAACGAATAGACGCTGTAGCAGCCGAGCGCGAACAGCAGCGGCATGACATAGCGCACCGGCCAACCCGCGTTGATGAGAATGACTGCGAGAATGACGTCAAAGGCAATCGGTACCGGCAGGAAGATCGCCACCACGGCAATGAGCGTCATTGCGACCAGAATCATGGGGACAGACGTCGGAACACCGATAACCCGGCGGAATTCCTGGAAATCGAAGAAAGTGATGAGGATCGCGCCGAGCGCGCCTGCCAGCAGCATCAGCGGCACGGTGACCGCGATGATGAATACGAGGTTCCGGCCGAAGGTCCGGGCCAGCCAGACGAAGGCCTTGGGCCAGCTGTCGACGTCGGACGCGGGCACCGGCAGGGGACGCAGCGCCTCGAGCTTGCGCGCGATCCAGCCGCGGCGATCGTCGACCTGGCCCTGCATCTTCGCGATCGCATCGTCTTCCAGACCCTTGGGATGGAAAATCCGCGTGAGGATCGGCACGCCGATGAGTACGAAAGCCAGCGCGCCGACCAGCTTGAGCGTCGCGAGATGCAATGGAAGCAGCGCGAAGGACATGCTCACCACGATCACGTTGAGCGTCGGCGAGGCGATCAGCGCGCTCAGCGTCGTCTCGAGCCGCATTCCGGCACTGTGAAGGCCGCGCGCAATCGGCGCAGCGCAGTTGACGCACACGCCCAGCGGAGTTCCGATGGCCGCGCCCAGCGCCGCATTGGCGAAACGGTTATTGAATCCGCGGCGCTCTATCAGCCCGAGCAACGTCAACGCGCAGGCAGCGAAGAGCACGCCGAAGGTCATGCCCTTCCAGTTGGTGTAGATCCAGTTGACCGTGTTTACGGTCAGTTCCCAGGCGAAGCTGCTGTTCGGCACCCATTCGAGTATTTCGTCGAAAGCGATACCGCTCATATTGGTATCGCCGCCCATCGCAGCCTTTTCGTTCAGCGCCGGATAGCGCGACTGGGTCCAGAAATAGGTCGCGATCGCAGCCGTCAGCAGGACCGATAGAACGATCCGCCGATCACGCAGCAGGTTTACGAAAACGTTGTCCGGCCGGTCGGCCGCAGCGGCAGTTGCCATCTATTCCCCTCACGCCGCGCATGCTGGCGACGCCATCACATATGTCCCGTTAGGCGAAGGTCTAAGGATGCGACGCGCGGGCCGCAACAGCAATTGCAAACAGCAGGCTTGTCAGTCGGGCTCGCGCAACTCTAGGACGCTTTTCATGGATGAAAAACGCGATCTGTTGATCCTCGGTGGCGGTCTCGTCGGCATGACGCTTGCCCTCGCCGCTGCGCGCAAGGGCATTTCCAGCCACGTAGTAGACCGGGCCGATCCGGCCGAACTGACTGCAGAAGGGTTCGACGGCCGCGCTTCGGCCATTTCGACGGCAAGTTGGAACCTGTTCACGAATATCGGCCTTGCCGACCGGCTCGAGCCGCACGGCTGCGGCATCGCCTCGATCGCGGTGACCGACCAGATGAAGCCGGGCGAGATCGACTTCACGCCCGAACCGCACGAAGGGACGCTGGGCCGCATGTTCGCCAACCGCGAACTGCGCCTCGCCCTGTTCGAAGCGGCCAGCGACGAACCGCTGATCGCCTGGCATTCGAAGGCGGAGATCGTCGGGCGCCAGCGCGGCGAGCACGGCGTCTCGGCACGGCTTGCGGACGGCCGCGAGCTCAACGCATCGCTGATGATCGGCGCGGAGGGTCGCGGCTCGCCCACGCGCGAGGATGCAGGCATCTCGATCGCCAAGTGGGACTATAGCCACCGCGCGATCATCACGGGGCTCGTCCACGAAAAGCCGCACGGCAATGTCGCGTGGGAAATCTTCTATCCGGCCGGCCCCTTCGCTCTGCTCCCCATGCTCGATGGCGAGAATGGCGAGCACCGCAGCGCGCTCGTCTGGACGGTCGACGAGAAGGATGCGGCGGGAACGCTGAAACTTTCCGATCGCGCGTTCCTTGCCGAGGTCGAGAAGCGCATGGGCGGGCTGTTCGGTGAAATCCGTTCGGTCGGCGCGCGTTCGTCCTATCCGCTCGGCTTCCACCATACCGCGCGCATCACGGGCGAACGGCTCGCGCTGGTCGGCGATGCGGCGCATGGCATCCACCCCATCGCGGGCCAGGGCCTGAACCTCGGCCTGCGCGATGTGGGGGCCTTGGTCGAAGTGCTGGCAGACGGCATGCGTCTCGGCCTCGATCCGGGCGATGCGCAGTTGCTGACGCGCTACGAGAACTGGCGCGGGCTCGATTCCTTCATGGTCGCGCTCGCGACCGACGGCCTCACCCGCCTGTTCGGCATTCCCGGCAAGACGGCATCGGCCATCCGCCGTTTCGGCATGGCCGGCGTGCAGCGCATTCCGGTGCTGAAGACGTGGTTCATGGACGAGGCACGCGGCGTCACGGGCGACATGCCCGAGCTACTCTCCGGCTGAGGCCGAACCTTGACCTAGTTGTTGACGGTTTCCGCGCCGGGGCCGGGTTGTTCGACCCGCTGCCCTTCCCGGTCGCGCAGGCGCGTCGGTTCGAGCACCGCCGAGGTCTCGATAAGGTCGAGCGCGCGCTGCGTCGAAGCAAAGCGCTTGGCATCGGCAATCCATTCCTCCGCGCTGTCCGCGCCGGGCATGTTCTGCACTTCCTCGATCGCAGCGCTCACACGCCCGCTTTCGAGGAACAGGCGCGCACGTTCGATCCGGCGCTCGGGCTGCGGCGACGGAGCGGTCTCGCGGCGCACGGTGAAGATATCGCTCAGCTCGCGCCGGAAACGCTCGAAGGTGAAATCCTCGCTCGTGTTGCGCAGCTGCGGGGCCAGCCCGTCGAGCCGAGCGATCAGCTGGTCGAGCGTGATCGGATCGCGTGAATTCTCGATGATCGTGGCCACTGCATTGGGCAGCGCATCACCGAAACGCAGGCGCAGCTGGTCGGCGAGATAGCCGAGTTCGGCCCCGCGCTCGATGGAGCGGCGGGCGGCGAAGGCGATCAACAAGCCCTCGGCCCGCGCGGCATTACCGGATGCGGCCTGTGCCTGGAGATCGAGCCGGGCAAGACGCTGTTCGGCAGCCGCAAGGCGCTGTTCGAGGCCGCCCTGCTGCTCGGCCACGCGCTCGACCGCTTCGGTCGCCTGTTCGGCAGCACGAACGGTCGCTTCGGAAGCGGTCGGGCTCGGCGTCGGGCTTGCTCCGGGCGTGGGAGACGCGGTCAGCGCAGCGCTGGGCGCTTCCTCTTCGACCTGCACCGCCTCTTCATCGGAGGAAAGCGGACCGCCGTCGCGCCATGAGAAATAGCCCACGATCAGCGCCCCGAGCAGGAAGGCGCTCAAAGCGACGCCGAGAATAGCCTGTATGGAGCCGCTTTTGCGGCGCTTGCGATTGATACTGTCCATCCCGTTCCGTTCTACGACCCGTCATGCGCCATTTTCGGCGCTATTTTCAGCCGTTGTTGCACAGGTCGCGTGCCAAAGCCAACAGGCTCGCATCGTCAGGGGTCGGGGCAATGGCGACCTTTCCCCAGGCGGGACCGGCCAATTCGGCGACCCGTGGGCCAATCACGGCGAGCTTCAGCCGCGCCCTGTCGATCCCGAGCCGGTCGAATTCCTGTCCGAGCTGTTCGAGCGCGCGGCCCGAGTGGATCAGGCACACGCCCCCTTCGCGAAGGTCACCAGCCGTCGACTGGTCGAGCGGCTGCGGCGCGCTGCGATAGACCACGACCTCGGCGACCGAGATGTGACCGGGAATATCGAGATCGACGCGGTCCTCGCCGCTGAGGCGCAGTAGGCGGATTGGCTTCTTGGGGAGGTTGTCGAGCAGCGCTTGCAGTCCGCCCCTGCCCGTCAATTCGACCTCGAAACCGCGATCCCTTGCGGCAGCCGCAGTGGCTTCACCTACGGCGAGAACGGGTAATTGGGTGAGCTGGTCCAGTTGCGAACCGCCGTGCCGAAACGCATTCGCACTGCCCGCAAGTATCGCATCGAAGCCCTTGGAATCGCCGCATTCCCAAGCGACCGGCTCGATGCGAAACAGCGGCTGCCCTGTCATCGCAAGGCCCAGAGCCTTGCCGCGTTCGATGGTATCCGAAAAGCCCGGTTCGGGGCGGAAGACGAAGACCGGCTCGCTCATTGCTGGCCGTCGAACAGCTTCCGGATCGCGGGCGGGCTCTTGTCGAGCAAATCCTGCGCAAAAGCGTGCATTGCCGCGAAATCGCCTGCTGCGACGTCGATTTCGCCAGCCTGCCTTTCCCGCCCGTCGGCGCTGAAGATGGCCGCGCGCAGGTGGAAGCTATCACCCCTCTTCTCGCTCAGGACGGCAATCGGGCTGTGGCAGGTGCCGCCCAGACCTTCGAGCAAGGCGCGCTCGAGCATGACTGCGTCGAACGTCTGCCCATGGTTCACCGCATCGAGCAGGGCGATCGTCGCCCCGTCGTCGAAGCGGCATTCAAGCCCGATCGCGCCCTGGGCCGGAGCGGGAAGCCATGTCTCGCTATCCAGCGCAATGCCCACGCTCATACCGAGCCGCGAGAGGCCCGCGGCGGCGAGGAAGGTCGCATCCGCCTCGCCCGCATCGAGCTTGCCGAGACGGGTCGCGACATTGCCGCGCATGCCGACGATTTCGCAATCGGGCCTCGCGTGCAGCAACTGCGCCGCGCGGCGCGGCGCGCTGGTCCCGACGCGCGAGCCGGGGGCCAGCGAGGCGAGGCTCTCGGCGCCGATCAGCACATCGCGCACGTCCTCGCGCGGCAGCATGGCGGCAATGCGCAGTTCATCGGTACGCAGCGTCTCTACATCCTTCATCGAATGGACCGATACGTCGATGCGTCCTTCTGCGAGCCACGCGTCCAGTTCCTTGGTCCACAAGGCTTTTCCGCCGATTTCGGCGAGCGGCTGATCCTGGATCTTGTCGCCGCTCGCGACGACCTTGACCAGCTCGACCTGCGCCTTCGACCAGCCATGCGCCGCGCACAGGCGGTCGCGGGCTTCCTCGGCCTGGGCCAGGGCGAGCGGTGACTGGCGCGTGCCAAGCCGTAGTTTCACATCCGTGCTCATGCGGCGCTTGCCCTAGCGAGGCATCTGGTTCAGGGGAAGCGCCATGGCCATCGTTCTCGGCATTGAATCGAGCTGCGACGAGACTGCCGCTGCACTGGTGACAGCCCAAGGCGAAATCGTTGCACAACGGATTGCATCGCAGGATGCCGAGCACGCGCCCTATGGAGGGGTCGTGCCGGAGATTGCCGCGCGCGCCCATGCCGACCGCCTCGCCCCGATGATCGAGGCGGTGATGCAGGACGCGGGTCTCGAACTTTCCGACCTCGACGCGATTGCCGCCACGGCCGGGCCGGGCCTGATCGGCGGGGTCATGGTCGGCCTCGTCAGCGCGAAGGCTCTCGCGATGGCGGGCGATGTGCCGCTGATCGCGATCAACCATCTCGAAGGGCATGCGCTTTCCCCGCGCCTTGCCGATCGCGACCTCGAATTTCCCTATGCCCTGCTGCTCGTATCCGGCGGGCATTGCCAGATCCTGCGGGTCGACGGTGTCGGCCAATACCGCCGCCTAGCAACGACTATCGACGATGCGCTGGGCGAGGCATTCGACAAGACTGCCAAGATACTCGGCCTCGGTTATCCGGGCGGTCCGGCAGTCGAAAAACTGGCGCTGGAAGGCGATGCCGCCGCCGTACCGCTCCCCCGCCCGCTCGTCGGCAGCGGGGAGCCGCATTTCTCCTTCGCCGGGCTCAAGAGCGCGGTGCTGCGCGCCAAGGAAAGCGGGCAATATGCCGACGCCGATATCGCCGCGAGTTTCCAGCAGGCGGCAATCGACTGCATCGAAGATCGCCTGCGCGTATCGCTCGACGCGATGGGCGAAGTCGGCTCGCTCGTCGTTGCGGGCGGCGTGGCGGCCAATCGTTCGGTGCGCGCAAGCCTTGAAGCGCTGGCGGAAGCACACGGAATGCGTTTCGTCGCACCGCCGCTTGCGCTGTGCACCGACAATGCCGCAATGATCGCCTGGGCGGGCGTGGAACGGCTGGGTTCGGGCCAGTCGGACCCGCTCGACGTGGCTGCGCGACCGCGCTGGCCGCTCGATCCGGATGCCGAGCCGGTGCGCGGCGCGGGTTACAAGGCCTGAGGGGGGCATAGATGGCCGTAATCGGAGTTCTCGGCGCTGGTGCATGGGGCACGGCCCTTGCACAGATGCTCGCCAGCGATGGCCGCGATGTGCTGCTGTGGGCGCGCGAGCCCGAAGTGGTCGAGCAGGTCAATTCCGGCCACCGCAACGAGCTTTTCCTGCCGAGCGCGGAGCTTGCACCGACGATCCGGGCAACCGGCGACCTGTCGGACTTGGGCAGCATCGATATCCTCCTGGCGGTTACCCCTGCGCAGCATCTCGGCGCGGTTCTCACCTCCCTGCCCTCGCAGCCGCGCGACCTCGTGCTTTGCAGCAAGGGGATCGAGGCATCGAGCGGCCAGATGATGAACGAGGTCGCAGCCGAAGCCTCGCCCGACAGCGCCATCGCCATCCTTTCTGGTCCGACATTCGCGCACGAAGTTGCCGCGGGCCTGCCGACTGCCGTCACCCTCGCCTGCAGCGGCGGCGAGGAGCAGTGGGCGCGGCTTTCGCCCGAAATCGCCCGGCCGCAGTTCCGCCCTTACTATTCCGACGACGTGGTCGGTGCGGAGATCGGCGGTGCAGTGAAGAACGTCCTCGCGATCGCCTGCGGCGTGGTCGACGGGCTGAATCTCGGCCAGAACGCTCGCGCTGCCCTGATTGCTCGCGGCTATGCGGAAATGCAGCGCTTCGGCGACGCGCTGGGCGCGCAGCGCGAAACGCTTGCGGGGCTGTGCGGGCTCGGCGACCTCGTCCTGACATGCTCGTCGACGTCGAGCCGCAACTTCTCGCTCGGCAAGGCACTGGGCGAAGGGCAATCGGCCGAAGCGCTGATGGCGGATCGCCGCACAGTGGCGGAAGGCGCGCACACGGCGCCGGTACTCCTCAAACTCGCGCAGCAGCACGAGATCGCCATGCCGATCGTCGAAGCGGTCAACGAACTCCTGTCAGGCTCCAACGCGCAGTCGGTCGTCTCCGGCCTGCTGTCCCGGCCGTTGAGGGCCGAATAGGCGGATCATGGCGGCCGAAGGAACCAACCAGGGCGATATCGAAGCGCTTGCCAAGGGTGGACGGACCAATGTGTTCGGCTTTCTCCTGCGCCTCGCCGCGCGCCTGCCGTTCCTGTTCATTGCCGGTCGCCTTTACGGGGCCGACGCGCTCGGCCGCTTCGCTTCCGCGCTTGTCGTGGTCGAGCTGGTAGCGCTCATCTGCTCGCTCGGCGAGAAACGCGGCCTTGCCCAGCGGCTGACCGACCGAGACGACGATCCGGCCAATGTCGTGTTCGACGGCCTGCTGCTCGCGCTGATCTTTTCAGGGCTAGCCGCGGTATTCTTCTGGTTCGTGCCCGCGCCGCTGTTTCCGGCGGGCGAGTACGACTACCTCGACAAGTTCATCGTCCTCGCGATCCCCGGTTACGCGCTGACGGAGATCGTGCTCGCCGCGCAGGCCTATCGCTACGACATCGCGACCACCGTCCGCGCACGCGCCGTGGTGGAGCCGTGGTCGATCTCGATCCTCGCCGGCGTGTTCTTCTACTGGATCCCGGGAAGTGGGCTCGAGATGGCCTATCTCGCGTCGATCTACGCCGGATTGCTGACGGGGCTGTGGACCTTCCTGCGCACCTACGGCCTGCCCACTGCATGGAAGCCGGACCCGCTCGCAATGGCGCGCCAGACCTGGCGGGCGCTGCCCCTGGCGACAGCGGATGCGGTCGAGTGGGGCACGCGCCGCGTCGACATCTTCATCCTCGGCCTGTTCGCGGCGCCGGCTGCGGTCGGCGTCTATTACATCGCCCAGCAGGTCGCGAGCCTGCCGCAGAAGCTCAAGACCAGCTTCGAGCCGATCCTCGGCCCGGTCATCACGCGCAACCTGAAGGAAGGCAACAAGAAGGCGATTGCCGAGCAGCTGTGCCTCGTCGGCTTCTGGATCATCGCGGCGCAGGCCGGAATTGCGCTGGCGCTGGGCGTGCCGGGCGAGGCGGTGATGGGTCTCGTCGGTCCGAACTTCGTCGGTGGTACGGGTGCGCTGGCTTTCCTGCTTGCGGCAGAGGTCATTGCGGCGACCGCGGTCGTGTCGGAAGCGGCGCTGGTCTATGTTGCGCGGGTCCGCAATTTGTGGATCTCGATCGCGACCATCGCATTCCAGGGCGCGCTGACCGTCGGCCTCATCCTCTTGGTGGAATCGCTCGGCTATGGCGAGCCGTACAAGGCGGCAGCAGCGGCGCTTGCCCTTGCCATCGCGCTCGGCACGGCATCGCTGGTCAAGGCATGGCTGATTTCGCGCATCCTCGGCCACACGGTCAACAACTGGCGCTGGGCGCTGGTCTGGGCGTCCGGTCCCGCGATCGTCGTCGGCTTCGCGGCAACGCAGCTTCCCGAGTGGGCCGAGCTGATCTTCGGCATCCCGGCGATCCTGTTCGTTTACGGCTGGGTCATCTGGCACAAGGGCTTTGGCCCGGAAGAGCGGATGCTGTTCAAGAAAAGCATGGGCGGCCCGGAAGAAGGCTAGCTTCCTGAACGAACAGGAACTTAGCGTTCAGTAGGCATTAACTGCGCCAACTCGACCTTTTGCATGGGACTGCAAAGGGAGTGAGGCAATGCAGGCATCGCGTCTGGTTTTCGCTATTTCGATGGTCGCGCTGGTATCGGGCTGCGCAACACAAGAGACGCAGGACGTCGCATCGACCAAAGGCCAACCCGAAGCCTACGCCCCGCCGCCCGCGCCTACCCCGCCACCCAACAGGGTGGTCGTTACCGGATCGCGCATCCAGAACGGAGCCGCGCGCACCGCGCTCGCGCCGACCCAGGGCTTCGTCCAGGCCGACGCTGCTGAAGCCACTGCCGCCGATCCCGACAGCCCGAGTGCCATGCCCGGATATCGCTATTTCCCGCCGGTATTCGTCGCCACCGATCCAGGCCGCGAACAGTATGACGGCGAAGAAGTCTCGCCGGTCAGGATCGCCACGGCCGAGCCGGTTTCCACCTTCTCGGTCGATGTCGATACCGGTGCCTATGCCAATACCCGCCGATTCCTGACGCAGGGCCAGATGCCTCCGCGCGCAGCTGTGCGGACCGAGGAACTGATCAACTACTTCCGCTACGACTACGCGCTTCCCGACAGCCGGGAGATGCCGTTCAGCGTCTCGACCGACATGGCGGTGACGCCGTGGAACCCGGAGACCCGGCTGATGCGGATCGGGCTGCGCGGATACGAAATGCCGGAAGACAGCCGCCCGCCGGCGAACCTCGTCTTCCTGCTCGACGTATCGGGCTCGATGAACAGTCCCGACAAGCTGCCCCTGGTACGCACCGCCATGCGCGGTCTCGTCAACCAGCTGGGCAAACGCGACCGTGTCTCCATCGTCGTCTATGCCGGAGCAGCCGGCCTCGTCCTCGATGCGACGAGCAACCCGTCCGAAATCAAGAACGCGATCGACGATCTGCGCGCGGGCGGCTCGACCGCTGGCGGCGCCGGTATCGAACTCGCCTACCGCGTTGCCGAAGCGAACCGGATCGACGGCGGGGTCAACCGCGTGATCCTCGCGACCGACGGGGACTTCAACGTAGGTGTGTCCGACCGCGACCGCCTCGTCGAACTGATCGAGGAAAAGCGCGAGACCGGAATCACGCTGACCACGCTCGGCTTCGGCACGGGCAACTACAATGAAGCGCTGATGGAGCAGCTCGCCAATCACGGAAACGGCAATTACGCCTACATCGACAGCGCGCTCGAGGCTCGCAAGGTGCTCGGCGAGGAGATGGGCGCAACGCTCTTCACCATTGCCAAGGACGTGAAGATCCAGGTCGAGTTCAATCCCGCCGTCGTCAGCCAGTATCGCCTGATCGGCTATGAGAACCGTGCGCTGCGCGAAGAGGACTTCAGCAATGACGCGGTCGATGCAGGCGATATCGGAGCCGGTCACCAGGTCACCGCGATCTACGAAATCGTCCCTGCCGGTTCGACCGGATGGATCGAGAAGCGCCGCTACGAGGACGCCGTGCCGCAGACGGCCTTTGACAAGGCGGAGGAAGCCGCCTTCGTGAAGCTGCGCTACAAGCTGCCGGACGGAGAGAAATCGCGCCTCGTCCAGAGCGCTATTCCTGCCTCGATGCTGCGGGACGCCCGTGCGCCGAAGGGCGACTTCGCCTTCGCCGTCGCGGTTGCCGCCTTCGGGCAGAAGCTGCGCGACGACAAGCTGATGGGCGAGTTCGACTACGACGACATCGTGCGCATGTCCGGCGGCCAGAAAGACTTCTACCGCCAGGAATTCCGCAAGCTGGTCGGCGTGGCGGAGGGAATGGACGCCGTTCGCAAAGGCGGCTGACGAAAGCGGGCAAACCCCTCTTTTCGCATGCGTCCGGCATGGCTAAAGCACCGCCATGTCCGTCCGGCCTTCACTCGCGATCATCATCGGCGCCATCGTTTGCGCGGTTGCCGCGCTGGGTTCCGCGCGCTCATCCCAGGACGCGTTGGCGCAGCGCCTGGCACAAGGTGCCGCAGCCGCCTTGGAGGAAGCCGGGACACCGGTTGTGGAAGCCGACTTCGGTTTGGGCGAAGGCAAATCGCCGACCCGCCATCCCATCCTGCGCGGCGGCGAAGAGTTGACCGAACAGGACCGCGCCAAGGCAGCGCGCGCCGTTGCCCGCGTTCGCGGCGTCGGCGGTGTCGTCTGGAGCGACGGCACGATCCAGGCGGAGAGCGACGAGGAAGTTTTCGCCCCGACCCATTGCCAGGACGATGTCGAAGCGCTGCTGCGCGCCCGCACGATCCGCTTCGAGGAATCCTCCGCCGAGATCGAGGCCGCCAGCCGCGAGCTGGTCGACGAGGTCGCGACCGCGCTGCGCCCCTGCCTCGGCAGCATCATCGCGGTCACCGGCCACACCGACGCATCCGGCCCTGAGCCGGGCAATATCGCCCTGTCGCTCGACCGCGCCCGGGCCGTTCGCGAGGCACTGGTGAGCCGGGGCATCCCGCGCGACGGCCTGCGCGCTCGCGGTGTCGGATCGAGCGAGCCGGTCGAAGGCCTCGACCCGTCGGACCCGGCCAACCGCCGTATCGAATTTTCCGTCATTTCGACGGTTCCGCTCACCCCGACACCTGTCGACACGCCGGGAGCACGCTGATGCCGATCTGGTTCGAAGTCGTTGTGCTCGCCCTGCTCGCCTATGCGGCGGGCCTTGCGATCGGGTGGGGCCTGTGGGGCCGTGACGACGAGACACGAGGAGACTGATACCCATGCCCGAACTGCTCGAAACCTATTGGCCGGTGCTAGTCGCCGCGCTCGTTATCGGGATCGTCATTGCCTGGTACATCTTCGTCGCCTCGCGCCGTACGCGGGTCGAGACGGACAAGACCGACGTGCTCGACGAGGGCAAGGGCCCGGCGGCGCGCAACCAGGCACTGATCGACGCGGCACCCGCCGCTTCGACGCCGCCGCAGCCGGTTGCCGAACCCTCTCCGGTACCTGTACCGGCGGCAAGCACCGACGACGGGGACGACCTCACCCGCATCAAGGGCGTCGGCCCCAAGCTGCGGGATTTGCTGGCGACGCTCGGCGTAACCCGGTTCGAGCAGATTGCGGGTTGGAGCGATGCGGACATCGCCGAAATCGACGCCAAGCTGGGCCGTTTCGAAGGCCGCATCGAGCGCGACAACTGGGTCGCCCAGGCCAAGTTCCTCGCTGCCGGCGACACGCAGGGTTACGAGAGCCAGTTCGGCCGGATGTAGCTTGCCGGAACGAAATCGCGTTTCGCCCATTTCATTTCTCAGGGACGCCGAGGGATGAAGGGGAGAGCCATGTCGATTCCACGCGTACTCGTCGCAGAAGACGAGTTCATTGTTGCCCACGATCTTTGCGATACCGTGTCCGAAGCGGGTTTCGCGATCGAGGGTCCGCACCCGAACATTTCGTCTGCCATGCTGGCGCTTCAGAAGCACCGGCCCGACCTCGCCATCCTCGACGTGCAGCTCGATGACGGGGACGTTTTCCCGCTGGCTGAAAAGCTCATGGCGGAGAATGTGCCGATCATCTTCCACTCGGGCAATTACTCGGCGGAGGAAATGAAGCAGCGTTATCCCGATGCGATCGCCTGCTCGAAACCCTGCCCGCCGAACGAGATCATCGACAAGGTCCAGCAGGCCCTCGCCTGACCCCGACCAAGCGTCGCGATTTTCGCTCAGGTCGCATCTGGCCTGATCTCCTGCTCTGCTCTATCCCCTTCGCAAAACATGCGAGATGGGAGAATCTGATGAGCGACGCTTTGTTTCCGGTCCCTGAAGAATGGGCGCGCGGCGCGCTGGTCGATGCCGAGCGTTACGCCGAGAAATACCGCCGTTCGATCTCAGACATCGACGCATTCTGGCGCGAGGAAGCGGCGCGGATCGACTGGATCCAGCCGTTCGAGACGGTCAAGGACACGTCCTACGACAAGGACGACTTTCACATCCGCTGGTTCGAAGGCGGCAAGCTCAACATCTGCGCCAACGCGCTCGACCGCCACCTTGCCGAAAATAGCGACAGGGTCGCCATCCTGTGGGAGCCGGATGATCCCTCCACCCCTTCACGCAAGCTGACCTATGCCGACCTCCACCGCGAGGTTTGCCGGTTCGCCAATGCCCTGCGCGCCAATGGCGTGAAGAAGGGCGACCGCGTCACCATCTACCTGCCCATGGTCCCCGAAGCCGCGATCGCCATGCTCGCCTGCGCGCGGATCGGGGCGATCCACTCGGTAGTATTTGCCGGTTTCTCGCCAGAAGCGCTGTCCGGCAGGATCGATGATTGCAAATCCGATATCGTCATCACCGCCGATGAAGGCCTGCGCGGCGGCAAGACGGTTCCGCTCAAAGCCAATGTCGATGCGGCGCTCGAGAAAGTGCCGGTCAGCCGCGTCATCGTGCTGCGCCACACGCAGGCCGACGTCGCGATGGAGGATGGCCGCGACATCTGGTGGAGCGATGCCGTCGCCGATCAGTCCGACGAGTGCGAGCCGGAAGTGATGGATGCTGAAGACCCGCTCTTCATCCTCTACACCAGCGGTTCGACCGGCAAGCCCAAGGGCGTGATGCACACCACCGGCGGCTATGCCGTGTGGACCAGCATGACGCACCAGTACGTCTTCGACTACCGCCCGGGCCAGGTCTACTGGTGCGCGGCTGACGTCGGCTGGGTCACCGGCCACAGCTACGTCGTCTACGGGCCGCTGCTCAATGGTGCGACGCAGGTGATGTTCGAAGGCGTGCCGAACTTCCCCGACCATTCGCGCTTCTGGCAGGTGGTCGACAAATACGAGGTCGAGATTTTCTACGCCGCCCCGACCGCCCTGCGCGCCCTGATGCGCGAAGGCGACGAGTGGGTGACGAAGACCAGCCGCAAGTCGCTACGCCTGCTCGGCTCGGTCGGCGAGCCGATCAATCCCGAGGCGTGGGACTGGTATCACCGCGTCGTCGGCGAGCGGCGCTGCCCGATCGTCGATACCTGGTGGCAGACCGAAACCGGCGGCGCGATGATTACGCCGCTGCCCGGTGCGACCGATCTCAAGCCCGGCAGTGCATCCAAGCCGATGTTCGGGGTGCAGCCAGCCGTGCTCGATCCGGAAAGCGGCAAGATGCTGGAGGGAGCGACTTCGGGCGCGCTCGTCATCACCGATAGCTGGCCGGGACAGATGCGCACCGTCTATGGCGACCACCAGCGCTTCTTCGATACCTATTTCAGCCAGTATCCCGGTTACTATTTCACCGGCGACGGCTGCCGCCGCGACGAGGATGGCTATTACTGGATCACCGGCCGCATCGACGACGTGATCAATGTCTCCGGCCACCGCATGGGCACCGCCGAGGTCGAAAGCGCTCTGGTCGAGCATCCTTCCGTTGCCGAAGCTGCCGTCGTTGGCATGCCGCACGATGTGAAGGGACAGGGCATCTACGCCTATGTCACGACCAATGCCGGGACCGAGGATACAGACGAACTGCGCAAGGAACTGGTGCAGTGGGTCCGCAAGGAAATCGGCCCGATCGCCACGCCGGACGTGCTGCAATTCGCGCCTGGCCTGCCAAAGACTCGTTCCGGCAAGATCATGCGCCGCATCCTGCGCAAGATTGCAGAGAACGACACCGGCAATCTCGGCGATACCTCGACGCTGGCCGATCCTTCGGTAGTCGATGACCTGCTCGCCAACCGCCCGAAGTAGCCACGCTGCCATGCCCAAGCTGAAAACCATGGCCTCCATGCCGCGCGCCGAGTGGGCGGGCTATGCGGAGGCGATGGCTTGCCTGCTGTGGGCGCGGCTGCTGGTGCTCCTCGTGCCGCTCAAGCATTGGCGCAAACACATCGCCGACGGGATCGAGGCGAAAGGGACTTTGGAGCCGTTGGACGAGAGCGAGCGCGAGGCGGTGAAGCTGGTCGCCCGCTCGATATCACGGGCAGTTCGCAACACTCCGGTCGAACTCATCTGCCTGCCGCAGGCGCTTGCAGCGCGCTGGATGCTCGCCCGGCGCGGGGTTGCGACGCAGCTTTACCTCGGCACACGGATGGCGGCGGAAGAGGACCGCGAATTCCACGCCTGGCTCAAGGCCGGGCGGACATGGGTGACCGGCCACTGCGACGAGGAAAATTTCGTCACTTTCGAGCGTCGCACTGCCTGACGAATGGTTGCCCTCAGCCCCGCAAATGGGCATTGGGCGGGCAAACGATAACGCAGGAGAATACCGTGGCCGGAATGGTGCCGTTCAATTGGGAAGATCCCTTCGACCTGGAATCCCAGCTTACCGAAGACGAGCGGATGATTCGCGACACCGCGCATGCCTTCGCGCAGAGCGAATTGCAGACCCGCGTGCAGGATGCATTCCGTCATGAAGTCGACGCGCCCGAGCTGTTCCCGCTGTTCGGACAGGCCGGTCTCCTCGGCGCAACGGTGCCGGAAGAATATGGCGGTGCAGGCGCCAGCTATGTCGCCTACGGCCTGATCGCGCGCGAGATCGAGCGGGTCGACAGCGGCTATCGCTCGATGGCCTCGGTCCAGTCGAGCCTCGTGATGTATCCGATCCATGCCTACGGCTCGGAAGAACAGCGCCGCAAGTACCTCCCCGGCCTTGCCAGCGGCGAGCTGATCGGCTGCTTCGGCCTTACCGAACCCGACGCAGGCTCCGACCCGGCCGGAATGAAGACCCATGCCAAGAAGGACGGCGACGGTTACGTCCTCAACGGGTCGAAGACCTGGATCTCGAACTCGCCTTTCGCGGATGTTTTCGTCGTTTGGGCGAAGAGCGAGGAGCATGGCGGCGGCATTCGCGGCTTCGTTCTCGAAAAGGGCATGAAGGGCCTTTCCGCCCCCAAGATCGAAGGCAAGGTCAGCCTCCGCGCCTCGACAACCGGCATGATCGTGATGGACGATGTGAAGGTCGGCGCGGATGCGCTGCTGCCCAATGTCCAGGGTCTCAAGGGGCCGTTCGGTTGCCTCAACCGCGCGCGCTACGGCATCAGCTGGGGCGCGATGGGCGCGGCGGAATTCTGCCTCCACGCCGCGCGCCAGTACGGCCTCGACCGTCACCAGTTCGGCGTGCCGCTCGCTAGCAAGCAGCTCTACCAGCTCAAGCTCGCCAACATGATGAGCGAAATCGCACTCGGCCTGCAGGGATCCCTGCGCGTCGGTCGCCTGATGGACGAGGGCCGCTTCGCCCCGGACATGATCTCGATCGTGAAGCGCAACAACGTGGGCAAGGCGCTCGAAATCGCCCGCCACGCGCGCGACATGCACGGCGGCAACGGCATCAGCGACGAATACCAGGTCATCCGCCACATGGTGAACCTCGAGACGGTCAACACCTACGAGGGCACGCATGACGTCCATGCGCTGATCCTCGGACGCGCGGTGACCGGCATCTCGGCCTTCTGATGAAGCTTTACGGCTACTACCGCAGCTCGACGAGCTTCCGCCTGCGCATCGCGCTCGAACTCAAGGGGCTGGAATACGAGAATATTCCGGTCAACCTGCTGCAGTCCGAGCAGAAGGCGAAGGACTTCACCAGCCGCAACGCTTTCGGCAGCGTGCCGATGCTCGAAGCGGACGGGCGCGACCGGGCGCAATCGATGGCGCTCATCGAGTGGCTCGACGAAGCCTACCCAGAGCCTGCACTGCTGCCGACGGATATCGAAGACCGCTACACCGCGCGCGAACTGGCCTATGCCATCGCGACCGAGCTGCACGCGCCGCTAAACCTGCCGATCCTCAAGTACCTCGGCAGCGAATACGGCAAGTCGCAGGAAGAGATCGGCGAATGGTACCGCCACTGGCTCGCCCGCACGCTCGACCCGCTGGAGAAGCGGCTGGAGCAGGTCGGCAGCGGCGATTTCCTGTTCGACGGGCCCGGCTTCTTCGAGGTCTGCCTGCTGCCGCAGATGTACAACGCGCGCCGCTTCTCATTCGACTTTTCAGACAAGCCGCGCATGGAGCGGATCGAGCGGGCCTGCCTTGCCCTGCCCGCCTTCCAGCGCGCCCACCCCGATAACCAGCCGGACAACCCCGAAAGGACGGCCCAATGAAACTCGCATCGCTCAACGATGGAACCCGCGACGGCAAGCTCGTCGTCGTGTCCAAGGACATCACCCGCTACTGCGCGGCGGACAATATCGCGCCGACCATGCAATATGCGCTCGACAACTGGGACGAGGTCGCGCCGAAACTCGACGCGCTCTACCGCGATGTCGAGCACCAGACGGTCCCTTGCGAGCGTTTCCACGAACGCGAGGCGCACTCCCCGCTGCCGCGCGCCTACCAGTGGGCCGACGGCTCGGCCTACATCAATCACGTCGAACTGGTGCGCAAGGCGCGCGGTGCCGAGGTGCCGGAGAGCTTCTACCACGACCCGCTGATGTACCAGGGCGGCAGCGACGATTTCCTGCCCCCGCGCGGTGACATTCCGCTCAAGGACACTGCATGGGGCTGCGACATGGAAGGCGAGATCGCCTGCATCACCGACGATGTGCCGATGGGCACCTCGCCCGAAGATGCGGCCGGTCACATCAAGCTGCTGATGCTCGTCAACGACGTCTCGCTTCGCGGCCTCATCCCGGGCGAACTCGCAAAGGGCTTCGGCTTCTTCCAGTCCAAGCCCGCCACCGCTTTCTCGCCCGTTGCCGTCACGCCTGACGAGCTGGGCGATGCCTGGCAGAACAGCGTCATCGCCCACCCGCTCAAGGTCGATTACAACGGCGAGCCGTTCGGCCGCGCGGAAGTGGCGGAGGATGCGACCTTCAACCTCGCCGATCTGGTCTCGCATGCGGCCAAGACCCGCAACCTCGGCGCGGGCGCGATCATCGGGTCGGGTACGATCTCGAACAAGGGCGAAGACGGCGGCCCCGGCAAGCCGGTCAGCGAAGGCGGCGCAGGCTACAGCTGCATCGCGGAAATCCGCATGATCGAGACGATCTACGACGGCGAGCCCAAGACCCGTTTCATGGCACCGGGCGATACCGTGCGCATCTGGATGGACGACGAACACGGCCATTCGATCTTCGGTGCGATCGAACAGAAGGTCGTCCAGGCCTGATCATCGCGAGGGCATGAAAAAAGGGCGCGGGGGTCTCGCTCCCCGCGCCCTTTTGCTTGCGTCAGGCCTCAAAAACGGAGGGAAAGGCCCGCGCTCACAACCCAAGGGTCGATCTTGTGTTCGGTCTCGATGGCGAGCGTATTGCCGGCAAACCAGCGCGCAGTCGTGTCGACGAAATAGCGCTTGGCATCGATGCTGAAGCCGAGGCCGTTCTCGTTGAGCGGCACGTCGACGCCCGCCTGCACGGCAAGGCCCAGCTCGTTGGACATGTCGAAGTCGGTCACTCCGAGCGGCAGGGTGGCAGCACCCGGCTGTTCGTCGATCCAGATGAAATAGGTCGGACCTGCGCCGACGTAGGGCTTGATGCCGCCGGCATCGAAATGGAGCTTGGCGGTCACCGTAGCCGGAATGACCTTGGCATCGGACACCAGCTCGGCGCCCGGCAGGCCGGTCGTGCCGTCGACATCGTGCTGCGTGACGCAGCAGATCGTCTCGATCGAGAAGTTGTCGGTGACGAAGTATTCGATCGCGACCGTGGGGACGATATTGTCATTCGCCTTGGTCTGCGTGTTCGCGGGCAGGCCGACGATGTCGGTGCGCACATCGGTGATCTTGCCGTCAGGCAGGACCCCGGTGACGAACAGTTTCGCCTGGAAATCACCGGCTTCGGCACGCGCGGCCGCCGGGGCCGACAGCATGGCGACGGCTGCGATCGCAGTCGAAAGATACAGTTTCATCTCATGTCTTCCCAGCGCCGCAGCGGTCACACTGTGTGACCCAGGGTGATTGCGGCGTCGGAGCCTGAATGGCGGATTCGCAAAGGCCGTTCATTGATCCGCGTCAAAGACAGCAAAGCTTTTCCGGACCATCTGCATCCCATCGAGCCAGGGGCAGGAGGCCATGGGAACACGCAGCGCATTCGAAACATTCATGCGGTCGGCATTCGGCCTCGAGCCGGGGTGTCGGCTGGGCGCCGCGCTTGAACCGCTGTCCCGGACCTGCCCGATCGAGAAGGGCCAGACCGCCGATCTCGACCGTTCGATCGACCTCATTGCCTACATCGCGGGCGGTTCGACCAAGCTGGTCGCGAAGGCCTCCGACAACCGCGAGCAGATCGTCGCCTTCCACTTCGGCGGCGACCTCGTCTCGATCCCGAAAGAGGCGCTCCACAGCTATCGCCTGACGGGCCTGGAAGCGGGGGAACTGCTCTATTTCCCGGCTCGCGAATTCTTCGACCAGACGGCTTCCGAAGCGAGCGTCGCGCGCGCGCTTCACGACCGTTTGCGCACGGCGCTGCATCGTTGCCGCGACAAGGCGGTTGGGCTCGGTCGCAAGACCGCGCAGGAGCGTCTGGCCGATTTCCTCCTCATCATGTGCGAGCGCGTGGGCGTTCATTCAGGCCGTGCCTGCCGGCTCGACCTGCCCATGTCGCGCAAGGACATCGGCGACTCGCTCGGCCTCACGATCGAGACGGTCAGCCGCCAGCTCGGCGTGCTGCGCGAAGTGGGGCTGATCGAGACGCAGGGCCGCTCCGGTATCCTCATTCGCAACCTCGACGAACTGGCGGCGATCGCCGGCCATTTCGCGGGCGATGCACCCGAAAAGGCGAAAGCCTCAAGATTTGACGCAGATCAATGCAGCGGTTCCGCCCGGGGCCTAGCGACGACCTCGACAGGAGGGTCATACTGATGGAAGCGGTACTCGGCCGGATCGGCCTCTGGTTTCTGATTTTGCTGGCGGCGATTGCAGCCATGCTGGGCGCGGCGGACAGCGGGTTCGCGGCGCATATGGTCATTATCGCGCTGCTCGCGCTCGTGATGATCGTCTTGAGCGCCAACCGGTACGATCCGGTCGCCAAGGCGCAGAGCATCCTCGGCATGCCGCCGGGGCCTTCGCGTTATGACGACGATCCCATCCGCTGGGGCGTCATCGCGACGATGTTCTGGGGCCTCGCCGGCCTACTCGCCGGCGTATTCATCGCGCTCCAGTTGACCTTCCCGCAGCTCAATTTCGAGCCCTACCTCAACTTCGGACGCCTGCGCCCGCTGCATACTTCGGCAGTGATCTTCGCATTCGGCGGGAACGCGCTGCTCGCAACGAGCTACTACGTCGTCCAGCGCACCTGCCGCACGACACTCGCGTTTCCCAAGCTCGCCCGCTTCGTCTTCTGGGGCTACCAGCTGTTCATCGTGCTGGCGGCGACCGGCTACCTGCTCGGCATCACCCAGTCGAAGGAATATGCGGAGCCCGAGTGGTACGTCGACCTGTGGCTGACGATCGTGTGGGTGAGCTACCTGATCGTCTTCGTCGGCACGATCCTGCGCCGTCACGAACCGCATATCTACGTCGCCAACTGGTTCTACCTCGCCTTCATCGTCACCGTGGCGATGCTGCACGTGGTCAACAACCTGGCGATGCCGGTCAGCCTGCTCGGTTCGCGCAGCTACTCCGCTTTCGCCGGGGTTCAGGATGCGCTGACGCAGTGGTGGTACGGCCATAACGCGGTCGGCTTCTTCCTCACCGCGGGCTTCCTCGCGATGATGTACTACTTCGTGCCGAAACAGGCCGAGCGACCGATCTACAGCTATCGCCTGTCGATCATCCACTTCTGGTCGCTGATCTTCCTCTACATCTGGGCAGGTCCGCACCACCTTCACTACACGGCCCTGCCGGACTGGGCGCAGACGCTCGGCATGGTGTTCTCGATCATGCTGTGGATGCCCAGCTGGGGCGGCATGATCAACGGCCTGATGACGCTCAACGGCGCATGGGACAAGGTCCGCACCGACCCGATCATCCGCATGATGGTCCTCGCGCTCGCCTTCTACGGGATGAGCACCTTCGAAGGCCCGATGCTGTCGATCAAGTCGGTCAACAGCCTGTCACACTACACCGACTGGACCATCGGCCACGTCCACTCCGGCGCACTTGGCTGGAACGGCATGATCACCTTCGCCTGCGTCTACTTCCTCGTGCCCCGCCTGTGGAAGCGCGAGCGGCTGTACTCGGTGCGGATGATCAACTGGCACTTCTGGCTCGCGACGCTCGGCATCGTTTTCTACGCCGCCAGCATGTGGGTCGCAGGCGTGACCCAGGGCCTGATGTGGCGCGAATACGGGGCCGACGGATACCTGGTGAACAGCTTCGTCGATACGGTCGCGGCGCTGCACCCGATGTATCTCGCCCGTGCCTTCGGCGGCCTGCTCTACCTCTCGGGCGCGGTCATCATGACCTACAACATCTGGATGACCATCGCCGGCAAGCTGCGCGATGAAGCTCCGATGGGCGTCTCCACCTACGACGAAGCGGCCGACCGTCCGCTCGCTCCGGCAGAATAAGCGCGAAAGGCAGGATTGCTTCCCATGAGCATGACGGAAAAGCACAAGAAGCTTGAACGCAACGTCACCCTGCTGGGTGCAGCGACACTGGTCACCGTTGCCATCGGCGGCGTGGTCGAAATCGCCCCGCTGTTCTGGATCGACAACACGATCGAGGAAGTCGAAGGCGTGCGGCCCTACAGCCCGCTCGAGCAGGCCGGGCGCGACATCTACATCCGTGAGGGGTGCTACACCTGTCACAGCCAGATGATCCGCCCGTTCCGAGACGAGGTCGAACGCTACGGCCATTACAGCCTCGCGGCGGAAAGCATGTACGACCACCCGTTCCAGTGGGGATCGAAGCGCACCGGGCCCGACCTGGCGCGCGTCGGCGGGCGCTATTCGGATGAATGGCACGTGCAGCACCTCGAGAACCCGCAGGCGGTCGTGCCCGAGAGCATCATGCCGCAATACGGCTTCCTCAAGGACAACGAGCTCAAGGTGAAGGACGCCGGCGCAATGCTGACCGCCCTTCGCCGCGTGGGCGTGCCCTATTCCGACGAGGATATCGAGCAGGCCAATAGCGACCTCATCGCCCAGGCCGACCCCGATCTCGACGCGGGCAACCTGGAGGAACGCTATCCGAAGGCGCAGATCCGCGACTTCGACGGCAATCCCAACAAGGTCAGCGAGATGGATGCCCTGCTCGCCTATCTCCAGATGCTCGGCACGCTGGTCGATGTAAACAGCGCCGCGGCACAGGAAGAACTCGCCGAGGAGAAGGGCCGATGACCTTCTATGACGCATTCCGCCACTTCGCCGACAGCTACGGGCTGGCGCTGATTTTCACGCTCTACCTCGTGCTGTGCGGCTGGGCGTTCCTGCCCGGCTCGCACAAGCGCAACCACTCGGCAGCCAATTCGATCTTCGAGGACCAAGACCATGGCGAATAAGACCGACGACAAGCGGATCGACCAGCCGACGGGCACCGAATTCGTCGGCCACGAATGGGACGGCATCGAGGAGCTCAACACGCCCCTGCCGCGCTGGTGGCTGTGGACCTTCTACGCGACCATCCTGTTCTCGGTCGGCTATGTCGTGGCCTACCCCGCCTGGCCGATGATCGAGAAGGGCACCGAGGGGATGCTCGGCTGGTCCAGCCGCGGCGAGCTCGCCAAGGAAATGGATGCCGCCGACATGGCGCGCCAGTCTTTCAAGGAGCAGCTGGCGGCGATCGACGTGGTCAAGCTGCGCGACAATCCGGAACTGTTCCAGCAGGCCGCAGCGGGCGGACAGGCCGCTTTTCGCGTGAACTGCATCCAGTGTCACGGCTCGGGCGGCGCGGGCAACCAGCGTCTCGGCTATCCGAACCTCAACGACGATGCCTGGATCTGGGGCGGTACGCTGGAGGACATCCACTACACGATCAGCCACGGTATCCGGCAGCCGGTGGACAATGAGGAACGCCAGAGCGTCATGCCGCCGTTCGCCGGCGCATTCGACAGCGGCCAGCTGAATTCGCTCGTCGACCATGTCCTGTCGCTCAGCGGCAAGGCGCAGTCCAATCCGGTCGGAGCGCAGCTCTATGCCGACAACTGCGTCGCCTGCCACGGTGCGCAGGGCCAGGGCGATACGGCTCAGGGTGCACCGCGCCTCAATGACGCGATCTGGCTGCGCGGCGGCACGCGCGACGACATCAAGGCGCAGATCCTTAATCCGAAGATGGGCGCCATGCCCGCCTGGCAGGATCGCCTCGACGCGCCGACGATCAAGATGCTGACCGCCTATGTCTATTCGCTCGGGGGAGGCGAAGAGCCGGCTGCAGAGCCGATCATGTCCACCGAAAACCCCGAGGTAGCGGACGATGCCGCCGAATGACGAGACCCTGTCGAGTGCAGTAGCGGAGCCCGAGGCGGCGACCCAGCGGCACACGCCGCAGGAGCCGCCTCGCCAGCACCTGCCGGAAAAGCTCTACGAAGCGCGCAAGCAGGTCCACAACAAGCGGATCGACGGGCCATTCCGCCGCTTCAAGTGGTTCGTCATGATCGTCACGCTGGCGATCTACTACATGACGCCGTGGCTGCGCTGGGATCGCGGCCCCTATGCGCCGGACCAGGCGGTTCTGGTCGATCTGGCCAACCGCCGTTTTTACATGTTCGGCATCGAGATCTGGCCGCACGAATTCTATTTCGTCGCCGGCCTGCTCATCATGGCGGGAATCGGGCTGTTCCTCGTCACCAGCGCCGTCGGGCGCGCATGGTGCGGCTATGCCTGCCCGCAGACCGTCTGGACCGACGTGTTCCAGCATATCGACCGCCTCGTCGATGGCGACCGCAATGCGCGCTACCGGCTCGACAAGGCGCCGTGGGGCCCGGGCAAGATCGCCCGGCGCGGCTTCAAATGGTCGATCTACCTGCTGATCAGCTTCGTCACCGGCGGCGCATGGATTCTCTATTTCGCCGACGCACCGACGCTCTTTCGTGACTTCTTCGCATTCGAGGCCGCGCCGGTCGCCTATGCGACGGTCGCGATCCTGACCGCGACGACCTTCATCTTCGGCGGCTTCATGCGCGAGCAGGTTTGCATCTACATGTGCCCCTGGCCGCGCATCCAGACTGCGATGCTCGACGAGAAGTCGCTCATCGTCACTTACAAGGACTGGCGCGGCGAACCGCGCGGCAGCGTCAAGAAGGCGGAAAAGAACCCCGGCCAGTTCGGCGACTGCATCGACTGCATGCAATGCGTCCAGGTCTGTCCGACGGGGATCGATATTCGCGAAGGCCCGCAAATCGGCTGCATCACCTGCGCGCTGTGCATCGATGCCTGCGACAAGATCATGAAGGACATCGGTCGCCCGCGCGGGCTGATCGACTATGCAACGCTGGAGGATTGCGAGCGCGAAGCGGCGGGCGGCGAAGCGCGGCCTCCGTGGAAGGCGCTGTTGCATGTCCGCACGCTGATTTATTTCGCCGTCTGGGGCGGTATCGGCGCGGCGCTGTTGTTCGCGCTCGGCGTGCGCTCGCACACCGACCTCACCGTCTCGCCCGACCGCAACCCGCCCTACATGCTGATGAGCGACGGTTCGATCCGCAATTCCTACACGCTCAAGCTGCGCAACATGGAAAGCCGCCCGCGCGACATGGCGGTATCTGTTGCCGGACTGCCGAATGGTGTATTCTGGACCGACACGATCGACCGCGGCGAAGCGGCAGCGCGCCAGACGATCACCGTCCCGGCAGACGCGACGCGCACGGTGCGCGCCTATGTGATGGCCCCGTCGGACAGCGCGGCACAGAATTTCACCTTCACCCTCACCTCGCTCGACGAGCAGGCGGAGAGCGACACGGTCGAAACCCGCTTCACCACCCCGGGAGAGCAATGATGCAACGCGAATTTACCGGCAGGCACATGGCCATGGTGATGGTCGGCGGCTTTTCCATCGTGGTCGGGGTCAATTTCGCCATGGCGGCAGCCGCGACCAACGGCTTCGGCGGGGTGATCGTGAAGAACTCCTACGTCGCGAGCCAGAAGTACAACGGCTGGCTCGAGGAAGCCCGCGAGCAGGAAGCGCTCGGCTGGTCGGCAGAAGTTGCGCGAGTCGAAGGCGGCCAGCTCTCCGCACTGACCGAAGGCGTGCCCGCAGGTGCCGAAGTGCGCGCCGAGCTGCGCCGACCGATCGGCAAGCCGGAAATGACCAATGTGACGCTCGTCGAAACGGGCAAAGGCAGCTTCTCGAGCGCAGAGGCCATCCCGGGCGGTCGCTGGATCGTGCGCCTGCACATCGGGGCGGGAAGCGACGACTGGGCGCGGGAATACCGCATCCCGTGACCGCGCACGTAACTCTCGACCCCGCATCGGGCACCTCTCTGGTCGACACGCGACTGACTGTGCCCGGCATGCGCTGCGCAGGGTGCATTGCGAAGATCGAACGCGGCCTGTCGGAAATGCACGGGGTCGAGGCGGCACGGGTCAATTTCTCCGCCAAGCGGGTCGCGGTTCGCCATGACCCGGCAATCGGCGAGGACGAGTTGGTCGACGCGCTGCTGCACCTTGGCTTCGAAGCGCAAGCGGTATCGGAGAACCCGCTTGCCGAAGACCAGGGCGAGACGAAGAAGCTGATCCGCGCCCTCGCCGTCGCAGGCTTCGGCATGATGAACATCATGCTGCTGTCGGTCAGCGTGTGGTCGGGTGCGGGCGGCGTCACGAAAGAGATGTTCCACTGGCTTTCCGCCGTGATCGCCATTCCGGTGGTCGCCTATAGCGGGCAGCCGTTCTTCTCCTCCGCCCTGATGGCGCTGCGCTATCGCCGCACCAACATGGACGTGCCGATTTCCATCGGCGTGCTCCTCGCAACCGCGCTTAGCGTCTACGAGACGCTCACGGCAGGCGAACATGCCTATTTCGACGGTGCGGTCATGCTGCTGTTCTTCCTGCTCGCCGGCCGGACGCTCGATGCCTCGATGCGCAGCCGCACGCGTGCCGGCATCGGCGCACTGCTCGGGCGCATGGGGAGAAGCGCCGGGATCATCCAGCCCGACGGCTCGATCAAGCGGGTCGAGGCGGCCGATATCCAGCCCGGCATGGTCATGCTCGTCGCGGCGGGAGAAGCGCTCGCAGCGGACGGGCGCGTGATCGAGGGCGCAAGTTCGATCGACAATGCCATGCTGACCGGCGAAAGCGCGCCGGATGCGGTCGAGATCGGGGACATGGTCCATGCCGGCGCGATCAACCTGCTCAATCCCGTGCGGGTCGAAGTGACGGCGGCATCGGGCGATACCGTCATCGCGGAGATCGCGCGGCTGATGGACGAGGCGGGCCAGTCGCGCAGCCGCTACGTGCGCATCGCCGACCGCGTTTCGCGCCTCTACGCGCCTGCCGTGCATTCGCTGTCGGCGCTGGCCTTTGCCGGGTGGATGATCGCCGGGGCCGGCTGGCACCAGTCGCTCATCATCGCTATCGCCGTGCTCATAATCACCTGCCCATGTGCATTGGGCCTTGCGGTTCCTGCGGCGCAGGTGGTCGCAAGCAATGCCCTCCTCAAGCGGGGGCTGCTGGTGAAAGACGGCAGCGCGCTCGAACGGCTGGCCGAGGTCGACACAGTCGTCTTCGACAAGACCGGCACTCTGACGCTCGGGGAACCGCGCGCAGACCTTGGTGGCCTGTCGAGCGAGGATCGCGCGATCGCCTATGCGCTGGCCCAGACCAGCCGCCATCCGCTGAGCCGCGGCCTCGCCCGCACGCTGGCCGCAGCCGGCGTCACGCCCGCCGACCTTTCCGATGTGTCGGAAACCGGCGGCAAGGGTGTCAGCGGCAGGTTGGGCGAGATGCCGGTAAGCCTCGAGAGGCCTCTCACTGCCCAGGCCACCATGGCCGTCGACCTCGTTGTCGGCGAGCGGCGCAGCACCATCGGTTTCAGCGACCCGCTGCGCCCCGATGCGGCCGAGGCACTGAGCAAGCTCGGCGTCATGGGGCTTTCCTCGCAGATCATGTCTGGCGACAGCAGCCGCGCGGTCGAAAAGGTGGCGGACGAACTTGGCCTCGAATGGGCCGGTGCGCAGAACCCTGCAGAGAAACTGGAACGGCTCGAGGGGATGAAATCCGGCGGGCACAAACCGCTGATGGTCGGGGATGGCCTGAACGACGGCCCTGCCCTTGCCGCCGCCCACGCCTCGATCGCCCCCGGCACGGCCAGCGATGCAAGCCAGCAAGCGGCCGATGCGGTCTTCGTCGGCGACCGCCTCATGCCTGTCGCCATGTCGATCAAGGTTGCACGCCGAACGATGGACATCGTGCGCCAGAACTTCGCCTTCGCGGTGATCTACAACGTCTGCGCAATCCCCCTCGCTTTGTTCGGGATGGTCACGCCGATGGTCGCGGCCATCGCCATGTCGATGAGCTCGATCATCGTGGTCGGCAATTCGCTACGCCTTGCAGGAGCTGCCAAATGAGCGTCCTTGCCTACCTGATCCCCATCGCGCTCGGCATGGGCGCGGCTGGCCTTGCCTTCTTCTTCTGGGCCATGCGCGACGGCCAGTTCGAGGATCTCGACGGCGCCGCCAACCGCATCCTGATCGACGACGAGGACATGGAAGGATGATCGGCAAGCTCGCCGCGATCGCCGTCCTTGCGCCGCTCGTCCTGCCGACCCAGCCGGTAGAGGCATCGGGCCTTGTAGCCGAGCTGTGCGGTGGCGGTTCGATCGTACTGCCGATCGATCTTCCGGCTGACGAACCTGCGCCGTGCAACGAAAAAGCGTGCCACGCGGCGCAATGCCGCAAGAAATTTGATCCAGCGCAAGGACGCACTGCCGACCCGCTCGCATAAGCCCTCGCATGTGGCCTTATCATCCCGACCTGCTCGCGACGCCCGTCCCGCGTTACACCAGCTATCCCACCGCAGCCGAGTTCGACGCGATCGATCCAGCTGCCTATCGTAACGCGCTGGAAGACGTGTCGGGCGACGTTTCGCTCTACGTCCACATCCCGTTTTGCGAGAAAATCTGTTTCTACTGCGGCTGCAATACCGGCGCGGCGGGGCGCAGCCAGCGCCTGCAGAGCTATCTCACCGCGCTGCATCGCGAAATCGCGACCGTTGCGCAGCTTCTCCCGTCCTCGACGCGGGTCAGCCGCATCTCGTTCGGCGGAGGCAGCCCCAATGCGATTGCGAGCGACGATTTTGTAGGCCTCGTCGATACGCTCGCAGCGCATTTCGCGCTCGCCGACCCGGTAATTTCGACCGAACTCGACCCACGCGGAATGACCGAGGAATGGCGCGATGCCCTCGCACAGGTCGGGGTGACGCGCGCGAGCATGGGCGTGCAGACTTTCGCCCCACATTGCCAGGAAGCGATCGGCCGGGTGCAGGATGAGGAACTGATCGTCCGCAGCACCGACTGGCTGCGCGAGGCAGGCGTGACCTCGCTCAATTTCGATCTCATGTACGGCCTGCCGGGACAGAGCGAAGACAACCTGATGGACAGCCTGCACCGCACACGCGTGCTCGGTGCGGACCGGGTGGCGCTGTTCGGCTACGCCCATGTCCCCCACATCGTGCCCCGCCAGCGTGTCATCGACGATAGCCAGCTGCCCGGACAGGAAGAGCGCTTCGCAATGGCGGCGGCCGGCTACCGCTATTTCTGCACCCACGGCTATGTTCCGGTCGGCTTCGACCATTTCGCCAAGCCGGGCGGCGATCCGCTGGCCCATGCCGCGCTCGAAGGCCGGGTGAAGCGCAACTTCCAGGGGTTCACCGACGACGATGCGCCGGTTCTCATCGGGCTCGGCAGTTCAGCGATCAGCAGTTTTCCCGGCCTGCTGGTGCAGAACGAGAAGAACTCGGGCCGTTATCGCATGCTCGCAAGCGAAGGGCTGCTGGCCGGCAATCGCGGCATCGCCCGGTCGGCCGACGATCGCTATCGCGGCGCCGTGATCGAGCAATTGCTGTGCCAGGGCCGCGCGCGGATCGGTTCGCGGCTCGCGGCCGAATGCAGCGGGGCGCTCGCTCCTTTCATCGAACGCGGGCTCGCTTCGCTCGACGAAGAATGGGTGACGCTTCTGCCCGAGGGCCTGCCCTATGCGCGCACGATCGCGGCGTTGTTCGATCCGTACCGGAGGCAATCCGGCAGGCGCTTCAGTTCTGCGGTCTAGATTTCGCGACCCGGGCGTTCCTGCACCCTGAGCCAAGCGATTGAAGCGAACCCGAAAGGCCCCCGCGCCTGATCGTTAGCGGGCAGCCATCCGCTCGGAGCCGAACGAGCCGTTGTCGAGCATCTTGAGCGCGAGCCGTGCCAGATGCCGCGAATCCTTCCACTCGCCTTCCGAAGTCTCGAGCGACATCCGGTCCTCGCACTCCATCGCGGCAGTGAAGAGCTTGCGCGCCTCCTCGGTCCGGCCCTGCCTTGCATGCGCGATACCGAGGTTGATCAGCCGCGCCGGATCGCTCTTCTCGAGCGTTTCGTTGCCTTCGATAGTCTGGATAGCCGCGGCATCGCGCCCGTCCATCAACTCGTCATAGCCGACCTGGGTCGCTGCGGGCGTCATCAGCGCGACTGCTGCCAAGGATGCGATCATCATTCCAACTCTCCCAAACGTAGGGACAGAATGTGATCGCGAGAGCTCGACTGCAACAAAAATGAAACATTGTCATTTAAATGTAACTTTCGCGCGTCGTATCCCGTCTTTTCAATGATTTAGACTGTAACATTTCGCAGCGCCTTCCGAGTGCGAGACGTCATGTTTGTCAGCCTTCGGTCATCTTTCGACATAAACGCACAAACTGTCTCGGGATCGTAATCCTGCAACGAAAGAGTCTCGCACCGGTCATAGCGCCCCTCTCGCGCACTCAATCGCGCCCTTTTTGATTTCAATCCGATTTCTCGGTTTTTGAGGGGACCGCTCGCTGTGAAAACTATCCATCGTTCACTCGTTCTTGGTGCAAGCGCGCTGGCACTGGCCAGCTGCGGCGCCGATGAAATTGCTTCGCCCGGCACGGGCGGCAACATCACGATCAACAACCCCGCCCCGTCGCCCACTCCGAGCCCGACGCCGACCAGCAGCGCTCAGGCAACTGCGGCGGCCGACTGTCCGTTCGTTTCGGACCCGCAGGGCCTCACCAATCGCGGCACGATCAGCGGCCCGACGGGCTCCTACCGCCTCTGCCAGCTTCCGGCGCGCTTCAACCGCTCCTCGCAGCTGCAGTTCACCGACGCTTCGAACGCGGTCATCTACCTGATCGACGGCCAGGTCGATGTCGGCACCGACGGTGGCCCGGCAGCCGACGGCTCGGACGGTCTTACCGACACCAATGTTACCCTGACGATCGAGCCGGGCGTCATCCTCGCCGGTCTCGACGGTTCGTACCTGAACGTGAACCGCGGCAACCAGATTCAGGCCAACGGAACCGCCGCCCGCCCGATCATCTTCACCAGCCAGCAGAACATTCGCGGCGAGAATGACGAGAACTCCTCGGGCGACTGGGGCGGCCTCATCATCAACGGCCGCGCCCCGATCACCGACTGTCTTTCGAACACCGCGACGCCGGGCAGCGTGAACTGCGAGCGCGAAGTCGAAGGCACCACCACCCCGCCGCGTTACGGCGGCAACGTGCCGACCGACAGTTCGGGCAGCGTCCGTTTCGTCCAGCTGCGTTACTCGGGCACGGTCCTATCCAACGGTGACGAGCTGCAGGCCCTGACCACCGGTGGTGTCGGCTCGGGTACGACCTTCGAGAACATCATGTCGTACAACAGTGCGGACGACGGCGTCGAATTCTTCGGCGGCGTGGTCAACATGAAAGGCCTCGTCGTGGTCGGCGCAGAAGACGACTCGATCGACACCGACACCGGCGTGAAGGCTACCCTTCAGTACGTCGTGGCGGCACAGCGTCCGAACGTCGGCGACACGATCATCGAGGCCGACTCCTCAAACACGCTCGAAGAGAACACCCCGCGCCAGAACACGCTGATTTCGAACGCGACCTTCATCCAGCGCAAGAACGACGACCAGGTCGTCCGCATTCGCGGCCGTGCCGACTACTCGCTGTTCAACACGATCATCGTCGACGCTTCGTCGAACGGTACGCCGTGCCTGCGCGTCGACACGATCGAGACGCTGACCCGCGCTGCCAATGCCGGCCTCGACGAAGCCGGTCCGGTTCGATTCGAATCGGTCGTGCTCGACTGCGGCACCCCGTTCCGCGACGGTAGCGGCACGACCGCTGCAGGCGTCCAGGCACAGTTCGATGCCGGTTCGAACACCAACTCGAACTACACCAACACGCTGACGATGACCTACCTGCCCGGCTCGAACGAGCAGGCGCTGGTCGCCTTCGATCCGACGAGCATCTCCAGCTACTTCGACAACGCCGGCTTCGTCGGTGCTGCGGGCGCGAACGATACGCGCTTCGAAGGCTGGACCTGCGACTCCACGACGATCGCGTTCGGCAACAACAGCGGCGATTGCGGCTCGCTGCCGGTCTACTCCTGATCGCAAACCCGGGGGAGGCTGGCCCGTTTCCGGGTCGGCCTCCCCTCGCACATCTGCCGGTGACGCATCGGCAGGACACGAAATTTCGGACCTAGATAGAGGGGTCTTTCAGAATGAAGACTGGCAAGCAGTTGGCGGGGCTGCTCCTGCTTTCGACGGCTCTCACCTTCCCGGGCATTGCATATGCGCAGGATGAGCAGCCGGAAGAAACGCAAGAGGAAACGGCTGCACCTGACGAGGAGATCGAGGCGGAAGAGGATTTCGACCAGCCGGAGATTTCCATCCCGGGCGGCGCGATCGTCGTCACCGGTCGCCGCAATCGCGATGTGACCCGCAGTTCCCCGCAGGTCGTCTCGGTTCTCTCGACCGAAGACATCGCGCGTGCAGGCGATGGCGACATCGCAGGCGCGCTCAGCCGTACCACCGGCCTTTCGGTCGTCGGCAATGGCAACGTCTTCGTTCGCGGCCTTGGCGACCGCTACTCGCTCGCGCTCCTGAACGGCCTGCCGCTGCCTTCGCCGCAGCCGCTTAGCCGCGTCGTCCCACTAGACATCTTCCCGACGAACATCATCGCATCCTCGTTGGTCCAGAAGACCTACTCGGCAAACTTCCCGGGCGAATTCGGCGGCGGCGTCATCAACCTGACGACCCGTGCGGTTCCCGAGGAAAGCTTCCTCAAGATCAGCGCCGGGATCAGCGGCGACACGATTACGACCTTCAGCAACGGCCTCGACTATTACGGGTCGGATTACGACTGGTCCGGCTTCGACGATGGCACGCGCGACGTGCCCCCTGCGCTCCAGGCCTTCTTCGACAGCGGCCTGCGCATCGGCGACCTGTCGACTGCCGAACAGGGCAACATCGTCAAGCAGCTGGGCAATCCCAATCTCGTGCTCCTCCAGAAAGTCGACGACATCCGTCCGAACTTCTCGGGCGGGATTACCGCCGGCACCGCCTTCGACGTCGGCGCCGATGGCCGTCTCGGCATCGTTGCGACCGCATCGCTCAGCAACAAGCTGCGCACCAAGGTTATCACCTCGCAGAACCCGTTCACCACGGACCTGCAGCTCGACCGCGATTCGAAGAACTTCGTCACCGACAACCGCATTCTCGCCAACGCGATGCTCGGTTTCGGCCTCGAGATCGGCGACCACCAGTTCCGCTGGACCAACCTGTTCATCCGCGACACACTCAAGCAAAGCGGTCTTGGCTTTGGCGAGCTGCTGCTCGATGGCGACAGCCTGATCACCCAGAACACCGGCTGGTACGAGCGCCAGCTCCTCGACACGCAGCTGGTGAGCGAGCTCGAGTTCGGTGACCTCTCGATCGACCTGCGCGGCGGCTTCGCCCAGACGCAGCGCGAGGCGCCCTACGAATACGAGTTCGTCTATGTCCGGACCAACCAGTCCAACCAGGACACGGGCGATATCTACATCAACATGCTCGACCGCCAGCGCGGCAGCGCGTCGGTCGCCTTCTCCGAGCTCCAGGAAGACCTGTGGTACGGCGGCATCGACGTCAGCTATCCGCTGACCGACTGGCTCACCACGACGGTCGGCTATGCCTACACCGACACGAGCCGCCTGTCGGAACGCCGCCTGTTCCTGATCGACGGCGACAATATCCCGCCGGGCGTGGGCGCACTGCGCCCCGACCTGCTGCTGGGCGACGCGGTCATCGAATATTTCGGCATCGGGCTGACCGAGCCGACACAGACCGATCCGGCTTTCCAGGCGGACCTCGAAATCCACGCGGCTTATGTCAAGGCGTTCATCGAACCGGCATTCGGGATCAGTCTCGACCTGGGCGTACGCTACGAGGATGCGACACAGTCGGTCGCGACGGTCCAGCGCTTCGATAATCCGTTCGTTTCGCTCGCCAATACGCTGATCGCCAACGATTACTTCCTGCCCGGCGCGACGCTGACGTGGGAAGCGACCGATGCGCTCCAGCTGCGTGCCAGTGCCTCGAAGACGATCGCCCGCCCGCAGTTCCGCGAGCTGATCTTCCAGCCGTTCACCGATCCGGACAACCAGCGCCAGTACATCGGCAACCCTGCCCTGCAGGACTCCAAGCTGTTCAACGCGGAAGCGCGCGCCGAATACTACTTCGGGCGTGGCAACCGCGTCTCGCTCGCCGGTTTCTACAAGGAAATCGAAAACCCGATCGAACCCTATGTCTCGATCGGTGCGGACACGAGCTTCACGACCCGCTTCGCAAATGCGCCGACGGCAGAGCTCTACGGTGCCGAGCTGGAGTTCCAGTACACCCAGCCTCTGGCAGATTGGGGCGGCCGCGGCTGGCTCGAGACGAAACAGATCATCTTCGTCACCAACTACACCTACACCCAGTCGGAGCTGAAGGTTGCAGCCGGCGACACCACGCGGATCTTCACCGCCGGTGTCGGCGCGCTGGAAACCGATGCGACGCTGTTCTTCGATGATGGCGACCCGCTCACCGGGCAGTCCGACCATCTCGTCAACCTCCAGCTCGGCTTCGAGGACGAGGACGAGGACAGGCTGCAGCAGTTCACCTTCCTCATGTCCTATGCGAGCGAGCGCGTGACCCGCCGCGGTACGGCCGGCCTCCCCGACATTGTCGGGGATCCGGGCTTCAACCTCGACTTCGTCGCACGCCAGGGCGTGAAAATCGCCAAGGTTCCGCTCGAATTGAAGTTCGAAGCCCGCAACATCTTCGGGCGCGGCAATTTCGAGTTCCAGCAGGTCGATACGAATCGCATCGAGATCAACACATACGACGTCGGAACAACCTTCAGCTTCTCGGTCTCCGCCGAGTTCTGATGCACTCCGGCAACCGCCCAAAAGAAAGGGGCCGCTCTCGCAAGAGGGCGGCCCTTCTTCTTTGGTCCGACGAGTTTCGTGCTCAGGGCAGGTCGAAAACGTAGCCCATCGAGCGGATCGTGCGCAGCGGATTGCCGCCACCTGCATCGCGGATGGCACGGCGCAAACGCCCGATCCAGACATCGACCGTGCGTTCGTCGATGCTCACTTCGCTTTTGCCCAGCCCCGCGATCAAATCCTCGCGCGAGAGCACGCGGTTCGGGTTCTCGGCGAGGAAGCGCAGCAGGCGGAATTCATTGGGCCTGAGGTCGATCGGCGCGCCCGCCCAGCAGGCACGCAGGGCAGGCATGTCTATGACGAGGTCGCCCTGTACGAAACGGCTCCCGACGCTGTGGCCGGACTGGCCGGACTGCAATGCAAGAACCCGGTCGAGCACTTCGGTACGGCCCACAGGCCCGACCATGTAATCGTCCGCTCCGGCCTTGAGAGCACGGCGGCGGTCTTCCGCGTCGTCCTCGTCGAGGATGAGCGTGACATGCGCTTCGCTGGTGCGCGGATCGGCCCGCAGGCGGCGGCACATTTCCAGCCCTGCAAGATCATCCATCACCCAGTCGACGAAAGCCCATATCGGGCCTTCGATAAGGCGCCGGGGTCCATCCGGTCCGAGCGCGACGAAAACGAACTCGCAGCCGTCGTGCGTAAACGGCTCGAACCCCTCAACTGCACGGTTGGTCATCAGGATATTGACGACAGACATTCGGCAAAGCCCCTTTCTTCGCCGATGCTTTTGCCGCCGTCATATGACCTGTTTGTGACTCCGCGCGAGCTTATCCAATCTCTTTCGGGAACAATCGGTTGCAAAGAGAAAGGCCCGGCGCATCGCTGCACCGGGCCTTCCCGAAGTCATATCGCTTTTCGCCTTAGAAGCGGGTGCGCAGACCCAGGCGATAGTTGCGACCGATGGCGTTGCCGATGAACGGGTTGTAGCCCAGCGGCAGCTGCGCTTCGGCAGGTTCTGCATCGGTGAAGTTCTCGACCGATGCCTGCAGCTGCGTTTCGAAACCGCCCAGGTCGAGGTCGATCGTCAGCGCGATGTCGTGCTGCGTGTAGGAACCGCTGTCGACACCGAAGTCCGTCGGGCCCTGCGATGTCGAGAAGCAGGGGTTACGGTTGATACAGCGATCGTCGGTCACGCCGTCGATGTGCACGATCGAGTAACGCAGGTTGAACATGTCGTAGGCGAGGTTGACGAAACCGTTGGCACGCCATTCCGGAACCGTGTTCGGGTCGCGGAAGTAGTTGCCGAAGCCGATTGCGTCGTAAGCCTCTTCGACGACGACACCCTGGAGTTCGAAGTCGTCGAACTCGTAGTCGAGGTTCCAGACCGCGTTACCGCCGAAGCTCAGGTCGACCATGTCGCCAAGCGGCATGTTGACCGTCAGCGCGAAGTCGAGGCCGGCGATCTTCACATCGGGGCCGTTGACCCAGTCGGTACGAACGCGGCTGATGTCGAGACCGGTCGTCGTGCCCTGGATACACTGGTTGTTGCTGAAGGTAACCAGGTTGACCAGCGGGCTCGAACAGTCGACCGGCGCTGCGCCCGTCGTCTGGCCGTTACCGACGAAGCTGGCGATCGCATCGCCCGGCGTCGTGGTGATCCGGTCCTCGAGATCGATCGACCAGTAGTCGACGCTGAAGGTCAGGTCGCCTGCACCCAGCGGCACGTTGAAGATACCGCCGATGTTGTAGGTGAAGGCGCTTTCCGGGCCGAGGTCGGTCGGGTTGCCGAAGATGTCGAGCGACTTGTAGTTGCCGCCCGCAGCCGTGAAGCCCTGCAGCGCGGTGACCGAAATCGGTGCCACCTGCGAGGGGATCGGACCGCGGAAGGTCGTGCCGACCGAACCGCGCAGGGTGAACCAGTCGGTCGCCTCGAAGCGGAACGAGCCCTTCGGGTTGACCGTCGAGCCGACTGCACCGCCGTAATCTTCGAAGCGGATGGCCGCCTGCACTTCCAGCCTGTCGGTGACCGGCAGCTGGAGTTCGCCGAAGATTGCGTAGACGTTCTGGCTGACATCGACCGGTCGCGAGCCGCCGAGGAAGATGAACGGTCCGACGCCCTCGGTCGTGGTACCGACGCAGCTCTGGTCGCCCTCGATGAAGCACGGGTTGATGTTGAGGTTCGATTCGTCCTGGACCGGACGGCTATTGAAGTTGGTGTCGCGGTACTGCGCACCGATCGCGAATGCCACCGGGCCGCCGCCCAGTTCAAAGCCGGTTTCGCCGGAGAGGACCATGTCGAACACGACCTGCGATTCCTCTTCGACCGTGCCGTTGGGAACCTGCAGCCAGCGGACCAACTCTTCGCTGTTTTCCGCACCCGGTACGTAGAACGGGTTGGAAAGACCGAGCGCCGGGTTGGACGGGCCAGCGTTCACGAAGGGGTTGAACCAGAGACAGCCATTGGCCCCTGCGGTGGTACCCGTACAGTTCGGACCGCCGAAGCCGTTGAGCGCTGCCTGCAGGCGGCTACCCACGATGCCCGGCGCCCATGCGGTACGGTCGGAATCCCAGAAGGTACCGTCGATATCGAGGGTCAGTGTGTCGCTCAGCTCGATGTCGAAGCCGCCGCTTACGCGGAACGCTTCGTTGCTGGCAAAGCCAGTACCCGAACCGCGCTCGGGATCGAGCGGGTTGCCGAGATAGCCGAAGGGACGGAACAGCACGTTGGTGACGCGCACGATCGGCGAAGTCGCCGTGCTGGCCGGAAGACCCTGCTGGGCAAGGAATGCGGATACGCCCGGGTTGTTCGGCGAAGTGGTGAAGGCCGAAAGGAAGCCCGAACCGTTCGGTCCCTGCGTCGGCGGGAAAGCCGGCGAGTAGTTGAGCGATTCAAGGTCGCTGCGAGCATAGAGCGCATCGGCCGTGAAGGTCACCTTGTCCGACAGATCGGCGGTGAACTGGGCGAAGACCTGGTAGCGGTCCTCGTCCTCGACGATGTTGTCGTAGGGAATGTAGGTGAAGCGGCAGATGCCGCCGTCCTGGAAACCGCCGAGGTCGTTACATCCGCGATCCGGGCGCGTCTGGGTGCTGAGGCCGGTCGGGGTGAGATAGGTCACAGCGACCAGGCCCGGTGTCGAAAGCGCCGAATAGGCCGACGGGTTCGTGGCGTAATCGAGCTGCGTGAAGTCGCGTGCGGTCGTCGCGAGTTCGGAACGGTGCTGCCAGCCCGCGCCGACCACGATGTTCGCCGCGCCAGCCTCGATACCGGCCAGCGCGCTGACCGAATAGTCGTCGTCCGAGCCGTCGATGAAGGTGTAGTCCGCCTGCAGCTCGACGCCGGTGAAGCGATTGCGCGTGATGAAGTTGGCAACACCCGCGATCGCGTCGGAACCGTAGGTCGTGCCTGCGCCGTCCTTCAGGATTTCGACGCGCTCGAGCGCGAAGAGCGGGATCAGCTGCGTGTCGACGAAGCCGGCACCCGGAGTGAGGATGGTGCGCTTGCCGTTGAGCAGCACGAGGGTGCGCTGCGGGCCGAGCCCGCGAAGGTTGATCGAGCCGACGCCCTGGAAGCCCTGCGCGGCGGTCGAGAACTGGTTGGTATCGCCGAGGACGGCACCGACCGAGGGAAGTTCCTTGATGAATTCGAGCGGGCTGTCGACGCCCTGCTTGGCCAGGTCCTCGCTGGTGAACACATCCACGGGAAGCGCCGCATCTTCCGGCGTGCCGCGGATCAGCGACCCGGTAACGACGATCTGGCGGTTGTTAATCGGCTCGTCCGCGGCGGCATCCGCCGAGGCATTTTCCTGCGCCATGGCAGGGTTGGCCAGAGCCAGACCTGCTACAAGTGCAGGCACGGCACAGCCGTAGCGCAGAACGCTGATCGCTTTCATCAATCCTCTCCCACTTTTGGCCGCTCTATCGGCGGCATACCCAGTAATCGAATTACTGCGTGTGAAAGGACCTTGCTGTCAAGGCGCTATCCACGCATCTTTTGAACAGAGCGCCCCGCATGCGACCAAAAAACCACAGGTTTCCCGCTTCTCGAAATTCGGGAATTCGTAGCGGAATGCGGCCCGGCGGCGCCGATAGCGGGGCGAACACCTTCGAATTGGCAGCCTGCACGCGCAACCAGCGTCGACGCTTGCCCGACCGCCATCATACCTGATATTCGAATTTTCGCCGCTAATGGATCGAGTCCCGATTTATCGCGCTCCGGTCCGCAACCGCGGCAAGCAGGAATTGGGGAGAGACATGATGAAGGCCGAGCTTTTCGCTGCAACGATTTTGGTCGGTTCGACGATTGCGACGGCTCCAGCCGCCCTTGCCGATGCGCCCGGAGCGACCCCGGTGGTCGAAACGGAAGCCGGCAAGGTCCAGGGGCTGGAGGACGACGGTGTCGATGCATATCTCGGCATTCGCTATGCATCCCCGCCCGTCGGAGACCTGCGTTTCCAGCCGCCGATCCCCGCCGATGAGTGGCAGGGAATTGCCGATGCCACCGGCCACGGCGCGCCCTGCATGCAGCTCTACACGCCGAGCGGTCCCAATACGACAGAGCTGACGCGCCAGATCCAGGGCATCTTCCCGACCGGCACCGAAGAGAAGATCGACAACGAGGACTGCCTGTTCCTCAATGTATGGACGCCCGATGCGAGCAGCGGGAGCCGGCCGGTGATGGTCTGGTTTCATGGCGGCGGATACGCCTACGGCTCGGGCAGTTGGCCTGCCTATGACGGGCGCAACCTGGCCGAGAAAGGCGATGTCGTCGTCGTGACGGTGAACCATCGCCTCAACGCTTTCGGCTATCTCAATCTCGCCGAGGCGTTCGGCGATGAGTTCGACGCGTCGGGCAATGTCGGCAATCTCGACCTCGTGCGCTCGCTCGAATGGGTGCGCGACAACATTGCCAATTTCGGCGGCGACCCCAACAATGTGACGATCATGGGCGAGTCCGGCGGCGGCTCGAAGGTGAGCCATTTGATGGCGATGCCTTTGGCGGACGGGCTGTTCCACAAGGCGATCGTCCAGTCAGGCCCCGGCGTGACCAGCGGCAAACCGGAGGAAGCTGCCGAGTATGCCGCGAAAATTCTCGAGGCTGCCGGCATCGAGACGGTCGAGCAGTTGCAGGCCTATCCGGCGGAAGACCTGCTCCTCGCCGTCCGGCGCGCGACACCTGCCGGTAGCGGTTTCGGGCGCGGACCGAGCCTTGGGCCGATTGCCGACGGGACGATCCTGCCGCGCGATCCCTTCCTGCCCGCAGCGCCGGAACAGTCGCGCGATGTGCCGCTGATGATCGGCTACAACAAGGACGAGATGACGCTCTTCCTTGCCTCGCAGCCGTGGTTCGGACGGATCGACGATGCGCAACTCGACGGCATGGCGGCGATGATGGGCGACGGCGCGAAGGAAGCGGTTGCCGCATACCGCGCAATGTACCCGGACTACTCGCCGACCCATATCGCGAGCGCGGCCATGGGCGGGCGTTTCGTGCGCGGCACCTACATTCTCGCCGACCAGCAGAGCCGCACCGCCGAAGCGCCGGTCTATGTCTATCGCCTGACCTGGGAAACGCCGGTCGCCGGAGGCTTGCTCAAGTCGCCGCACACGCTCGATATCCCGCTGATGTTCGACAATGCAGAGGAATCCGCGGCCCTTGTCGGCACCGGCGAGGATGCGGCGACCATGGCCGAGATGATGAGCGATGCCTGGATTGCCTTCGCGAAAACGGGCACGCCCTCCAGCGCCCTGCTTCCCGAGTGGACGCCCTACACTGCCGATAGCCGGATGGTCATGGAGCTCGATGTCGAGCCGCGCATGGTCGACGATCCGGAAGCGAGCATCCGGACCATCGGCCAGTAGCGCGGATCAGGCAGCGGCCTGCTTGCGCAGCGCGACGCTCGCACGCCAATAGGCGAAGATCGCGAGCGGCGTGAACGAGGCGATGATCAACAGCGCATAGCGCAGCGACTGCTCGCCATAGGCAGGCTCGAGCATGTCGGAGAAGACGCCGACCATGGTCGGGCCGATGCCGAGACCAATCAGGTTGATGATCAGCAACGTCACTGCCGCCCAGACTGCGCGCATCTTGAGCGGCGCGAGCGTCTGGATCATGGCGAAGGTCGGTCCGAGGTAGCAGGACTGGAAAAGCACGGCGATGAAGTACATGCCGACCGCCATCCACGCGCCCTCGACCCAATAGAAGGCGAGCAGGAAGGGCAGCGCCAGCAGCTTGAGCCCGGCAATCATCAGCGGCTGCGCCTGCATCCCGTATCGCTCCGACAGGCGGTTGGCGAGCCAGCCGCTACCGAGCCCGCTCGCAACGCCCGCAAGGGCGAGCAACGGTGCGACGATATTGCCGACCTGCAGCGTATTCAGCCCGAATAAGCGGATCAGGTAGGACGGCGTCCAGCCGGTAAGCGCGTAGCCGATCATCGAGGTCAGCGTGACGCCCGCGACGAGCCAAACGGCAGCCCGGTTCGCGAAAATGGTGCGGAAACCGTCCCATACCGATGGCTGGTCCTCGCTCTCGACCGCGCCGGGCTCCGCCTTGCGCATCGGTTCGGTGGCGAAGAGCTTGACGATGACGGCGAGTATCACGCCGGGAAGGCCGATCGCGATGAACGCGGTCCGCCAGTCGAAGAAGTAAGTCAGGTTACCGCCGAAAATCTGTCCGGCCGCAGCGCCAAGCGTGACGCCGAGCGAATAGATCGAAAGCGCGAGCGCGCGCTTTTCCGCAGGGTACAGGTCGGCGATGATCGAGTGGCTCGGCGGGCTCGACCCGGCCTCGCCAATCCCGACACCGATGCGCGCCAAGAGGAGCTGGATGAAGTTCGTCGCGAGCCCGCAGGCCGCCGTCATCGCGCTCCACGTCGCCAGCGCTGCCGAGATGATGTTCACGCGGTTCATCCGGTCGGCCAATGCCGCAACCGGGATGCCCAGCGTCGCATAGAAGATGGCGAAGGCGAAGCCCGACAGCAGGCCGAGCTGCGTGTCGGTCAGCAGCAGGTCCGCCTTGATGTCCTCCAGCAGGATCGCGAGGATCTGCCGGTCCATGTAGCTGAAGAAATAGGTCACGGTGAGCAGGAACAGCGTCACCTGCCGTGCGCGCGGAGAAACCTCCTGGTGGGTTCCGGGCACGGTGGCCGATTGTGTGGTCATTAGTCTCTCCCGCGGGCTCCGGCTGTCTTCACCGGATGCCCGCCCAATCCTTCAGCTTCGTCGGCTCAGGCCGTTCGTCAGTTGAACGTCTCGCCGGCATCGGCCTTGCGGCGCAGGTAATCGCTCACCTCGAGCCCGTGCTTTTCGAGCCCCTCGACCACAGTGTCCAGTCCGATCGTATCGGCCCAGAACATCGGTCCGCCGGTATAGAGCGGCCAGCCGTAGCCGTTGATCCACACGACATCGATATCGCTCGCGCGCTGGGCCATGCCCTCGTCGAGGATTTTCGCGCCCTCGTTGACCATCGGGTAGAGCAGGCGCTCGCGGATTTCGTCCTTCGAGATTTCGCGCGGCGTCTTGCCCTCCTTCGCGGCGAAGTCGGCGATGATCTGCTTCACCTCGTCCGACGGCGTGCGATTGCGCGCTTCATCGTAGTCGTAGAAGCCCTTGCCGTTCTTCTGGCCGAACCTCTCGGCCGCACACAGCGCCTCGCGCACGGTGGTCACCTTGCTCGGGTCGCGGTGCCAACCGATGTCGATCCCGGCGAGATCGGCCATCTGGAACGGCCCCATCGGGAAGCCGAACTCAAGCAGCACGTCGTCGACGTCCCAGTAATTCGCGCCTTCCATGATCAGCGCATTGGCCTGCTCCTGCCGCTTGGACAGCATGCGGTTGCCGATGAAGCCCGGGCAGACGCCCGAAACGGCCGCGACCTTGCCGATTTTCTTGGACAGCTTCATCACCGTCGCGAGGACATCGTCACGCGTTTTTGCACCGCGCACGACTTCCAGCAGCTTCATGACGTTCGCCGGCGAGAAGAAGTGCATGCCGACGACATAGCCAGGCCGCTTGGTCGCCGTGGCGATCTCGTCGATATCGAGATAGCTGGTGTTCGACGCGAGGATCGCGCCGTCCTTCACCGTCTCGTCCAGCGTGGCGAAGACCTGCTTCTTCACGTCCATGTTCTCGTACACGGCCTCGATCACGAGATCGCAGTCGGCAAGGTCGGCATAGTCGAGCGTCGGGGTCAGCAGGCCCATCGCCTGGTCGACCTGCTCCATGCTCATCCGGCCCTTCTTCGCCGTGCGCTCGTAATTCTTGCGCATGACGCCGGTGCCGCGATCGAGCGCTTCCTGCTTCATTTCGAGGATGGTCACCGGGATGCCGGCAGACAGGAAGTTCATCGCGATCCCGCCACCCATGGTGCCTGCACCGATGATGCCGACCTTCTTGATCGGGATGAGCGGCGTATCGGCGGGCACATCGTCGATCTTGTTCGCCGCGCGTTCGGCGAAGAAGTAGTGGCGCATGGCCTTTGACTGCGTGCCTTCCATCAGCTTCAGGAATAGCTCGCGCTCGCGCTTCACGCCTTCGGCGTAAGGCAGTTCGCCAGCCGCCTTGACGGATTCGATCGCCGCATTGGGCGCGTCGAAACCGCGCATCCGGCGGCCGTGCTTGGCGCGAAATTCGTCGAACAGTCCGGGGTTCTTCACACCGTCCTGGTTGGCCGTTCCTTCCGATGCACGCGGGACCGGCTGGCCGATCTTCGACTTGGCGAAGGCAATCGCGTCCGCTTCGAGGCTGTCTTCGCCGACGATTTCATCGACCAGCCCGATGGCCTTGGCCTTGCTCGCAGGGATCGGGTTGCCGACCGCGACGAGCGGTAGAGCGGCCTCGGCACCAACAAGGCGCGGGAGGCGCTGCGTACCTGCGGCGCCCGGGATCAGGCCGAGCTTGACTTCGGGCAGGCCCAGCTTCGCGCTCGGCACGGCGACGCGGTAGTGGCAGGCAAGCGCGACTTCGCACCCGCCGCCGAGCGCGGTCCCGTGGATCGCGGCGACGACCGGCTTGTCGCTCGCTTCCATCTTGTCGAGCGCTTCGGGCAGGCTCGGGCCCTGCGGCGGCTTGCCGAATTCGGTGATGTCGGCACCTGCGAAGAAGGTGCGTCCGTCGCAGCGAATGACGACGGCTTCCACGCTGTCGTCGCCAAGCGCTTCTTCGATACCGTCGGCAAGACCCTGCCGCACGGCCTGGCCGAGTGCGTTGACCGGCGGATTGTCGGAAATGATCACCAGCACGTTGTCGTGGCGCTCGGTGCGAATGGGGGAGGTCATGGTTTGCTCCTTCAGGCGTAGCTGTCTGTGAGGGCCGAATAGATCAGCGTCTTGAGCTGTCGGCGGATGGGATAGGTCGAGGACGGATAGACCTGCGTCATGAAGGTCATGGTGATCCGCTCGAGAGGATCGACGAAGAAGGCGGTCGAATAGGCACCGCCCCAGTAGAACTCGCCCATGCTCGAAGGCATCAGCGTCTTCGCCGGATCGATGACCATGGCAAAGCCGAGGCCGAAACCGGTCCCGGCATTGTTGGCCTCGGAAAACAGGCTGCTCGACATTTCGGTCAGGTCGCGATTGTCGGGCAGGTGGTTGGTCCGCATCAGGCGAACCGTCTTGGGGCTGAGGATGCGTGCACCGTCGAGCTCGCCGCCGTTCAGCAGCATGCTCGTGAAGCGGTCGTAATCTGCAATCGTGCCGACGAGCCCGCCGCCACCGCTGTCGAACGTGCCCGGCTGGTTCAGCTTGCTCGTCGCGCCCGCATTGATCATGCGCGGCGCATCGCCCGGACGATAGGCATAGGCATCGACGAGGCGGTGCGATTGCCCCTCCGCGACACCGAAGCGCGTATCCTTCATGCCAAGCGGATCGAAGATGTGCTTCTCGAAATACTCGCCGAGCCGCATCCCGCTGATCCGCTCCACCGCGATGCCGAGGACGTCGGTCGAGACCGAGTAGTTCCACCCCTGCCCCGGTGCGAATTCGAGCGGCAGCTTCGACAGCTTGGCCACGAATTCGTCGGAATCGAGATGGTCGCGCGCGAAGTCGAAATTGAACTCGCGGTAGACCGCATCAATGTTGTTGCGGTTCTGCAGGCCGTAGGTGAGGCCCGACATATGCGTCAGCAGGTCGACGAAGCGGATCGGATGCGCAGGCGCTCCCGGAGCGAAGGGAATCGAACCGCCGCCGCCGGCATAGACCTTGAGGTCGGCGAATTCGGGAAAGACCTTGGTGACCGGCTCTTCCAGCGCGACCTTGCACTGCTCGACCAGCTGCATGAAGGCGACCGAGGTCACCGGCTTGGTCATGCTGGCGATGCGGAACAGCGCATCGTCGGTCAGCTCGCGGCCATCGTCGCCCATCTTGCCGAGCTTGGTGTAATGCACCGGCTTGCCGTCACGGCAGACCACCAGCTGCGCATTCGGGAGGCGGCCGCTGTCGATATATGTCTCGGCGAGGAAGGGGGCAATTCGCCCGAGCCGTTCGCTATCGAAACCCAGGTCGCCTGCATCTGCCAGTTCGAACATTCTCTCTCCCTACCCCGTTGACCGCGGCATACTTCGTTTTCTGAAGCGCCTTGATATACAATTTTGCGCCCGTGCAAACCCTCATACCTGTCTTTCAGATTCTCGCAGACACGCTTGCCTCCGGCTTGCGTGCCGCATAGTCTCCGAGACAAGATTCGCGTCAGGCGGACAAGGGAAGAGGATGACTGTGCATGGGCGATGCCGCAACCGCATCGAAGGGTGAAACGTCGCTTGCGTCGGCGATCGGCTGGACCGCGCCGGATGGCTGGCCGGCAATCAGCCGGGACGAATGCAGGGACCGCCTGACCGCACCGGGCCAGCGCTTCGAAATGGAAACGGTCGACATCCGCGGCGTGCCGACGCGCGTCTGGAAGAACGCCCCGCCGAACCTGCGCGCACTCGCCATGGTCGGGCGGATGTACGGCCCGCGCGAGTTCCTCGTCTACGAAGACGAGCGTGTCACATACGACGGCTGGTTCCGGGCGGTCGCAGCGCTCGCGAAGGAGTTGCAGGCGCGCGGCATCGCGAAGGGCGACCGGGTTGCGCTTGCCATGCGCAACCTGCCCGAATGGCCGGTCGCATTCTTCGCGGCGACCACTATCGGAGCGATCTGCGTTCCGCTCAATGCGTGGTGGACCGGGCCGGAGCTCGCCTATGGACTTTCGAATTCCGGCACCAAACTGCTGATCTGCGACCACGAACGGTGGGAGCGCATTTCCCCACATCGCGGAGAATGCCCTGCCCTCGAGACCGTCTTCGTCTCGCGCGCTCCCGAAGCACTCGAAAGGGCCGAGCGGCTCGAAGACATTATCGGCGCGCCGGGCGATTTCGGGAGCCTGCCGGAAAGCGACTTGCCCGAGGTCGAAATCGCCCCCGATGACGATGCCACCATCTTCTACACCAGCGGCACGACCGGCAATCCGAAGGGCGCGCTGGGGACGCACCGCAACCTGTGCACCAATATCCTGTCGAGCGGCTACAACGCCGCCTGCGCGGTTCTTCGGCGCGGCGAGGAAATTCCCGAGCCGCAACCCAAGGCCGGCCTCACCGTTATCCCGCTGTTCCACGTCACTGCCTGCTCCGCCGGGCTAATGGGCAACATCGCAGCGGGCAACAAGCTCGTCTTCATGCACAAGTGGGACCCGCTGCGCGCTTTCGAGATCATCGAGCGCGAGAAGATCAATGTGACAGGCGGCGTCCCGACCATCGCGTGGCAGCTGATCGAGCACCCGGAACGCAAGAATTACGACCTCTCGAGCCTAGAGGCGATCGCCTATGGCGGGGCGCCGAGTGCACCTGACCTCGTGCGCAAGATCCGCGACATCTTCGGCGCGCTGCCCGGCAACGGCTGGGGCATGACCGAAACCATGGCGACGGTGACGGGCCATTCGAGCGAGGACTATCTCAACCGCCCCGACAGCTGCGGCCCGCCGGTCGCCGTCGCCGACCTCAAGATCATGAACGAAGACGGCACCGAGGAGCTTCCCGTCGGTGAAGTCGGCGAGCTCTGGGCGCGCGGCCCGATGGTCGTCAAAGGTTACTGGAACAACCCGGAAGCGACCGAGGCGACCTTCGTCGATGGCTGGGTGAAGACCGGCGACCTCGCCCGGCTCGACGAGGAAGGCTTCTGCTATATCGTCGACCGCGCCAAGGACATGATCATCCGCGGCGGCGAGAACATCTATTCCTCGGAAGTCGAGAACGTCCTCTACGATCACCCCGCAGTCACCGATGCGGCGCTGATCGGGTTGCCGCATACCCAGCTTGGCGAAGTGCCCGCAGCGGTGGTGCATCTCGCGCCCGGAGAGAACGCAAGTGAGGAAGAATTGCGCGCCTGGGTTGCCGAGCGGCTCGCAAAGTTCAAGGTACCGGAACGCATCGTCTTCACGAAGGAGACCCTGCCCCGAAACGCCAACGGGAAGATATTGAAGAAAGACCTCGCCACGCTCTTTTGAGCGAAGGCGCGGCCGGAGGGACTGGATGGCCGGCAAGAGCGCAGAGACGAAACGCTTCGGCGAACGCCGCGACGCGATCATCCATGCCGCCTCCGCCCTGATCAACGAAGTCGGGGTCCAGGCCACCACCCTGTCGGAAGTCGCCCGCGCGATCGGGCTGAACGCGACCAGCATCACCTATTACTTCGCGCGCAAGGAACAGCTTGTCGTCGCGGTGTACGAAGAAACGCTCTCGCTGATGGAGCGGATCGCGCGCGATGCCCTCGCCGAGAAGGATCCTGCCGCACGGCTTCGGCGCTTCCTCGCCGAACATATCGCGCTGCGCCACCGCATCCGCTCGGGCGAGCGCGGGTTGATCACCGCCCTGTCGGAAATCCGCTCGCTCGATCCGGAAAAGCAGGCGCCGCTGCTCTCCCACTACCGCACGGTCGTCGAGACGATCGGCAGCTTCTTCGGCGATTCCGACGACGCGGAAATCCGCGCCCTCTATCTGGCGCGGGCCCACGTTCTGATGGAAGCGATCATGTGGTGGCCGGTCTGGTCGCTGCGCTACTCGACGCGCGACTTCGCCCGGATCGAAGAGCGCATGTTCGACATTCTCGCCTACGGCCTGCCGGCCAGCGCCGGAGCGTGGGAGCCGCGCGAACTTTCGGGCGACTGGCGCACGAGCGAGGAGCTCAACCCCGGCCAGAACAGCGCATTCCTGCGGGCTGCGACGGTGATGATCAACCAGCGCGGCTATCGCGGCGCATCGGTCAACCGGATCGCGAAGTCGCTCAACGTGACCAAGGGCAGCTTCTACCACCACCACGAGGCGAAGGACGATCTGGTGCTCGCCTGTTTCGAGCACAGCTACGACCGCCTCTCGCAAGTCCAGATCGTCGGCCGCGACCTCGATGCCGACTACTGGACCCGGCTGACGAGTGTCCTGCATGAACTCGTCGACCTGCAATTCCACGATGCGACGCCGCTGCTGCGCACCACCGCGCTCCAGGCCCTCGAGGCGGAGCACAAGGACGACGTGGTCACGCGCTCGAACCGCCTCGCGCGGCGTTTTGCAGGAATGCTGATCGACGGGGTGGCGGACGGCTCGGTCCGGCCGATCGACCCGCTGATCGCCAGCCAAGTGATCATGTCGACGCTCAACAGCGCCTACGAGGCGCGCCGCTGGGCCGAACGGTTCGACGACCCCGAGATCGCCATCCGCACATACGTCTCGACCCTGTCGCGCGGGCTGTTGGCGGACCCGGAAAAGATCTGACCTACAGCCGGATGTAGTGGCGCGGCTCGCGCACCCGGAACACCAGCACCGCGAGCGCCGCAACGAGCGAGACGAGCGCGATGGAGAACAGCGGCACGAAACCGTAGGCCGCAATCAGCACGCCGACGAGGATCGGCCCGCTCGCCGCGATCGCGCCCTCGACCGTGGTCACGAAGGCAAGCCGCATCGGCGTATCCTCCTGCTCCCCGAATTCGAGCACCATGGTCGTCGATGCCAGCATCCAGCCCGATACGCCCACGCCCATGAAGATGAAGGCGAGATAGACTGGCAGCGCGCTGGTCCCGAACAGGAGGAGAAGCACGCCGATGATCGTGCTGGTAAGCGACAGGACATAGACGATCTTGAAGCCCAGCCGGTCGCCCATCGGCCCCCAGAAGATGTTCGAGAAGGTGTCCGAGGCGAGGAAGACGAAGCTCAGCCCGCCGATCAGCGCGCCGTCCAGTCCGAGAAGCGATCCGGCATAGACCGTCCAGAACGGCGCCGCGACGCGGGCGATGCTCGCGAAGCTTTGCACTACCAGGAAATTGGCGAAATCCTTGTCCTCGATAAGCTGCGGGAATTGCTTCACGCGCTCGAGGAACGGCATCTGCGGGCGCGATACGGGTGCGGCAGGCTCGCGGATCATCGTTTTCAGGACGACCAGTCCCGCACTCGTCAGGACGAAGGCGAAGAGGAAGGTCGTCGAATAGCCATTGCCCAGCCAGTCGTCGGCAATGAAGTAATTACCCGCGACCCAGGCGAGGATCGCGGCAATCAGCCCTCCGGCGAAATTGCGATAGCCCTGCAATCGCCCGCGCTTGGCGATCGGGATGAGCTTGCTGATCAGCATCTGGAAAGCGACGCGCTGGGCGCCGGTAAAGAAACCGAGCAGCAGGAAGCATGCGAAGATCGCGTAGAGCAGCGCATTGCCGGTCAGGAACCAGCCGGCGAGCGCGAGGCCGAGGATCATCAGCCGCATCAGAGAGCCGACGCGGATCGCGTAAGGAAGGATATGGCTGCGATGCTCGATCCGCGCGCCGCTCGCGATCGGGCTGATGGTCGCGCCAAGCTGGAGCAGCGCGGCGCCGACGCCGACAGCCGCCGTGCTACCCGTCAGGAGCAGCAGGTAGGCCGGGATGATCGTCGGGGCATAGATGAGGCGGAAGCCCGTCATGCCGAGCACGCCGTGAATGAAATTCGCGCGAAAATTGCGCGGCAGGTTTTCTTCTACGAAACGCGCGTGGTCAGCCAGCGCCCGTTGCTGGGCGCTGGCTGCCGTTTCGCCTTGTCCGGGCTCGCCCGAACTCAATAGCCACCGATGCGCGCGAAGCGGTCGCGCAGGTATGAGGTGCTGCCCCACGCATTCTCGAGGATGCGTGCGCGCTTGAGATAGAAGCCGACGTCATATTCGTCGGTCATCCCGATCCCGCCATGCAGCTGGATACCCTCGCGGCTCATGGTGTGGAGCACCCGGTTCGCTTCCGCCTTGGCGATGGAGGCGGCACGCGCAACCCCGAAGCCGCTGTCGAGTGCCTGCAGTCCACCTTCGACTGCCGAGCGCATCATCGCAAGGTCGCCGAACAGGTCCGCCATACGGTGCTGGAGCGCCTGGAACGTCGCCAGCACCTGGTTGAACTGCACGCGCTGCTTCAGGTAGTCGAGCGTTGTGTCGAACACGGCCTGCGCCATGCCGAGCATCTCGGCCGCCGTCAGGATACGCGCACGGTCGAGAACGTCTTCGAGCAGGCCGTCCCCGCCGCCTTCGAGCTTGTCGGCACCGGCACCTTCGAACGTGACTTCGGCATGGCTGCGCTGGTCGGTCATCTTGCGGGTCGAAAGCGACACGCCCTCGCCCTTCTCGACCAGATAGAGCCCGTCCTTCGCCGCGACGACGAACAGGTCGGCCCCGTGCGCTTCGTGAACGAAGGCCTTTGTGCCGCTCAGCTTGCCGCCGCTCACGCTGGTTTCGATTGTCTCGGGCGCATGGCGCGGCCCTTCGTCGACCGCCAGCGTCGCGACCATCTCGCCGCTTGCAAGCCTGGGCAGGTACTTCGCCTTCTGCTCATCGCTGCCGCCGAGAATGATGGCGGATGCCGCGACGGTCGTCGCGACCAGCGGGCTTGCCGTCAGCGTCTTGCCCAGCTCCTCGACGACGAGGCCGGCCGAAAGCCAGCCGAAGTCGGAACCGCCGTGCTCTTCGGGCACGATGACGCCGGTCCAGCCCATATCGGCCATCTTGCCGTATGCGCCCTCGTCATAGGCTTTCGGATCGCCGCTCGCGCGGACCTTGCGGAATTCGGTGACCGGGCTTTCATTGCTCGCCCAGTCGCGCGCCATGTCGCGCAGCATTTCCTGTTCTTCAGTGAGAACTGCCATTGTTCGCGCTCCCTCTTACTGGTGGTCGAGCATGCCAAGCACGCGCTTGGCGATGATGTTGTTCTGGATTTCGGTCGAGCCGCCGTAGATCGTGGTCGCCTTGCCGAAGAGCCAGCCACGCGTGCCCGCAAGCTCTGCATCGGAGAAGCCCTCGCCCTCCCAGCCGAGCGCCTGGTAGCCCATGATCTCGATCAGCATCTCGGCCCTCTCCTGGCCGAGCTTCGTGCCGAGTTTCTTGAGCACCGAGGCGATATCGGACACGCCGCCAGCCGCCTTCGATTCCTCGGTCGCGCGGCGCGCGGTGAGGAGGAAGGAGTTCCAGCGGATTTCGAAGTCCGCGATCCGGTCGCGCATCACCTTGTCGGCCAGCTCGCCATCCTCGCCCACCTCGAGGTGCTTCTTCGCGATGTCGGACATGCTCGCCCCCATCAGGCGCGCCATGGCTCCGCCACCCGACAGGTTGGTCCGCTCGTGCTGGAGCAGGCGCTTGCCGATGGTCCAGCCCTGCCCTTCTTCGCCGACGAGGTTCTCCTTCGGCACCTTCACGTCGGTGAAGAAGGTCTCGCAGAACGGGCTCATGCCGCTGATCATCTGGATCGGGCGCACTTCGACGCCGGGCGTATCCATGTCGATCAGCAGGAAGCTGATGCCCTTGTGCTTGTCGCTGCGGTCGGTGCGCACGAGGCAGAAGCACTTGTCCGCCCATTGCCCGCCGCTCGTCCAGGTCTTCTGCCCGTTGACGAGGTAGTGGTCGCCCTTGTCCTCGGCCATGGTCTGGAGGTTCGCAAGGTCGGAGCCGGCATTGGGTTCCGAATAGCCCTGGCACCAGCGGATCTCGCCGCGGCAGATCGGCGGGATATGCTCCTTCTTCTGCTCCTCGCTGCCGTATTCGAGCAGCGTGGGGCCGAACATCATCACGCCCATGCCGCCGATCGGGTTGAATGCGCCGACCTTCGCCATTTCCTCGTTGAGGATGCGCGCCTGTTTGCGCGACAGGCCGCCACCGCCGTATTCCTTCGGCCAGGTCGGCGTGCCCCATCCGCGGCTGCCCATCGCCTTGCGCCACTTGGCTTGCGCGTCGTTTTCGTTGGTCGGGCCTTCCACGCTGGCGAGCGCATTGCTCTTGCCTTTCAGTTCGGGCGGGAAGTTTTCGGCGAGGAACTGCTTCACCTCCTCGCGGAAGGCAGCCTCCTCGCTCTGCGTGTCGATCTCTGCTTGGGTAGCCAAGGCTCTCTCCTCTTATCGCGCGGGCCCGCCGAGCGGTGCGTCGCGTTGCTGTTGCTCGCGGGCTTCGGCCTCCCGGGCCCGCAAGATTTCGATGTTTCTCTCGTGCCGTTCGCGCGTGATCGGATAGAACAGCAGGATCAGCGCGCCGACCGTCCAGAGTGTGATCGAGGTCGGTATGTAATGGATCAGCAGGCTGTCGACCACGTCTTCGGAAATGGTCGCCGGGTCCGCCTTTTCCGGAAACTGCGATAGCGCCAGGACCTGCCCGGCCACGAACAGGCCGAGCGCGTTGGAGCATTGCTGCATGAAGCTCGAAGCGGAAAAGAACGTGCCTGCCGTATGCCGCCCCGTTTCGACCGCGCTGTCTTCGACCACGTCGGCGAGCATGGAGCTGGTATTGATCAGCGAGATCGCGACCATCGCACCGTAAACCGCGCCGATGACGAACAGAGTCGGCACCAGCAGCTTGTCGCCCGGCACGAAGAACATGTCGAACAGGCTGAGCAGCAGCGGGGTGAGGCCGATCGAGACGCCGAGGACCGCAAAGATCATCGAACTCTTGCGCTTGCCGAGCCAGTTGGAAAAGCGCGGCGCGAGCGGCGCTGCCAGCGTCGCCGCGACGAAGCTGTCGAGCGTGAGCAAGGCAAGCTGCGTCGTGTTGAGCTGGAAGAGATAGGTCCCGAAATAGAGTGTCGTCGCGCTGTAAAGCCCGATGGCGGTATATTTGAACACGCCGAAGCCGAAGATCGCGAGGAACCCGCGATTGCCGAATGCCGCGAACATCTCTTTTAAATGACCCATCATGGTCATCTTCGGCCCGTCCGTCGCTGCGTCGGCCTGCCGCATGTAGGGGATGCGGCTCTTGGTGCCGAAAGCGCAGACCAGAATGGCGATAAAGATCAGGATCGCGCCGAGCGTTGCGAAATTTACGTAACTTTCCGGGTTCAGCTGACCGCGCGGATATTCCTCGCTCTCGATGAAGATGAAGGCGAGCGAGAAGGAGGTGAAGCCGAAGGCGCCTGCGTAGCCGAACCAGTAGCGCAGCGAGAACAGCTTGGTCCGCTCCGCGTAAACGTCGGTCAGTTCGGGCGCCATTGCCGAGGCGTTGATCTCGAATGCGCTGATCGCGGCCCGCGTTGCCGCCGCGAAAGCGAAGATCCACAAGCCCAGCTGCACATGGCTCAACCCGTCGGGCGGAAACCATGTCAGGAAGAAGAAGATCGTGGTCGGCACGGCCGCGGCGAGCATGAAGGGATGGCGCCTGCCCCAGCGCGAGCGCGTCACATCGGCCCAGCGGCCGAGGAACGGGTCGACGATCGCATCGACCAGCAGCGTCATGGCCAGCGCGGTCCCGACGATTGCTGCAGGAACGCCGACGACCTGGTTGAAATAGAGCAAAAGGTAGCTCGAGAAAGCCGCGCTCTTGATGCCATTGGCCATCGCGCCGAAGCCGTAGCTGACTTTCGTCCCGGTCCTTAGCGGCGGAATCCCCGATTGCGCCTGCGATCCGCCGTCGGCGACGGCTGCTTCACCGCTCATGCGGCAGCCTCCGCCGCGTCGGCAATTTCCTCAACCGGATCGTACATCGCCCGGGCTGCATCGCGGCGATGGAGCAGCGAGTATTCTGGGAACATGGGGTCGTCGACCTCGCGGTATGCCCGCAGGTGCTGCTTCGCGACGGTGACCTTGTGCACCTCGGTCGGTCCGTCGGCGATACCCATGACCATCGAAGCGATCAGGTTACCGACGAATGGCATCTCGTTCGAGACCCCGAGCGAGCCATGGATGTGGATGCAGCGCGAGGCGATGTCGTGATAGACCTTCGGCATCAGCGCCTTGATCGCGGCGATATCCTTCCGGACCTTCCGGTAATCCTGGTACTTGTCGATCATCCAGGCGGTCTTGAGGACGAAGAGCTTGAATTGCTCGAGCTCGATATAGCTGTCGGCGATCTGCATCTGCACCGCCTGGTAGTCGCTGATCGCCCCGGTCCGCGTCTTGCGGCTGACGGCACGCCGGCTCATCGCGTCGAGCAGGCGCTTGCAGCTGCCGACCGTGCGCATCGCGTGATGTACCCGCCCACCGCCGAGCCGGGTCTGCGAAATCGCGAAGGCACCGCCCTGTTCGCCCAGCAGGTGATCGGCCGGAACGCGCACGTCGGTATAGCGAACGTAGCTCTCCGAGCCGCTTTCCTGCCCGTAGACGCCGACATTGCGGATGATTTCGACACCGGGCGTATCGACCGGCACGATGAACATGCTCATCCGCTGGTGACGCTGCGCCTCGGGATCGGTGACCGCCATCACGATCAGGAAGTCGGCCCATTTGCCATTGGTCGAGAACCACTTCTCGCCATTGATCTTCCAGTGATTGCCGTCGAGCTCTGCTCTGGTGACGAAATTGGTCGGGTCGGAGCCGCCTTGCGGCTCGGTCATGGAAAAGGCGGAAACGATCTCGTTGTCGAGCAGCGGCTTTAGATACCGCTCCTTCTGTTCGGGAGTGCCATAGTGCGCGATGATCTCCGCATTTCCGGTATCGGGCGCCTGGCAACCGAACACGATCGGGGCGAAGGTCGCGCCGCCGAGAATCTCGTTCATCAGCCCCAGCTTGACCTGGCCGTAGCCCTGCCCGCCCAGCTCCGGACCGAGGTGGCAGGCCCACAGGCCCTTGGCCTTAACCTCCTCCTGCAAAGGGCGGACAAGCGCGTTTCGCCGCGGATTCTTCACATCGTAGGGGTGAATGCCGAGCATGCCGAGCGGCTC